>CAZIFU010000253.1:0-83806 GCA_964539075.1 uncultured Verrucomicrobiota bacterium | reverse complement strand
GTAATCCTGGCGCACGCACCATTTCAGGAACATGCCCAGAACCGAGCGGCGACCGTTTCGGGTGCGGGCCGTCACGTCGCTGTGACTGGCCATGTAGGCGTTGAGCAGTTCTTTGGTCAGGTCGCAAACGGCCGTGCCCGGGAAGGTCCGGGCAAACTCGCGCAGCCACATGGCCACGATGTAGGCATAGCCGGCGGAAAGCTGCGGGCGCTTTCCGTTTTCGGATTTGGTCTTGTGCGCCCGGCCCTTGACGAACTCTTCCACCGCCTTTTCCAAGTCCATGCGCTTGACGGTCACCACGCTGGAAAGGAAGCCGTCCACGGCCTCGCCCAAGGTGTGATCTTTGAGCTTCCGGGCAGACTCGCACCATTCCGAGATGCCGGCCAGGAGGGACACTTTTCGCCCGGTGGCCTGGTAGAATCCTTGGAGCCGTTCCAGTGCGGCCCGGGCATCGCTGGCCTGTCCCGGTGTCAGGGCGGTGACTTGTGAACCGCTCCCCAAGTCACGGACCATATCCTCAGCCGCCTTCTTTGCTTCCGAATACGTGCCAAAGGATTTCATCCGGCGCTGGCCTGCCACCCGCCAACAAAGCCGGTAGAACGGGTATGGCTGGGTCTTTGTGCCATCCTTCTTCCGCTCGCCGCCTTTGGATTTGCCGTAGATCGTGACCTCGACCTTGGTCTTCTTGTTCTGGATGATCTTCGGAAACTTCACCTTGGTTTGCTCCAAGTTCGATTCGGATTCGGGTGGAATCTGTGCGCCAGTTGTGCGGCGCGGGTAGCCGTCGTCGTTTTGGCCGCAGGCGGAATCTTCATTCTCGCCAATGTTTGCCGCGTTAGTAGAATGGTCGGGGCGGTGAGATTCGAACTCACGACCTCTTGTACCCGAAACAAGCGCGCTACCAGGCTACGCTACGCCCCGAACCAAGGCAGGCAAACCTGCCTGCGACGGATGTCAAATGCAATCCCGATTTTGAACTTTTAACTTCGGCCATTAAACCGTTTCATCTCCGCCGTGACCGGAACGATCATCAACGGGGCGGCCATTCTCCTGGGCGGCGCCCTCGGCCTGACGGCGGGGAAAAAACTTTCGCCGACGCACCAGTCCGCGTTGAAGGTGTTGCTCGGCGTGCTGGTGGTGTACGTGGGCTTGAGCACGACCTGGAGCGCGGTCAACGGCACTTTTCCGCAGGTGCTCAAACAACTGGGCATCGTCCTGCTGGCTCTTATGCTCGGCAATTTCACCGGCCAGCTCCTCCGGCTGCAGCGCGGACTGAACCGCCTCGGCCGATATGCGAAGGAGCAGTTTTCCCGCGCCGGCTCCGGTGACGCGCACCGGTTCAGCGAGGGATTCATCACTTGCACGCTGCTTTTTTGCGTCGGGCCGATGGCCATTGTCGGCTCGCTCCAGGACGGGCTGGCCGGCAACTACAAAACACTGGCCGTCAAGGGACTGATGGACGGGCTGGCCGCCATGGCGTTTGTGACCACCTTCGGCTGGGGCGCCATCCTTTCGTTCTTTCCGGTCGTGGCCTACCAGGGAACCTTGACGTTGCTGGCCAAATCACTCGAACCCCACCTCCACAACCCGGCGCTGATTGACTCGCTCAACGCCACCGGCGGGCTGTTGGTGTTTTGCATCGCGCTGATCATCCTCGAACTGAAAAAATTCAAGCTGGCCGACTATCTGCCCAGTCTGGTGTTCGCCCCGTTGCTCACCTGGTTCTGGCGATAAGCCTTTGCGCGGTGGGGCGAGACTCCGTCGAGCCGAGGCAAGCCCGCATCAACACAACTCGACGGCCGGGGAAAAGTTGCACTGACTCGGCTCGACGAGTCTCGCCCCACCTGGTGAACTCTTGCCAACGCATCGAATCGTTCCGATTGAACACTTGCAGTTTTGCGTCTCCGCGTTTATTTATGTTTCCGGCTGTGGCGGAAAACCAGCCAGCGGCGCGACGCGCCCCATGAAAAACCGCGTGAACACTGTTGCGTCATTCTCCCGATTTGCCGCGCGCCTGCGCGGCCTGATCCGCCGGACGGTGGCGGCGACGAACGCCTTCCCGTTTGGACCGCTGGCGCTTGAGCTGTTCGCCTTGCAATTCAGCCGGAACCTCTGCTACCGCCGCTTCTGCGAAGCGCGCCGCCTGTCGGCGGACACCATTTCACACTGGGCGGAAATTCCCGCCGTGCCAACGGCGGCGTTCAAGGAATGGGAACTGACCAGCCTGCCGCCGGAAGCGCGCACGAGAGTCTTTCACTCCAGCGGCACGACCGGGCAGCGGCCGAGCCGCCATTTTCACGGCGCCGAATCGCTGGCCCTTTACGAGGCGTCGTTGCTGCCCTGGTTTCAACGCCATCTGCTGCCCGAAGGTCCACCGGATTCCGGGCCAATGAACTTCATCTCGCTGACGCCGCCCGCCAGCGATGCGCCCCATTCATCGCTCGTTCACATGTTTCAAACCGTGGCCCGCGAGTTCGGTTCGAACCGTTCCGCCTTCATGGGTGTCTGCTCAGAAGTCGGCGCGTGGAGCCTGCCAGCGGACCGGACCTGCGCGGCGCTGGGAGAAGCCGTCGCCGCGAATCAGCCTGTCGTTCTGCCCGGCACGGCCTTCTCGTTCGTCCACCTGCTCGATGCTCTGGCGGAAATGAATCTCCGGTTCAAACTGCCGCCGGGTTCGCGCGCATTGGAGACCGGCGGTTACAAAGGCCGCTCGCGCGTTCTGCCCAAGGCCGAATTGCACGACCGGATCACCCGCCAACTCGGCATTGCTCCCGAATGCATCGTCTCCGAATACGGCATGAGCGAACTCGGTTCTCAAGCCTACGACCACATCGCCGGCTCGACTAAAAACTTAAAACGTAAAACTAAAAACTCCCCGCGTTCTTTCTGCTTCCCGCCTTGGGCACGGGCGCAAGTCGTCTCGCCAGAGACTGGCCGCGAGGTGTGCGAAGGCGAAACGGGTTTGCTTCGCGTGTTTGATTTGGCGAATGTCTGGTCGGTCCTGGCGATCCAGACGGAAGACCTGGCGGTGCGGCGGGGCGGGGGGTTTGAACTGCTGGGCCGCGCTGAGTCGGCCGAACCGCGCGGGTGTTCCTTGATGCCCATCGAACCGCAACATGCAGCCCACTGAAAGCCATAAGACCCGGACGCTCTGGCTGTGCGGCGCGCTGCATGCCTTCACGCACATCTATCACGTCGCGTTGATGCCGCTCTATCTGCTCATCCAGCAGGATTTCCATCTGGCGAATGTCGGCCAGGCCACCTTGCTGGTGACGGTGATGGGCCTTTCGTATTTTCTGCCGAGTTATCCGCTCGGCTGGCTCGCCGACCGCGTCAGCCGGAAAAAGTTGCTCGCGGCGGGCCTGCTCATCAACAGCCTCGGCTTCGTCGGCCTGTCGCAGGCGCCGAATTATCCGCTGGCCCTGGCGATGATGGTCGTGGCCGGTTTTGGCGGCAGTTTTTATCACCCGGCGGCCACGGCCCTGGTGGCGCGGCTGTTCCCGACTGGCACCGGCCGGGCGCTGGGGATGATGGGCATCGGCGCGGGCGTGGGTTTTTTTATCGGCCCCATCTATGCCGGCTGGCGCGCGGTCCTCTCCGGCTGGCGTGCGCCGGTGCTGGAGTTGGGATTGCTCGGCGTCGCGGCCAGCGTGCTCTTTTGGTGGCTCGCCGACGAAGAGCACGGGGCCGCTCAACGGGCCGGAAAGAAACCGGCCGCCGAAAAAATGTTTGCCACGCCGGCCCTGTGGTTTTTTTTCATTGCCACGGCGTTTGCCTTCAGCCTGCGGGATTTTGGCGGCAGCGGCATGGGCAGCCTGAGTTCGCTGTTCCTCCAGAAGGCGCACGGCTACGATCCTAAACACACCGGCCTGACCTTGAGCGTCATTTTCCTGGCCGGGACGATCAGCAACCCGATTTTCGGACACTTGAGCGACCGCGGCCGGATTCGCTGGACGATGAGTGCGCTGCTGCTGGCGGTTGGCACGGTCGCAATTTTCCCGCGCGTGGCGGCAGGGTGGCTGGTGCCGGTGCTGGCGGCTTATGGATTTTTTTTCATGGCGAGTTATCCCGTGGTCGAGGCCGCGCTGATGGAATCGGTTCACGATTCGGTGCGCGGCCGGGTCTTCGGCAGTTTCATCACCGTGGGCGGATTGATCGGCAATCTGTCGCACTGGCTGGTGGGCAATTGGGTGAAAAACCTCGGCGAGAAAGCCTTTTCTCCGGCGGGGTATTTTTCGCTCTACGGATTGCTTGCGCTGCTGATGCTGCTCTCGCTGGCGGGGCTGCCGTGTTTGCACGCGATCCGGCGCCGTGAACATCCCGACGGCTCTTCGGTAGCACTTCATCAACCACCCGCCGCCCTCCGCGGCCCTTGATTGCCATGACGCTGCCCAACTATTTTCTCGCGGACCTGCCACCGGAAGCGATCTTGAGCGCGGCGATGGTCCACGACGCCTGCCAGACGCTCAAGCGCAACCGCGAACAGTATCTGCGCCATCGCTCGACCAAAAACCTCGTCCGCGTCCTGAGCGACCTGGCCGCAGGCTGGCTGGAGGCGGATTATCCCTTCCGGCAAATGGCGTTGCAATTAGGGCCGTCGGCGTCCGGTTTCTCGGCGCTGACGCTGGCCACGGGCCTGGACAATTTTTTTAGCCAATTGACCGAAGAAAACCTTCACGCATTGCTGGCGCAGGAACTGGGACACGTCCATCGCCTCGACTCCCTCGCGGCCACGACGGCGGAAGAAAAGAGCGGGCGCGCGGCGCTGGCCGCCGGACCGGAGTTGCTGGCACACATCACGCCGGGCAACATTCCCAATCCCGCGCTCCTGAGCATGGTGCTGGGCCTGTTGGTGCGTTCGGCGCAGTTCGTCAAATGCGCGTCCGGGGCCGCGCTGCTGCCACGGCTCTTCGCCCATTCGCTTTACGAGGCGGAACCGAAATTGGGCGCCTGCCTGGAAGTGGCCGAGTGGCGCGGCGGCCAGGCGGAACTGGAAACGGCCTTGTTTGAAGAGGCCGGTTGCGTGACGGCCACCGGCAGCGACGAGACGCTCGCCGCCATCCGTCAGCGCCTGCCGCCCAAAGTGCGCTTCCTCGGCTACGGCCACCGTGTGAGTTTCGGCTACATCACCAACGAAGCCTTGCACGGCGGCAGTGTGAAAAAAATCGTGTCGCGCGCGGTCACCGACGTCGTCGCCTGGAACCAGTTGGGCTGTCTTTCGCCGCACCTGTTCTACGTCGAACATGGCGGCGGCGTTTCGGTGGAACAATTCGCGGCGTCGCTGGCGGAGGAACTGGCCCGGCGCGAGGAGCGCGAGCCGCGCGGCCCGTTGCCGGTGGAAACCGCGACGATGATTTCGTCACGGCGCGCGTTTTACGAAGTGCGTGCCGCGCATTCGCCGGACACGCGCCACTGGTGCAGTGAGAATTCCACCGCGTGGACGGTCATTTACGAAGCCGAGGCGCGCTTCCAGCTTTCCTGCCTGTATCGTTTCATTTACGTCAAAGGCGTCGGCGACTTGAACGAGGCGCTGCAAAGCGCCGACGCCGTCCGGGGCCAGGTTTCCACCGTGGGCCTGGCCGCGCCGGAGGACAAGGCCCATAAAATCGCCGAGCGGCTGGCGCGCTGGGGCGTCACGCGGATTTGTGCACTGGGCCAGATGCAAAATCCGCCGCTCACCTGGCGTCACGACGGCCGGCCCGCGTTGGGCGACCTGGTCACGTGGACGGATTGGGAACAATGAAGACCGAACGAAGGAATGAAGTGATGGAGCATTGGAGTCTTGCCCAACGTGCAATTCTGCTCTCGCGAAACTCCCGCCCCATCACTCCTCCACTTCATCACTTCGATACTCCCCGACTCCGCCATGAAAATTGAACTTCGCAAAACCTTTCAGTTTGAAGCCGCGCACCTGCTGCCGCGCCTGCCGAAGTCGCACAAATGCCGCCGGCTGCACGGCCACAGCTTCCAGGCGGAGATCGTGGTCGCGGGTGAATGCGACCCGGAGCTTGGCTGGCTCATTGACTACGCCGACATCGCCAATGCGTTCCAGCCGCTTTGGGAAAAACTCGACCACCGTTATCTCAATGACATTCCCGGCCTGGAAAATCCGACGAGCGAACACATCGCCGCGTGGATTTGGGAGCGCTTGAAGCCGCGTCTGGCGTTGCTGGTGGAAGTGGCCGTCGCCGAAACGTGCACCGCGCGCGCGATCTATCGCGGTTGAAGCCGGGCTTGCAGTGCCGCCGCGTTTCGCTATAAGCGCAGCGGCATGATCAAAGCTTTCCTCGACTGGTACCTGGCCACGCTCGAAACCGGCGGCTATCCGCTCATCGCGCTGCTCATGGCCGTCGAGAGCTCGATCGTGCCGCTGCCCAGCGAACTGGTGATCCCGCCCGCCGCGCACCTGGCGCACAGCAAGGGCCTGTTCAGCCTGACGGGCATCGTCATCGCCGGCGCCCTCGGCTCGTGGGCCGGCGCGACGGTGATGTATTGGGCGGCGCGGCTGGGCGGACGGCCATTGATTCTGCGCTATGGCCGTTACGCGTTCATCCCCGAGGCGAAATTCCACGCCGCCGAACGCTGGGCGGCGCGCTATGGATCGTTCGGTATTTTTGTGTCGCGCCTGCTGCCGGTGGTGCGGCATCTCATCGGCATCCCGGCGGGCATCGTATCGCTGAACTACAAACTCTTTTCCCTTTACACGCTGCTCGGCTCGGCGGTCTGGTGCACGGTGCTCGCGTGGCTCGGCGTGGTGGCCGGCCAGGATGAGAAACTCATGCACGGCGAGTTGCACCGCGTGTCGCTCTGGATTTTCGGCGCGGTGGCGGTGCTGGGCGTGCTCTATTATCTCCTCGTCCACCGGCAGATGAAGGCGCAGAAATGACGCCGGCAGGTTTTCCAATTGCGAACGCTGAAGTCCGTCAGGCGTGGACGCGAATGAAGGTCTTCACCGCGTGGTTGCCGATCGCCATGGACTGAAATAATTTCGGCAACCGGCTCAACGGACATTCGCTATCCACAAAATCCGCCGCCCGGACGACCCCGGCTTCGATCAGTTCCAGCGCGCGCCGGATCGTCCGTGGCGAATGATGGAAACTCGCCCGCAGCGTCAGGCTGGAATAATGAAGCAACGCCGTGTCGAGCGACACGCTGGTCGCGGCCGGGCAGCCGCCGAAGAAATTCACCAGGCCGCCTTTGCGCACCAGCTTCGTCGCGGCCTCCCACACTTCCGGCTTGCCCACGGCTTCGATGACCACGTCGAACATTGTAGAAGCCGCCTTCTGAATGGCGGCGGCCAGGTCCGTCCGGCCCGCCACGTCAATGATCCGCTTGGCGCCCAGCCGCCGGGCCAACGCCAGCCGCGCTTCCCCGCGGCCCGCCACCGTGACGCTGCAACCCAGATGTTTCGCCAGGGTCACAAACATCAGGCCAATCGGCCCCGCGCCGATGACCAGCACCCGCTGGGCGGCGCGCAACCCGGAATCTTCCGCGCCCTGCACGACGCACGCCAGCGGCTCCACCAGCGCGGCGTCGCGGAAACTGGTTTCAGGTTTGAGCCGCAGCAGGTTTTTTTGCACCACTCGTGCCGGGACCACGATCGACTCGGCGTAGGCGCCGTTGAGGAAAAGCAGATCGTCGCAAAGATTTTCCCGCCCTTGCCGGCAGAAGAAACAATGACCGCACGGAGCGGAGCTGGCCGCCACCACGCGCTCGCCGGTCTGCCAGCCAGTGACGTCTTTGCCGACTTCGCTGATGACGCCGGCGAATTCGTGGCCGAAGAGGGCAGGGGGCACAATCATCCGCGCGTGGTAGCCGCGCTTGTAGACTTTCAGGTCGGTGCCGCAGGTCAGCGCCGCCTCGATGCGCAGCCGCACTTCCCCGGCGCGCAGCGGCGCCGGCTGCACGTCCTCCACGCGGACATCTTCGCGGCCATACAAAACAGCGGCTTTCATACTTCACATTGGGTTCGACGGTTCCGAAAGTGTTTTCGAGTTCCGTCTCGTCCTGCCGAAGTGGACGGAAAAAGCCTGGGCGGGTCAAGCACTGTGGCTGCACTGTGGCTGCGCGCGGTTCGGGCTGCAACGGAAAATTCAGGATGATTTTGGCGCCGGTCCGGGGTAAGATGCGGCGTCAACCAATCACTGAACCCGATCAGGAAAGGAACCAGCCATGAAACTCAAAGTGACTCGCGCGGAAGTCTGGGCCGCCAACCTCGAAGACCGGCCGGCCGGCCTGGCGGAAAAACTGGAGGCGTTGTCCAAGGCGGGCGCCAGGCTGGAATTCATCATGGGCCGGCGCTCGTTCGAGGAGCCGGGCAGAGGCGTCGTCTTCCTCGCCCCGCTCCAGGGCGCGGCGCAGTTCAAGGCCGCCCGCGACGCCGGCTTCATCCAGACCGAGGCCCTGCATTCGGTGAGAGTCGAGGGCGCCAACCAGCCCGGCCTCGGCACGCGCATAACCCGCGTGCTGGCGACGGCGAGCCTTAACCTGCGCGGTTTCAGCGCCACAGTGGTCGCCAGAAAGTTCGTCGCCTACCTGGCGCTCGACGACGAGGACGATGCCGTGAAGGCCGTTCGCGCGTTGCGACGGCTGGCTTGATTCTACGTGTGTAATGGGCGGGGCGGTGTCTTGATCTTAATTCTAATCGTAATCTTAATCGCTTGCCGATCAGAGATTATGATTAAGGGAAAGATTAAGATTAAGACACTACCCGCGTCGGCGGCGCTTTGACAAAGCTCGTTTCGCGCAGGTAAATCGGCTCCAGCTTTTCACCGGAAACAAAATCGGTGTGGCCCGCCGCCAGCGCCGCGAGCGTGGCGGCGTCCGGGAAAAGTTCCCGTCCTCCCGGAAACCACTGCCGGATTTCTGGGCCGAGGATAATTTCTCCGGCTTTCTCCCGCGCCTGAATTTCCACCTGCGTTGCCAGCCGCAGTGGTTCGATGATCGCGCAGTCGCGTTCGCCGACGGTGCAGGTCGCCAGGCAAAACTCTTCGCGTTGAGCGTCAATGATGATGTTAACGCGGCCAAAGAGCGCGGCGGCCTGGGCCTGTTTCAGCAGGCACTCGACACTGCCAATGCCCAGCAGCTTCACGCCGCCCGGGCGGGACGCCAACTGCCAGCCCTGCGCCAGCGCGATCGCGGAACGAATGCCGGTGTAGGAGCCGGGGCCAAGGCCGACGGCGATGCAATCAATTTGCTCGCGTTCGAGGCCGGCATCGCGCAGAGCCTGGCCGACCAGTTCGAGCGCGCCGACCTGACGCGAGCGGGAGGCTTTCATCACGGGCGCGGCCGGCACGAGGCTGGCGCAGATTTGGGCCACGGCCACGCTGCGCTGCTCGCTGGAAAATTCAAGCGCCAGGATCGTCATAGGTGATGCGGCGTTCAGTTTCGTCCAGGGTCTCGATGCGGACCAGACGGAGCTTTGATTGGGGAGTGGCCCGCCACGGCGGGACAGGGTGCGGCGTGAACCATTTTTCCGCCCACTCGATGACCGCGACTCCCGGCGGCTGGAAAAAATATTCCTCCAGGCCGGCCGCGATCATTTGCCCGCGCGTGTCGAGGCGGTGCAAATCGAGGTGAAACAGCGGCAGCCGGCCGCCGTCGTATTCGTTGAGCAAGGTAAACGTTGGCGAGTGCACGCGCGCGCTCACGCCCAGGCCGCGCGCCAGACCCTTGACCAGTTGTGTTTTGCCCGCGCCCAATTCGCCAGAGAGGCCGATGATCCACCCGCGCTCCGCCGCCCGGCCCCACGTTTCACCCAGCGCCTCGGTTTCAGCGGGGCTATGAGAAATGAGCGTAGCCATGAGCCGTCAGTTCTCGCAACCCGGTTTTGTCCCGGATTTTCAGGCCAGGCTCGGCCGTGATTTTTCCGATGCACGTCAGCGGCAGGCCGGGAAATTCCGCCTTCCACGCGTCCAGCAACGCCACCGCGTCGTGGCCCGCCACGGTGAAGAGCAGTTCGAAATCTTCGCCGTCGGTCAAGGCCGCCAGCAGAGGCGGTTTGGCGGGTGACTCGCCGGGCGAGGGCCGGCGGGCCGCGCGGCTGATCGGAATGGCCGAGGCCAGCATTTCCGCGCCGACCTTGCTGGCGTCCAACAGATGGCGCAAATCACCCGCCAAGCCGTCACTCAAATCAATCATCGCGTGAATTGAAAATGTCTCCGCCAGCCAGCGCGCTTCCGCCAGGCGCGGGTCGAAGCCGAGATGTTTGCCGGCCCGCGACCCGCCCAACTGGCCGGTGACGAAGAGGGCGTCGCCCGGCTGCGCGCCGGAGCGCGAAGGACGTTTGTCCTTCGGCACGGTGCCCACCAGCGCAATCGAAATGAAGATGCGTTCCGGATTGGACACCGTTTCGCCGCCCACGATGGCCACGTGATGCCGCGCGGCCAGTTCGTTCATCCCGCCGTAAATGGCCTCGACGAAGTCCGCGTCGAAATTTTGCGGCAGACCCAGCGTGACCAGCGCCGCGGTGGGTGTTCCCGCCATCGCGGCGATGTCGCTCAGGCCGCGGGCGAGCGCCTTGTGCCCGATCTGTTTCGGTGCGGCCGCCGAAGTGAAATGCACGCCTTGGACCACCGCGTCGGTCTTGAACAGCAGCAGCCGTTCAGGAATGCCGAGGTCGAGCACCGCGCAGTCATCGCCCGCGCCGACCACCACGGAGGGGTTGCCCGGCAGCGAACGCGTGAGGCGCGCGATCAGCTCGAACTCGTTCATGCGCCCCCTTCCTGCAGCCGGCGTAACCAGGATTGAATGAATTCCTGGACGAGCTGCTCGTTGACCGCGAGAAAGAAATTCGCCGCGTTGAACAGGCAGTGGGCCAGGATCGGGGCCAGCAGGTTGTCGGTCCGTTCATAGAGCCACGTCCAGACCACCGCCAGAAACGTCAGCGGCACCAGGGTCAGCAAATTGAGATGAATGACGGCGAACAAAATGGCCGTGCCCCAAAGCGCCAATTGTGGATAACCGGCCTGCTTGACCGTCGGGTAAAGAATGCCGCGAAACAAAATTTCCTCGGCCACCGGCGCCAGCCCGATCGCCAGCGCGCCCATGCAAAGCTGCCGGCCCGGCGAAGGTTTCATCTGCAAAATCTTCACGGCGATTTGCGGTCCGGCCTCGACTTGCAGCCACATCAGGAGCTGGCTGAGGGCAAAGTGCATGGCCAGCGCGATCACCAGCGCTGCGGTCCCGATCAGCAAAGCCAGTCCCACCGCGCGGCCCGCTCCCGGCGTGGCAAAACCGAACTCCGCGGCCCAACTGGTCCGGTATTGCCGCAAAAAAAAGAAGGTCACCCCCAGAATGGTCCCTTGAAAGACGAGCGAACCGAGCAACATGTTAAAAAACATGACGTCCCCGGTGTCCACGCCCGACAGCCCGACCAGCGCGCCGGCCACCAGTTCCAGGGAAAAAAAACAGGCGGCCAGCACCAGCAGAAAACGGATCACCATGAATTCCTGCAACGGCTTTTCCGACAACATAAGCGAAGGCTATTACAATCGCGCCGCGCGTGACGATGGAAAAATCTCCCGCGCACCAACCTCGTAGCCGCCGACGTGAGGAGGCGGACCATTGCAATCCCCCCGCCGAATCCGCCTCCTCACGTCGGCGGCTACGCGCTGAAGGCAGGACTTCAAACAAGACTGGCTCGCCGCGCTCGCGTTCGGAGTTCCGCACCGCCAAGCGGGGTTGCCAATCTCCGGGCGCATCTCAGTTTTTGTAAAGGCTAAGCCGGCTTCGAAGTGTCGAATCCCCTCTCCCCACGACGTAGGAGTGGGGAGAGGGCTAGGGAGAGGGGAAAACCGATATGCCGCGACCTTGTGAAGCCCCTCTCCCCAGCCCTCTCCCCGCTCGTGCCTCGCGGGGAGAGGGAGAAGGTCCCGGCAATTCGATGCGGGTCCATCATGCTTTGCGAGGCATGCTCAAAAAGTAGATGCGCGTCAGCCTCCGCGCGCGGCCTTTGCGCCTTGCCTGCCCTCGGGCAAAGGTTATCGTTGGGGAGTGTTTAAGAAAGTCCTCGCGACCGCCGTCGTGCTGCTGGCCGGTGTGTTCCTGGGAATTTTCTTTTTCCGCATGTCCGCCTTGAAAACCAAAATTGAAACCGCACCCGTCGGGCCATCCCCTTCGCCGGCTGCCCCGCGCGCCAACCGCCTGGCGCGCGAAAAATCACCCTATCTGCTCCAGCACGCGCATAATCCGGTGGACTGGTACGCGTGGGGCGAGGAGGCCTTCGCCAAAGCGCGCGCGGAAAACAAACCGATCTTCCTTTCCATCGGTTACTCGACCTGCCACTGGTGCCACGTCATGGAGCGCGAGTCGTTCGAGAACGAAAAGGTCGCCGCGTTTCTCAACGAACACTTCGTGAGCATCAAGGTGGACCGCGAGGAGCGGCCCGATGTGGACAAGATTTACATGACCGCCGTGCAGGCGATGAGCGGCCAGGGCGGCTGGCCGTTGAACTGTTTCCTGACGCCGGACCTCAAGCCGTTCTACGGCGGCACCTACTTTCCGCCCGACAGCAAATTCGGCCGGCCCGGTTTTCTCCAGTTGCTCCAACAAATCAGCGAGGTCTGGAAATCGCGGCACGGCGACGTGCTCGGTTCGGCCGAGGACATGCACCGACGCCTCGCGGGCTTCACCACGCAGGAGCCGGCCAGTGGCGTGTTGCTCGCGCCCGCCGTGCTGACCAGCGCCGCCGCGAAATTCATGGACGAGTTCGATCCGCATTACGGCGGCTTTGGTGGCGCCCCGAAGTTTCCACGGCCCAGCCAGCCGTCGTTCCTGCTCCACTACGGCGCGCGTCACGGCGACCGCGCGGCCATCAACATGGTCCTCACCACTTGCGACCACATGGCCGCCGGAGGCATGCACGATCAGCTCGGCGGCGGCTTCGCCCGCTACTCCGTGGATGCGCAGTGGCTCGTGCCGCACTTCGAAAAGATGCTCTACGACAACGCGCAGTTGGCGCAGCTTTACCTCGACGCCTTCCTCGTCAGCGGCGACGCCCGCCACGCGGAGGTCGCGCGTGGCATCCTCGCCTATGTCCTGCGCGACATGACGCATCCCGAAGGCGGCTTTTACTCCGCCGAGGACGCCGACAGCGAAGGGCACGAAGGCAAGTTTTACTGCTGGACCCAGGCCGAGCTGTCAACGCTGCTCGCGCCGGAGGAATTCAACGTGGCGGTGAAATACTTCGGCATCACCGAGGCGGGCAACTTTGTGGATCACAGCCATCCCACACCGTTGCTTGATCAAAACGTGCTCAGCGTCGTAAACCCAATGCCATCCTCCGGAGGGACGAGCCACGCGAGTCCCACTTTGGAAAAGTCTGCGACTCCGGAAAAGTCAGGGACTCGCGTAGCTCGTCCCTCCGAAACAGAAATCAATGAGGATCTCGCGCTGCTGTCCTCGGCGAAGCAGAAAATGTTCGACGCACGCTCCAAGCGCGTGCGCCCGCATCTCGACGACAAAGTGCTCGCCTCGTGGAACGGGCTGATGCTCGGCGCGTTTGCCCGCGCCTACGCCGTGCTCGGCGACGACGCGTATCTCGCCGCCGCCGGGAAGAACCTCGCCTTCCTCCAGGCCAAACTCTGGCAGCCTCCCGGTTCGGAGTCCCGCCCCGCACTGCGCGGGACGGTCGGGCGCGGGGAAGTGTCATCGCCGCAAACCCATCTTCCGGGCGGACCGGCTGAAGCCGGAACTCCAAACGAGAAATCCACCGGCACGCTCTACCACCGCTGGCGCGACGGCGAGCGGGACTCCGTCCAACTGCTCGACGCGCACGCGTTTCTGCTCTCCGGCGTGATCGAGCTTTACGAAGCCGCGCTGGAGCCGAAGCACCTTGATTTCGCGCTCGCGCTGGCCGAGACGATGCTGGCCAAGTTTTACGACGCAAAGGATGGCGGCTTCTACCAAAGCACCGCCGCCAAAGACCTCATCCTTCGCGTGAAGGAGGACTACGACGGCGCGGAGCCGTCCGGCAATTCCGTCGCCATCCTGGCGTTGCTGAAACTGGGCGCGATTTGCGACCGGAAGGATTTTAAGGAGGCGGCGGAGAAAAGCCTGCGCCTGTTCGCCGACCGCCTGCAACGTCAGCCACAAGCCGTCCCTTACCTGCTCGCGGCGCTGGATTTCTGGCTTGAAGAACCCAAGCGCGCCGTCATCGCCGGCGACCCGCACGACGCGAAGACGTGCGCGTTGCTCCGGGCCGTCCACTCCGTCTATCAACCGAACAAAGTCGTTCTCGGCAACGTGGGCGCGGTCGAACCCTTTGCCAAAACACTGCCGGCCAAGGGTGGACCCGTAGTTTACCTCTGCACCGGCACCGCCTGCCAGCCGCCGACGAGTGACCCGGCGAAGATCAGGGAGATCGTTCGGTAATGCGGATTCGGTCCATCCAGCAACGCTTCAATCTGGTCGGCCAGCGCGCACAAGACGCCGTCACCGTTTCCGGTCTTTGAGGTCATCTTCGTAGGGGGACAATGTTGGTTTCGGCCCACGCCACGACGAACTTCTTCATGGCGTGATCCCGATACTGATACCACCGCTCCAGCAGACCCAGGCGGCTGGCCGTGTCCTTGAAGCAGCGGAACGCGCCCTTGCCCTTGATCGCCCGCCAGAGCTGTTCGGCAGCCTCGGTGTTTTCCACCGACCCGATGAACCGCTCCATCTCGCGGTATTCGTGAAAATCAAACTTGTCGGGAGCGTCAATGAAGCGCTGGCCGTCATCCTTGGCCATGGCCCGGGCGATGTCCAACTCCTCCTTCTGCCAGTCCGGAATGTCGCCGAGATCATCTTCCTGGCCTTCCTCGAACGCGCTGAGAATGTGCCGCTCCACGCTGACGATGCGCCCGGTCTGCCGGTCAAAGCGCATGACATACTCCTCTGAATCGAATTCGAGCGGGTCGATCAAGTCACTGAGTTTGGCTGGAGGAGGGTTCACTTGGACCTGGACTTGGTTTGAGGCTGGAACTGGCGGTTGACTTCATCGAGGTCGAAAAATCCAGGATCGTGACCGCCAATCCATTCTTTCCATGAACCCGATAGGGCGGCGCTGCCGCGCCGCCCTGCCAACGAAGGTTCAAGGGCGTGAATTGAGGTCGGAACAACATTAACGGTTGGCAATAATCCGGCCCCTCGCCTCGGCCGCTTGCCCGTTCTCACAGCGCCAGAGGGCTGGCGCAGTCCAAGACGCTGGCGCGACTCCCGAAGCGCTAACCGGTTCATGGCCCGATGCGCGTCCAAAGTTGGAGGTGGTCGCTTTCCATGAACGGTCGTCTTCAGTTTCAGATGTAATACATCTTCTCCTTCGCCGTGTTTTCCTCGAGCAGTTGCTGGAAGGTGATGCTGTCGGCGGTGTGCTCGGCGGCCTTCTGGAGTTTCTTCCACGCGGTGCGGATTTCGGGCGGGCACTGCGGGTCGCTCAACGCGGGCGTGTCGAACACCTGTCCATGCACGGCGCGCAGGATGTCGCCCAGCGTGATGTCGGCAGGCGGGCGCGCCAGCAGATAGCCGCCTTCCTTGCCGCGCAGGCTTTTGACGATTTGCTTGGACTTCAATACGATCAAAATCTGGACGAGATAATTGGCCGGAATGCCGTATTCCGCCGCAAGGTCCTCGACGCGCACCGCCGTCTCAACCTGATAACGGCGCGCGAGGGAAAGCACCGCGCGCGTGGCGTAGTCGCTCTTGACGGAAAGTTTCACGGGCGAAAGTTAGGCGCGGCAACGACGCAGGGCAATAACAACGTGGAAGAGTATGCACCCTGTCATGTTGTCAACCGATGGGATGTTTGAAAACACCCCTCAGGGTGCGCTTGACGGACCCCGCCGGATTTCCTCTCCCCTCATCCGATGAGGGGAGAGGATCAAGGTGAGGGGTGTTCTGCAAATATTTCATCGCTTAACTAAATGGCAGTGGGGTCAGGGTGAGGGGTTGCTTTGCGGGCCTCACGTTGCTTTAACTGAAGAGACGTGTGCCTCGCCCTCCCAGTTAAACCCAAACTCACGGGCGAACTCAGCGGACGGCGCCGTGATGCGAACCGCCCGCTTCAAAAACGGATCAGGATAAGCGAGTTCCACCGCGCGCAAGGCCAGGCGCCGGCGACCTTCGAGCGGCAGAACATTCTTCGGGCCGTAGAGCGTGTCGCCCACAACCGCGTGGCCCGTTTCCGCCAGGTGCACACGAATTTGGTGCGTGCGGCCCGTCGTCGGCCGTGCCTCGACGAGCGCGGTCGTCGTTGCAGCGCGGACAACGCGGAAATGCGTCTCGGCGTCCTTGCCTCCGCGCGCGTCCACGATCATCCGGCCGACGGCGTCGGGGTGCGGGGCCAAGTTCAGCCGGCAAGTCCATTCCTTCTGCTTCGGCAAACCGTGGACGACAGCGAGGTAAACCTTCTTCACCCGCCGCGTTTCAAACAGCTCACTGTAGGCACGCATGGCCCCGGGACTTTTGGCCAGCAACAAAACCCCGCTGGTGCCGGCGTCGAGGCGGTGGACGAAGCGGAGGTATTTGAGATTGCGCGAACGCGCCCAGAATTCGCCGCCGTTGATGGCGGAGTTGAGCGCGAGTTGGAGATTGCGCCCGGTGTTTTCCCACGAATCGGGTGCCAGCAACCAACCCGCCGGCTTGTCTATGGCGAGGGCGCTGCGGTCTTCGTAAAGGATGGGAATGGTGACGCCGCTGATCAACTCGATGGTTTTGGGTTTGCCCACCGGCGGAGGTTAACCGCTTCCATTCATCAAGTCACCGGCCGATTGACACGGCCGATTGTAATCGAGGTTTTGAATGGAAGCAGTGAATCGTAGCAGACGACGTGAGGAGGCTCATTTTAACGGAGAAAATATCAGAGCCTCCTTACGTCGGCTGCTACCAGGTTCAAGGAAACAACCACGGCACGAGGTCGGTTTCGCCCCTCATTGTTTACTTCGGGATCACCGGCAAAATCAGTTTTGATTTGTACCGCGCGCCGTGATGCACCGTTTGCCCGGCGACGACCAAGGTGGCATCGGCATTTTGATCGGCGCCGGTGTTGTGGTTGCGGTCGTAGTTGGGGAAGTCGGAACTGGTGATGTCGAGCCGGATGCGGTGGCCGGCCAGGAATTCATTCGACGTGGGACGGAGGCGAATCGTGAACCGGGTGACTTCACCAAGTCTGAGCAGTTTTGGTTTGCTCAAAGAATCGCGGTAGCGGGCGCGCACCATGCCCATCGCGACATCGCGCGCGACGCCGTCGGGGGCGACATCAATCAAGCGCGCAAAAAAGTCGGTATCGGGCGCCGAGGAAGCCGCATACAACACGACTTCCGGGCAGCCGGTGACTTCCAACGGTTCGGCCAGCGGTTCGGTCTGATAAACCAATATGTCCTGCCGCTGTGCCAGCGGGCGCTGGTCGGCGGGAAGCGTGAACAGATTGGAAGTCCAAAGCGTTGGAACGGGGTCGCGCGGGTCGTAGCGGTAGTGATCGCTGAGCGAACTGACGGGAGGTTTTGAAACCAACCGGCCGTCGCCCGCGGGCGTATTCGCATGGCCGGCACCGGTGAGAAACCATTCCGTCTGACGGGCACGTTTCGGCGGCCACCGCTCTTCGTTGCGCCAGCGATTGGCGCCCATCACGAAAATTTTCACTGGCGCTTGTTGATTCACGCCGTTGCGTTGGCCTTTCAACCAATAGTCGAACCAGCGGATTTCCGTTTCCGCAATGTCCAGCGCGGCAGCGGGGCCAAAATCGATCGTCCCGACTTTTCGATTGCCCGCGCCGTTGTGGTTCCACGGACCGATAATGAGTTGCTGGCCGTCGCGGGCGGATTTGGTACGCCCCTGCTTGATCATCGCCCGGTGCAGGTCAATGGAACCGTTGCAGTGATCGAACCAGCCAACAATGTCGAGATTGGGCACCGCGACTTCGCGGCACGCCTTGTCCAATTGCCACGGGTCGGTGTCGGGATGGCGCAACCAGTTGCGCACCGCTTCGGCCTCGTCCTCGAAGGCACTGTCCGGCAAGTTGAGCCACGGGAGAAAATGCAACAGGTGGTCGCCTTCGCCCGCAGCCCAAAGTTTTTGGGCTTCGGCCGAAGTGTGCGCACCGGGACGGTCCGACCGTCGACGCAAATCGGGCGAGATCGTGTCATGCCACCACATCAGCCGGCGTCCCGGGCGGATGGTGCCCGGCCCTTCGAGATCGGTCAGCCGCGCGGGAATGGATCGGGCGGCCATGGCCACCAGCGACGGCGGGCGGAGGGCAGCGAGGCGCCATTGCAAAAAGGCGTTGTAGGAAGCGCCGAACGTACCGACCTTGCCTGAAGAGCCGGGCAACTTCGCCGCCCACTCGACGGTATCGTAGCCGTCCTCGGCGTCGTGAGTCCGGGCGCGATAAAACGATTCATATCGGCCGCCGGATTGGTAGCGCCCGCGCGCATCCTGCCAGACGACGATGTAGCCAGCCTTGGCATAAGCCTCGCCCTTGTTTCCCTCTTTGCCATAAGGCGTGCGCAACACCAGCACCGGACACGGTCCGACCTCCTCCGGACGGTAAACATCGGCGCGAAGGACGACGCCATCACGCATCGGCACTGCGACGTCGCGTTCGATTTGGCCGGCTTGGGTTCCGCAAACCACGGTCGCCACCAGAGCCAGAGCGAGGCTGCGACGGCGTCTGCCGAACGAGCAATGCGATGGAAAGACAGCGGAGTCGGCGGGCATCAAGCACCTCGTCAGGAGCGCATCTGGAGCGGCAAGCTATTGGGCCAGCGCCATGGCGACCAGTTGGCGGCCATCGCGCACGTAGAAAGTGCCGTCCACGTAGGCGGGGAAGCTCCAGGTTTTGCCGCAGACCTGGAGGCGGCCCAGTTCTTCGTACTTCGCCGGGTTGGCCTTCAACAAAAATAATTCACCGTTGGAATTCAACACGAGCAATTTGTCCTGCAGCGCGATGACCGAGGCGTAATCTTCAAAGCCGGGCTTGGACCAGACCTCCTTGCCGGTGTTGAAATCGAGGCAAACGAAATCGCTGTTTTTCCCTTTCGTGGTGCCCAACCCGTAAAGGTGGCCGTCCACCAGGACCGGTGTGGTCAACATGGTTTTGACTTCACCGTTAAGCCAGGCTTGCTCGGCTTTGACCTCGTTGGCAGCCTTGGAGATTTTGGTTTTGATGATTCCCACGGAATGGGACGCGACGGTGACGGTGTCGCCGGAGATGACGGGCGTGGCGGTGTGGCGTTTGGCGCCGGTTTTGATCGGGATGCGCCAAAGCACCTTGCCGCCGGCGCAATCCACGCCCATCAACGCATCGGCAGTATAATGGACCGCCTGCCGGACCCCACCCAGCGTGGCCACCATCACCGAAGAATAGGCGGTGTTGTCGTTGCCGGCTTTCCAAATCATCTTGCCCGTCTGCTTGTCGAAACAAACCAGGCACGCGCCCTTGGGACTGCCCACCGGAACATAAATGCGGTCGCCGTCAATCACCGCCGAGCCGTTGTTGCCGTGTCGCCGCGAGGCCGTTTCCTTCGCATCGGCATTATCGCCACGGTTGCCGTAAAAGACCGCGCCGAAATCGGTTTCAAAATTCGTCCGCCAGATCGTCTTGCCGTCAGCCAGTGACAGGCAACGGAACTCGCCGCGGCCCGATTGCACGTAGAGCCGGTCGCCGTCCACCAGCGGCGCGCAGCGCGGGCCGGGACCGAAGTTCGAATACTCCGCCGCATCGGCATAGGGCGCGCTCCAGATTTCCCTGCCCGTGGCGAGGTCCACCACGTGCGCAATCTCCTTGCTGTTGCGTTCATCGACGTCAAGATACACCAGCTTGTTGCCCGCGATCACGGGGGCGGAATGGCCGGGGCCGACGTTCAGGCGCCACAGGATTTTTGGATCCTTCGGCAGGGCCGTCAGCGGATGCTTCGAGTCGTTCACGAGCGCGTCGCGGTTCGGCCCGCGCCACTGCGGCCAATCGCTCGCGCGGCAGGTTGTGGAAAGGAGGCACAGGCACAGGAGCAGACTCAAGGGACGGAGTGTTTTCATCGCTGATGGGATTTCGCGCCCGTTTAAAATCAGGACGCCATGATCAAATCGGCTTTCATGTCACCCGCTTGAATAGCGCGCCGCCGGCACAGGGTCAAGCAACCGTTGGCGCTGCGAATTGGCTTGCGTCCGGAGCGCGCCAGACTCTTAAGTCTTCGCTGATGAAATGGAACGTGGCGTTCCGACTGAAGTCGAGGGAGGGCCTCAAACTTTTTCCGTCGAACAACGGCAACCGCCGGTTGCGACCCGCGGGGAAGAATGGCATTCCCGGTGCGGCGAAAACGTGATGGACACAGGGAAGCAACGCTGCGGTCGCAGGGAGGCCCCCTCTGGACGGACGCCGCCATGAACAGTCCGCCCGCCACGCTGCTCGTTGCATCGCTCTGCGGCTATGCCACCGGAGCTGTGGCCGGGTTGGTGTTCATGCGCCGCGAGAAACTGGCCAGCGCGTTCTCCTTCGGCGCGGCGTCCCTCTCGGCGTTGAGCAGCCTGCTGGCCGCGCTGCTCTTCCTCTCCAGCGGAGCCGGCGCGCCCGCACCGCAATTCGAACTACTGCCCTCGCTCATTCCTTACATCAAGTTCGCCGTCCGGCTCGACGCGCTGGGCGCGTTCTTCCTCCTCATCGTCTCGCTGCTCGGTTTTGCGCTCTCAGTTTATTCGCTCGGCTACGCGAAGGGATTCTTCGGACGCAAGAACGTCGGTGTGCTGGGCGCGTTCTTCAACGCGCTGCTGCTGGCCACGACGCTGACGTTCGTGGCGGACAACATCTGGCTGTTTCTCATCGCCTGGGAACTCATGGCACTGACGGCCTATTGCCTTGTGAGCTTTGAGCACGAGAAGCCGGAGACGCGCGATGCCGGCGTGCTCTACTTCATCATGTCGCACATTGATGCCGGTTGCATCATTCTTGGTTTCCTGCTGCTGTTCCAGGCGTCGGGCGCTTACAGCTTCGCCAGCTTGCACGGGATCGGCGCGACGATGTCGCCCGGCAAACGCGATGCGGCTTTCGCCCTGTTCCTCATCGGCTTCGGCATCAAGGCAGGCATCGTGCCGCTACACATCTGGTTGCCGGCGGCGCATCCGGTCGCGCCCAGCAACGTCTCCGCGCTCATGTCCGGCGTGCTCATCAAGACCGGCATCTACGGGTTGACGCGCGTCTGCTTTGATTTCCTAGGCGCGCCGCCGCTCTGGTGGGGCGTGACCGTGCTGGCCGTCGGCACTGTCTCCGCGGTGCTGGGCGTGCTCTACGCGCTGATGGAGCACGACCTCAAACGCCTGCTCGCCTATCACAGCATCGAAAACATCGGCATCATTCTCATGGGTTTGGGCGCGGCGCTGATGTTCTTGCACAGCGGCCACGCGGTGCTCGCCACGCTCGCGCTTATCGCCGGGCTGTATCACACGATCAACCACGCCACGTTCAAAGGGCTGCTGTTCCTTGGCGCGGGCGCGGTGCTGCACGCCACACACACGCGGAACATGGAGGAAATGGGCGGTCTGGCGAAGCGAATGCCGCAGACGGCCTTCTTCTTCCTCATCGGTGCGGTGGCCATCTCCGCGCTGCCGCCGCTCAACGGCTTCGTGAGCGAGTGGCTGACCTATCAGGCGTTGCTCCAGGGTTTCGGCACGACGGAGAGTCTGATGCGGCTGATTTTTCCTTTGAGCGGTGCGATGCTGGCGCTGACGGGTGCGCTGGCCGCGGCGTGCTTTGTGAAAGCGTTCGGCATCACGTTTCTCGCCCAGGCGCGCAGTGAACACGCGGCACGCGCGAGCGAGGTCGCGCCTTCGATGCGTTTGGGCATGGGGGTGCTCACGGCAGCGTGCGTGGTGCTGGGACTTTTCCCGACTCAGTTCGTCCGGTTGCTCGACCCGGTGACGCAGCAACTCGTCGGACAACAACTCAGCGCGCAACTCAGTCTCGCCGACGGCCTGGTGCTCGCGTCGCTCACCGAAAACACCGGCACCGTCTCCACCCCCGGCCTGGTGCTGATGGGCGTGTGTCTGCTGCCGATTCCGTTCGGGCTGTGGCTGGTTTTCGCGCGCAACTCCAGGACGCGCCGCGGTCCGACGTGGGACTGCGGCCTGCGCGGCTTGACGCCGCAGATGGAATACACCGCGACCGGTTTCTCGAAACCGATCCGGATGATGTTCAAAGCGCTGTTCCGGCCCCGCCGCGACGTGCAGCGCGAGTATGACTTCTCGCCTTACTTCGCGACCAAGATCCGGTTCGAGAGCCACGTCGAAGAGGTGTTCGAGCGGCGGATTTACCGGCCGGCACGGATTTGGATTCTGCGTGGGTCCCGGCGGATTCGTGCTCTCCAGGCGGGCAGCATTCACGCCTACCTGCTTTACATCTTTATCACGCTGCTGTTGCTGCTGGTGTTCGCCTTATGAAACTTGACCTGCCAGCCATCCTCGCGCAGACGGCGCTGCTGCTGTTGCTGGCGCCGCTGCTCAGCGGCCTCATCAAGAACTGGAAGGCCAAGCTCCAGAACCGCCGCGGCCCGCGCATCTGGCAGCCCTGCTTCGACGTGCTGAAGTTCCTGCGCAAGGACATGGTCATCTCGGAACACGCCTCATGGATATTTCCGGTGACGCCCTACGTGCTGTTTCTCACGGCGCTCTCGGCCGGGCTGCTGGTGCCGATGGTCACCGCGCAGGCGCCGATGAGCCTGTTCGGCGGCGCGTTGGCGCTGGTCGGACTCCTTGCGCTGGGCCGGTTCTTCCTTGCGCTGGCCGGACTTGACCCCGCGAGCGCTTTTGGCGGCATGGGCAGCAGCCGCGAAATGACTCTCTCGGCCATCGCCGAGCCGGCGATGATGCTCGCCATCTTCACCGTCGCCATCACGGCAGGCTCAACGAACCTCAGCCAGATTGTCCTGGCCGGTCAGGGACCTGGCTGGAAGTTCCTCGACCCCGCCCACGCGCTGGCGTTTGCCGCGATGTTCATCGTGTTGCTCGCGGAGACCGGGCGCATCCCCGTGGACAACCCCGCCACGCACCTGGAGCTGACGATGATTCACGAGGCGATGCTGCTGGAGTATTCGGGCCGTTACCTGGCGTTCATCGAGTGGGGCGCGTCCATCAAGCAACTCGTCCTGATGGCGGTTCTGGCGAACATCTTTTTCCCGGTCGGCCTGGCGGCCGGGACGACGCCTGCGGCGTTTGGGCTGGGGCTGCTCTTCCTGGTCGTGAAGCTGCTCGTGTTGGGCGGCGCGGTGGTGTTGGTCGAGTTCACCAACGCGAAGCTGCGCCTGTTTCGCGTTCCGGATTTGTTGATCGCGGCATTCATCCTCGCCACGCTGGCACTGGTGTCCACGTTCTTGTTTCGATGAACCGGACTCAGATTATGATTAAGAGTAAGATTAAGAGTAAGAGCGAGAAGGCCGGTTGTCGCACGCGTGGTCTTATTCTTAATCTTTCTCTTGCTCTTAATCTTCTCCAAACACCATGAACCCACCCTCCTCCGAAACCGGTTCGCAGCTCATCACGCTGCTCGCGTCGCTGATGCTGGTGCTGCAACTCCTGCTCGTCGTGCAACGGATGCTCATCACCAACATCCGCGTCTTCGCCCTGCAATCCCTCCTCCTGGCCGCCATCGCGGGTGTCGTCGGCTGCGTCTATCACGCCCCGCACGTTTACGTCATCGCCGTGCTCACGATCATCGGCAAGGTGCTCTTTCTCCCGTGGCGGCTCGAACGCCTGGTGCGCCAGATCAAGATCGACCAGGAAATTGACGCGTTCGTGAACACGCCCGCGTCCATGCTCATCTGCGGCGTATTGACGGTGCTGGCTTACATCGTCGCCCGTCCCATCACGACCCTGGAACGGCTCGGCAGCAACACGCTTGCCGTGGCCATCGCCCTGTTGCTGACGGGATTTTTCCTGATGATCAATCGCCGCAAAGCCATCACGCAGGTGCTCGCGCTTCTCACGATGGAAAACGGCGTCATGCTCGCCGCGGTTGCGCTGACCACCTACGGCATGCCGCTCGTGGTCGAAATCGGCATCTTCTTCGACGTGGTCGTCGCGGTCATGGTGCTCGGGATCCTTGTGTTCCGCATCCGCGAGACGTTTGCCTCGGTGGACGTGAGCAAGCTGAATGAACTCAAATGGTGAACTCATGCTGCTGACTTCCATTCTCTGCATTCCGCTCGTCGTCGGGCTGCTGTGCCTGTTCGCCCGGCCGCGCGCGTTGGTGGAATTGCTCAACATCGCCGGCTTCGTGAGCGCCCTGATCCTCGGAGTAAAACTGCTCAAGACGGTGCTGGCGAATAACGGCGAGGCCGTCACCGAGTGGGACGAGTTCCTCCGCGCCGACGCCCTGAGCGCCTGGATGGTATTGCTCATCTCGATTGTGTCGCTGCCTACGTCACTCTACGCGGTGCGTTACTTCCGCCGCGATCTGGCCGATTCCGCCGTGACCGAGCGGCGCTTCCGCGAGTTCTACGTCCTGACGCCGCTGTTCGCCACGGGCATGTTTCTCGTCGTGCTGGCCAACAACCTCGGCGTGATGTGGATCGCGGTGGAAAGCACGGCGCTTTCTTCCGTTCTCCTCGTCGCGCTTTACAACCGCAAGACCTCTCTCGAAGCAGCCTGGAAATATGTCATGCTCGGCAGCCTTGGGCTTGTGCTGGCGTTGTTCGGCACCATCTTCACTTACGCGGCGGCCATCGGCAAAACGGGTGGCGAAATGCCGAGCTTCAACTGGTCGCGCTTGCTGGGGATGGCGCCGCAACTCGACCACCACTTGATAACGCTCGCGTTCATCTTCGTGCTGGTGGGCTACGGCACCAAAGCCGGTCTTGCCCCGATGCACACCTGGCTGCCCGACGCCCACAGCGAAGCGCCGTCGCCCACGAGCGCGATGCTCTCCGGCGTATCGCTGAAAATCGCCCTCTATGCGCTGCTGCGCTTTCACATTCTCACCACCGCCTGCCTCGGCTCCGGCCTCAGCCGCAACCTGCTGCTTGGCTTCGGCCTGTTCTCGATGCTACTGGCCGGGCCGTTCATCCTCATGCAGACAAATCTCAAGCGGATGCTGGCCTACTCCAGCCTGGAGCACGTCGGCCTGATTTGCGTGGCCGTGGGCATCGACGCGCCGCTCACGGTTTTCGGCGCGCTGCTGCACATGGGCTATCACGCGCTGACCAAACCCGTGCTGTTCTTTGCGGCGGGCAACATCCACCAGCATTTCCACACGCTCGACTTCCGTCGCCTCGGCTCCGGGTTGGTGCGAACCATGCCGGTGACGGCGCTGTTGCTCGGCCTTGCCGCCGTGGCCGTGAGCGGGCTGCCGCCGTTCGGGTTGTTCGTGAGTGAGCTGACGATCATTGCCGGCGGCTTCACGTCGCACTACTCCCTGGTCAGCGTCGTCATGCTGACGGCGCTCATCTTCGTCTTCTGCGGCGTGCTGATCAAACTTGCCGGATTGTTGCCCGGTCCGGGCGATGGCGAGCACCCGCGCGAGACTATTTTCGCGAGTAACGTCGCGGCCATGAGTTTGCCGCTGGGAACGCTGCTGCTGTTCACCGTCTGGCTGCCCGGTTCCGTCCGCCAACTGATGGAACAAGCGGCGAACATCATTCGAGGAGTGCCATGAAGTTCCAAAATGCAGAATGCAGAATGCAGAATGCAGAGCAACGACCCTCGCGCAATTTCAATTCTTCATTCTTCATTCTTCGTTCTTCATTCTGGAGCACGCCATGCTCCTGACGCTCCTCGTGCTCGTGCCCTTGCTCACCGGCCTCGTCTGCTGGCCGCTGCGCAACCGCGCCGTGTTGGAGCGGCTCAATCTGCTCGCGTTCGGCATCGGCGCGGCGCTGGCGGTGTGGCTCGGCGCGGAAGTCCTCGCTCACGGAACGGTCGAAGCCTTCGGCGGATTCCTGCGTGTGGACGCGCTCAGCGCGCTGGTTGTCGGCTTGACCGCGTTCGTTGCGCTCGTGTGCGGCATTTATGCTGTGGGTTATTTGCGTGAAGAGGAACGCGCGGGCAAAATCAACGCCCGCCTGTTGCACCGTTACTACGTGCTCACGCCGATTTTCGTCGGCACCATGATGGCCGTGCCGCTGGTGAACAATCTCGGCCTGCTCTGGGTGGCGATTGAGTCCACCACGCTTGCGTCGGTGCTGCTCGTGCGTTTCTACAACCAGAAAAGCTCGCTGGAAGCGGCGTGGAAATACATCATCCTCGGCAGCGCCGGCATCGCGCTGGCGCTGTTTGGCACGGTGCTGACCTATTCCGCCGCGGTGCCGGTGCTCGGCGAACACGTGGAGAACGGCTTCAACTGGTCCGTGATCATCGAGGTGGCGGACAAATGCCAGCCCGCTGCGATGCGCCTGGGATTCGTGATGGTGCTCGTGGGCTACGGCACCAAAGCGGGCCTCGTCCCGATGCACACCTGGAAGCCCGACGCCTACGCGGAAGCGCCCGTGCCGTCAGCCGCGTTGCTCGGAGCGGCTTTCATCAACTGCGCCATTTACGGCATCATGCGTTTCTACGCGCTGGCCACGAAATGCCTCGGCCATGATTACACCGGCCATCTGCTCGTGCTGTTCGGCGTCGCGTCCATCCTTGTGGCCGCGCCGTTCGTGCTGGTGCAACGGAATTTCCGGCGGCTGCTCGCCTATTCAAGCATTGACCACGCGGGCATCATGGTTGCGGCGCTCGGCTTCGGCGGCAAACTCGGCGCGCTCGGCGCAGTCTTGCACATGGTCTTTCACGCGGTTGCGAAACCGCTCGTATTTTTCTGCGCAGGCAACGTGCAACAACACTACGACACGCCGTATCTCCGCAAAGTCGCCGGCGTCATCCACACGCTGCCGTGGACGGGCGGGCTGTTTCTGATGGCGACGTTCGCCGTCACCGGCGTGCCGCCGTTCAGCCTGTTCCAAAGCGAGTTTACAATTCTGAGCGCGGCGTTGGCGGCAGATCGCATGTGGCCGGCGGGATTGTTTGTCGCGGGCATCGTGACGATTTTTGCCGGCTTTCTCGTTCACCTGTCAAAGCTGAGTCTCGGCCTGCCGGCACACGGCATGGCGCGCGGCGCGGAATGTCCGTGGAAGCTCGGCGCAATGTTGCTCGTGGGCATGCCGGTCATCGGACTCGGACTGGTGCTGCCCGCGCCGATTTATGAACTCGTGCATCGTGCGGCAGAGATGATTGGGGGTAATCAATGAACCTTCTTCCCTCACTCTGCCAAGTCCTCGACGAACTGACGCATCGTTTCGGCGCTCAAATCGAACCGCACGCGCCGCAACCCAACGAGCTTTACCTGCACACCAAACCCGAACTGGCTGGCGCGCTCTGCTCGATTTTCCACAAGAAATACAACGGCCGGCTGGCCGGCGTGTTTGCCGAAGATGCCCGTGCCGGACACAAAGTGTTTTTCGTTTACCATCTCTACGCGCTCGACTCGGCACACGGCTTCGTGCTGGTACGGGTGCCCATTCCGCAAGACAAGCCGGAGTTGCTCTCGCTTACCAACGCCATTCACGCCGTCAATTGGCAGGAGCGCGAAATCCAGGACCTGTTTGGCATCAAACTGGTGGGCCATCCCAATCCGCGCCGTTGCGTCCTCCACGACGACTGGCCGGAGGTTCACCCGCTGCGCAAGGACTTTGACTTGCACACAAAGTTACCGCCCTTCACCGGCGTGCGACACAAGTTCCGCGAGGTCGAAGGCGAAGGCGTGTTCCAAGTTCCGGTCGGCCCGGTGCATGCGGGCATCATCGAGCCGGGACACTTCCTGTTCAGCGTTGCGGGCGAGCCGGTTCTTTACCTGCAATTGCGCCTGTTCTACACCCACAAAGGTACGGAGAAACTTTTCGAGAGCCTGCCCCTCCCCCATTGCGTCCGGCTCGCGGAGAGCATTTCCGGCGATTCCAGTTTCGCGCACGCGACAGCGTTCTGCCATGCGATCGAGCGCGCTGCCGGAGTCGAAGCGCCGCCGCGCGCCCGCGCGCTCCGCACGCTCTGCCTCGAACTGGAACGCCTCTACAACCACGTGGCCGACATCGGCGCGATCTGCACGGACGTGGCGTTCGTCACTGCCAACATGCACGCGATGCGGCTCAAGGAGCGGGTGCTGCGCGAAAACGAACAGCTCACTGGCAACCGTCTCTTGCGCGGCATGGCCTGCCTGGGCGGCGTGCGTTTCGATTTTGACGCCGAGCGACTCCACGCGCTGGCCAAACTCGTGGATGAGTTCGAGAAAGAGTTCAATAATCTTGTCGAACTCATCCGCTCGCACTCGGGCACGCGCGACCGGCTGGAGACGACGGGCGTGCTCAAGCCTGAAGTCGCGCGCAACCTCGGCATCGTGGGCATTGCCGGCCGGGCGTCCGGTTTCAACCACGACTTGCGCCGCGACTTCCCGCATGCCTTTTACGACGAAGTGCAGTTTACCGTGCCGGTTTTCACCGAAGGGGACGTGCAACGCCGCATGGTCGTGCGCCGTGAAGAAATCTTTCAATCGTTCGGCATCATCCGGCAGGTGGTGTCCCGCCTTGGCGGGATGCCCGCCGGTCCTATTGCGGCGGGCGTCGGCGAAGTGCCGCCGGGTCGCGTGGCGCTCGGTTACGTCGAAGGCTGGCGCGGCGAAATTTTTCACTGGATTCACACGGCGCCCGGCAACCGGCTGGCGCGTTGCAAAGTCAAAGACCCGTCGCTGCAAAACTGGCCGGCCCTGAGCGAGGCCATCCTGGGCAACATCATCCCGGATTTCCCGGTCGTGAACAAAAGCTTCAACCTGTCCTATTCGGGAACCGATCGCTGATTATGTTTGAAACCCTTCGTCAAAGTTTGAAGACCGGCGTCGTCACGACAAGCTATCCGCAGACGCCGCCGGAAGTTTCCAATCGAGCGCGCGGGAAACCGGAAATTGATTGGGCTGGCTGGAAGGACGCTCGACCTGCGGCCGCAATTTGTCCGACCGGCGCCATTTCGTATGAAGACGCGAACGGCCGGCGCGTCGCCCAGCTCGATCTGGCGAAGTGCATCTTCTGCGGACTATGCGCCGACGTGGATCCGGCCATTCGCATGACCAACCAGTGCGAACTTGCGGCCCGCCGCCGCGACGCTCTCGTGACCAGTGCTGAGTATCGCCTGAACCCCGATGGCACACACGATTCCTTGGTTGTCTCTTCGGGTCGAAACCAGGCGGATCGTGCGGACAACCTTTTGTTGCATATGCAACAAATGGTTGTCAGCGCTTCAGGTGCGCCGGAGGCTTTGGGCGAGCAATTGCGCCAGCGCGTTCGGAAAGCGTTTGGCCGCTCGCTCCACATCCGCCAGGTGGACGCCGGCTCGTGTAACGGTTGCGAGATCGAAATCCACGGCCTCAACAGCCCGGTCTATGACATCGAACGCTTCGGGATTCATTTCGTCGCGTCGCCGCGCCACGCGGACATGCTGCTCGTAACGGGTCCGGTGACGCGCAATATGGAATTGGCGCTGCGGAAGACCTACGATGCCACGCCCGAACCGCGCCTCGTCGTCGCCGTTGGCGCCTGTGGTTGCAGCGGCGGCATCTTTGGCCGGAACTACGCCACCTGCGGGGGCGTGGATTCGATCATCCCGGTGGACGTTTACATTCCCGGCTGCCCGCCGAATCCGCATGCACTGCTGCACGGAATTCTGCTGGCGATTGGACAAATCGAGGCGCGTGGCTGAAAACAATGGGTGGGATCCTCCGAAACGTCGCCCTCACCCCGGCCCAGAGGGAGAGGGAGAAACGTACCCCGTCTCTGGCCCATAGCGGCCCAGGCAGACTGCGAACGTGCCGCTCGCGTCCGAAATTCAACCGATGCGCTTGAAATCAACACTGCCGGTGCTCGATGTTTCCGGCCTCAGCGTCGTTCGCGACGGCGTTCACATACTTCGCGACGTGAACTGGCGTGTGGAGCGCGGCGAGCATTGGGTCATCCTCGGCGCGAACGGTTCGGGCAAGACGTCCCTGCTCAGCGCACTGGCGGGATACCTGACGCCGACGGCGGGTGAAATTGCGGTGCTGGGCCGTCGCTACGGCCAGTCGGACTGGCGCGAGTTGCGCAAGCAGATCGGGCTGGTGAGTTCCTCGATTCGCCAGATGATGGCGGAATCCGAGCCGGCGCTCGAAACGGTGGCCAGCGGCCGGCACGCGATGATTGATCTGTGGGGAAGAGTGACGCAGGCCGACCGTGCCCGCGCAGCGCGCCTCCTCAAACAAATCGAGTGCGCGCCACTCGCCGAACGGCCGTGGCGGGTGCTCTCCCAGGGCGAGCGCCAGCGTGTGCTCATCGGCCGCGCGCTGATGGCCCAGCCGCGCCTGCTGATTCTCGATGAGCCGTGCGCCGGACTCGATCCGGCCGCGCGCGAGCATTTCCTGCAATTTATTCAACGCCTCGGCATGCGGAAAGGTTCCCCGACGCTGGTGCTGGTGACGCATCACGTGGAGGAAATCATGCCGGTCTTCTCACACGTGCTGTTGCTGAAAGCCGGCCGCGTCCTTGCCGCGGGCGTGAAAGCAGCCGCGCTGACTTCGCGGACGCTCTCACGCGCGTTTGACACGCGCATCCGATTGCGCGCCGAAGACAGCCGCTACGGACTGCTCATCGCGCCGCGCAGACACCTGGTGATGTGACAGTTGCAGATCATTCGGGTGGTGTCCTAATTTGCTTGGAGCGCGGCTGTGTCGCAGCGACCAGCCGCAGCGCATAGAAATTCACACGCTGCGGCTGATCGCCCAGCGCGACACAGCCGCGCTCCAGGACATTCAAATTAGGTCACTGCCGCCATTCGCGCGGCTTTGACGGCGGCGTGCGGCGCGGTTATGCTTGCAGTGTGTTGAACCGGCTGAGGAAGCCCGGTTGACGTCTCACAACGTGTAAAACCCTTGACCGAGGATCGAATTATGGCGAGTTATGTTTCTCTCTTCCGTTTCACCGAACAGGGCGCAAAAAATTTCCGACAGTCGCCCGCCCGCGCGAGCGCGTTTGCCGCTCTGGGGAAAAAGGCCGGCGTCAAAGTGCGCGACGTCTTTTGGACCCTGGGCGATTACGACGGTCTGCTGGTGTTCGAAGCGCCCAACGACGAGGCGGCCACGTCGGTGCTGCTGGCGGTTGGGGCGCTGGGCAACGTCCGCACCAAGACGCTGCGGGCGTTCACCGCGGCGCAAATGAGGCGCATCATCGCCCGGGCGCCGAAAACCTAAACGCGGCTTCATAACGCCAACCATGGTGGGGCGAGACTCCGTCGAGCCGGGTCGGGCGCGGATTGAATTGGCTCGACGGAGTCTCGCCCCACCTTTTGAAACCACTGCTAGAATCCAGCGGGCCCTCACTCTGGTCCGAAGAGATATTCCAGAAGCACCTCAAATTCCGTCTGCTGCGCCTGGCGGAGGAAAATATTCTGCGGATCATCGCCGCCCCGGCGGCGCGCGCGTTCGCAGCCATCCACGAAGGCGAACGGGTCCCATGCGCCGCTCGGTGTCAATTTCTCTTGCAGCAGTGTGAGTGCCGCGCCCGCCGGCAACACGCGCACGCGCGCGGCGATGACGGGGAAGGCCGGGTGTGGACCGACGCGGTGAAACCAATATTTGGCATTGCCGGCGTCCGGCTCGCGCCGGTGCAGGATGGCGTGCAGGAAACTGCTTTCGCGGCACGGGTCATCCTGCACGAGGGCGTGGGCCGGCTCGTGGTGGTCGTGCCAGAGCAACGCGGCGGCGCGCAGCAATGCGCCGGTGTGGGCCGGAAGTTTCACCGCGCTGAGGAAACGGTCGAGCCGGGCGTTCAATTCATCCAGGGGCAGCACGCCCGCGCGCGGTCCCGGCCCCAATTCCGGCAGCGACGGCACGGCGATCAACTTCTGAAACGCTTTGGAGTCAGCGGAACTCATCGTCGCGCGCATTGAACCCGAGTTTCGAAGCTGAAACCACGGATTTCGCGGATGACACGGATAATGAAAGCATTCCGTTCGTGAGGCTCTGTACGGATCGGTTCGGGGAGTTCCGTGCAGAAGTTCCTCTTCATCCGTGCCATCCGTGTCATCCGTGGTTCTCCATCCCGGTTTTCGGGTTGAATCGAACCGGTGCGTGGCCGGCAATATGTCAAAATCCCATCGCCGAGCCGGGCACGCGCGGGTCGTTGGCGCCGACGAAACTCTTGCCATCGGCGCTGCGGCCGACCGCGTTGCACGCGCCGAACGCCTCGCTCCTGGAAAGTTTGTGCCCGCGCTTCTCCAGTTCCTTCAGGACCACCGCGTTGAAGCCGGTTTCGATTTTCAGTTCGTCCGGACTCCATTGGTGGTGGAAACGCGCGGCCTGAAGCGCGGACGGCACGTCCATGCCGAAGTCGAGGTGGTTGATGATGGCCAGCACCGTCTGGCTGATGATGGTCGGCCCGCCCGCTGCGCCGACGGCGAGGATCGGCTGGCCATCCTTGAGCACAATCGTCGGCGACATGCTCGAGAGCGGCCGCTTGCCGGGCGCGACGGCGTTGGCCTCCGCGCCGATCAGCCCGAAATGATTGGCCACGCCGGGCTGCGCGGAAAAGTCGTCCATCTGGTTGTTCAGCAATACGCCCGTCCCCGGCACCACAACCTTCGAACCGAAAGCCGTGTTGATGGTGGCGGTGCAGGCGACCCAGTTGCCTTCCGCGTCGGCGGTGGAGAAGTGCGTAGTATGTTTGCCGAAAACGTCGTCGTAGGCCTTGTCCGGTGTGCCGTGCCCCGCCACAACGGAGGCGCGGTCCATTTGAATATGGCCGGCGAGTGACGCCGCGTATTCCTTGCTCACCAGGCCGCGCGGGACTTTGGCGAAGGCTGGATCGCCCAGCCAATACGCGCGGTCGGCAAAGGCGAGCTTCATCGCTTCGGTCACGAAGTGGACGAAATCCGCCGAGCCGGCGCCCAGCGCCTTGAGGTCGCGCGTTTCGAGCACGTTGAGGAGTTGGGCGACGTGTACGCCACCGGAACTGGGCGGCGGAAAACTGGCGATCCGCCAGCCGCGATAGGTGGTGAAAGTCGGCTCGCGCAGTTCGAGATGGTAGCGTTGAAAATCCTCGGCGGTGAGGATGCCGTCGTGCTGCTTCATCCACTCCGCTGTGGCCTGCGCGAACGGGCCGCGGTAAAACCATTTGATCCCTTCGGCCGCAATCGCGCGATAAGTGCGCGCCAGTTCCGGCTGACGCAGCAGTTCACCTTCGGCGTAAGGTTTTTTGTCGGGCTTGAGGAAAATGGCGCGGGCGCTGTCGAAGCGGGCGAGGTCCTGGGCTGTGGCTTTCAGCTTTTGGGCAAATCGACTGTCGAGTTTGAAACCGTTTTCAGCTAGGTCCGCGGCGGCAAGCAGGTGATCCTTGAGTTTCAGCCTGCCGTAATGCGCGACGGCGTAGTCATACGCCGCCAGCGCGCCCGGCGTGGCCGAGGCCAGGGCGCCGCTCTGGCTGAGCCGGGTGTCGGCCCGGCCGTTGCGCAAATACATGTCGCGGGTGGCGGCCGCCGGCGCCATCTCGCGCCCGTCAATGGCGACGAACTTGCCGTTGGCGAGCCGGATGAGCAGGAAGCAGCCGCCGCCGATTCCCGAATCGTGCCCATCCACCACGCCGAGCGCCAGCGCGGCAGCCACCGCGGCGTCAATGGCGTTGCCGCCATTTTTCATGGCGTTTACGCCGGCTTCGGTGGCGAGCGGTTGGACGGTGGCCACCATGCCGCGTTGGCCCGTAGCGGTGTTGGCGCGGAGCAGTGGAGCGGCCAGCGTCAGAAAGAGGAAGAAACAGGTGGAGAGAGATCGGCGAAACATTTTATGCTTGAGGTTCGCGGAGCACAGGCGCGGCTGCCTCGACGGGTGCTGCGCCGGCGTTGCCGTTGTCGAGTTTCAACTCGCCCTCCCAGCGGGCCATGACGGCAGAGGCGAGGCAGTTGCCGACGAGGTTCACCGTCGTGCGCGCCATGTCCATGACTTCATCCACGCCGAGAATGATGGCCACACCTTCCAACGGCAGGCCGAAGCTGGTCAATGTGCCTGACAGAATGACCAACGAGGCGCGCGGCACTGCGGCGATGCCTTTGGTGGTGAGCATCAGCGTGAGCATCATCAACAATTGCTGGCCAAGCGACATTTCCACGCCGGCGGCTTGCGCGACGAAGACCGAAGCGATGGCGAGGTAAAGCGTGCTGCCGTCGAGGTTGAACGAATAGCCGGTCGGCAGCACAAACGAGACAATGCGCTTGGGCACGCCGAACTCGACCATGCGCTTGAAGGCGTCCGGCAACGCGGCGTCTGAAGAGGTCGTCGAGAAGGCGATCAGGGCCGGCTCCTTGACCGCCCGGAAGAACTTCGCGATGGGAATGCGCGCCAGCAGCGCGACCGGCAACAAGACAGCGAGACCGAAAACCACCAGCGCCCCGTAGAGCGTGAGCACCAGCTGGCCCAGGTTTATCAACACGCCGAGGCCGCTGTGGCCGACGGTGACCGCCATGGCAGCGCCGATGCCGAACGGAGCGAACTTCATCACGATACCGGTAAACTTGAACATGACCTCCGACAGGCCCTCGAAGAAGTTGAGCATCGTTTCCCTGGGCTTGCCCTTCACCTGCGTGAGCGCGACCGCAAAGATCACGGCGAAAACCACGACTTGGAGCACGTCGTTCGCCGCGGCGCTCTCGAAGAAGCTTTTGGGCACGGTGTGTTCGATCATCCCGGCGACGGTGAGCTTGTTCGCGGAATATTCCTTGCCCTGCTCGGCTGGGGCGGCGAGCGACACGCCAACGCCGGGTTTGACGAGGTTCACCGCGGCCAGTCCCACGGCCAGAGCGAGCGTGGTGACGATCTCGAAGTAAATGATGGACTTGAACGCAAGACGCCCCACGGCTTTCAAGTCGTCGCTGTGCCCGGCGATGCCGACGACGAGCGTGCCGAAGATGATAGGCACAATGATGCACTTGATGAGCCGCAGGAAGACGTTCGAGATCACCTTCAACTGCTGCGATTCGGAGGGGAACAGCCAGCCGATCACCAGGCCGATGACCATTGAGATGAGAATCCAATGCGTCAGACTGATGCGGCGAAGGGAGTTCATCGTGGTTTTCCGGCGGGCGCACCAGACTCAGCGGGCCGTGGCCAATGCGGCCGCCGGCGCAGCTTTGACTGGCGCAGAATAAGCCTTCAAGTCGGCGTGACGGGCGACTTGTTCGCGCACGAACTCCTGGAACACCGCGTCGAGCCGGCGCGTGACGGTGTGGTCGTCCACGGCGTAGCGAATATCGTCAACGGCCGACACGGCCAGGATGTCTTTCGTCGTGCCGCTGATGAAACATTCCTGGAAAGTGTTCAGTTCTGCGGCTCGAATCGGCTTTTCGCTGACGGGAATGCCGGCGCGCGGGGCGATCTCACGGAGGATGTAGCTGCGGGTGATGCCTTCGAGAATGCCGGCGGCGAGCGGCGGCGTGCAGAGCGTGCCGTCGCGCACAAAAAACACGTTCGAGACGGCGGCTTCGGTGATTTCGCCGGCAAGATTGGTCATCAGGACTTCGTCGGCGCCATTTGCGATGGCTTCGCGCAGGCAGAGGATGTTGTTGAGGTAGTTGCCGGTTTTCCACGCGGGGTTGAGCGCCAACGGGTGATTGCGATGCAACTGCGTCGCCAGGCCGAGCCGGATGCCGCGCCGGCGCTGTTCCCCGGAGGGAACATTCAGCGTCTGGATGAGGATCACGTAGCCGGGCCGGTCGGCGAGCGCGATGTTCAGGCCGATGGGGCCGGCACCGCGCGTGACCTGGAGGCGGATGTAAAGCTCAGGCTGCGCGCTGGTTTTTTTGGCGAAGGCGTCGGCGGTGCGACGGATTTGCGCGAGCAACCCGGCGCGGTTCAACGGCAGATCCATGCCGAGCGAGGCGGCCGAACGTCCCAGGCGGTCCCAGTGCTCATCGAACGCGAAGATGACGCCGTCGTAGGTGCGCCAGACCTCGTAGATGGCGTCGCCGTAAAGAAAACCGCGGTTCAACGGCGAGAGGGAAGGTTCGGCGGCGTCATGCAAACGGCCATCGGTGTTGGCCTGAATGTAGTCGGAAGGCATGGCGGGGTTTATCGCAGTTCGCGGGCGGTTTGCCAAGCGTGAGTTGCAAAGGGGCGCGATCCGAAGGGATGAGCAAGGGGTCACCAGGTGGGGCGAGACTCCGTCGAGCCGAGGTAAAGCCCGGGCCGAAACGGCTCGACGGAGTCTCGCCCCACCAGGATGGGCTTATCAAACCGCCTCTGACCATCACTTCGAATCGCACTCCACGCAGAGGTTGCGCGGCCGTTTTTATTTGTTTTCGAAGAGGTCAACAACCGGTTCCGCGTCGCTGAGGTGAATGGCGCGATACATGCCGGGCGTGTTGAACGGAAGCGCGACGTGGCCCTGCCGGTCAATGGCGATGAGGCCGCCGGTGCCGCCGAGCGCGCCGATCTGGCGGACCACTTCCTCCGCGGCCCGGGACAGGTCCCATCCGCGATGTTCCATGAGGGCGGAGACTTCGTGCGCGGCGACGGTGCGCATGAAATATTCGCCGTGGCCGGTGCCGGAAACCGCGCAGGTCCGGTTGTTGGCGTACGTGCCCGCGCCGGGGATGGGCGTGTCGCCGACGCGGCCGGGCTTCTTGTTCGTGCGTCCGCCGGTCGAGGTGCCGGCGGCCAGGTTGCCCTGCCGGTCGAGCGCGACGGCGCCGACGGTGCCCAGGCTGTGGCCGTCGAGTTCGTGCACGAATTCCAGGTGATTCAGGTTCAGCGCGGTCTTTTTCTTTTCGGCTTCCTTGGCGCGTTCGAGTTCCTTGCGGCGGCGTTCGGTGATGAAGTAGCTGTTAGGCACGAACTTGAACCCTTGCGTCTTGGCGAAGGCTTCCGCGCCCTCGCCGGCGAAAAGGACATGCGGGGAATTCTCCATGACGGCGCGCGCGAGTAGAATGGGATTCTTGATGCGCTTCACTCCGGTGACGGCCCCCGCGCCCAGGGTCCGTCCGTCCATGACGGCGGCGTCGAGTTCCGCCACGCCGGCGCTGGTGAGCACGGCGCCTTTGCCGGCATTGAAGAGCGGCGAGTCTTCCATGAGCGTGATGGCGGCGATGACGGCGTCGAGGCTGGAGCCGTTCTTTTCCAAAACGGTGTAGCCGGCGTCCAAGGCCTGGCGCAGGGCGGCGCGGTATTCGGCTTGCTGCGCGGGCGTCATTTCCTTCCGGAGGATGGTGCCGGCGCCGCCGTGGATGACCAGACCGAACTCAGGCATGGATCCTTTTTGAGTTTGCGCCCTGACCGCGAAGAGGCCGGCTCCCAACAGGACAAAGCAAGCCGTGCTGGCAGTGAAAAGCTGTTGAACGAGCGAAGATTTCATGAAAGTTCCGCATCGGTTAGCAAAGGACGGCGGCTTTGGCAATGCCGCTGTCAAGAAAAGTTCAGACGGGCAACATAGTCCTTGAAAACTCGAAGCGCAACGCTACGCCAAAGCGCCGCCGCAACTGGAGCCACAACCCGCCGTACAGGCCAGGCAATGGAAGCCCGTTTGGATGGCAGCACGATCCAGGTTTTCCGGCGTAATGTCCCAAAGGAAAAGTGGCCGGCCGTTTGCCAACTGCATGTCCAGCATCTGGTTGAAGTCGCAGTCGTACAGCTCGCCACGCCAGCCGACGCTCAACGTGGAGCGGCACATGAGACCCGGCACGGTTGGGGGATTGAAACTGTTCGCCAGCAATTCGAGGTAGGCGTCCCACTGGCCGTGCGCGCGCAGGTCCCCGGCGAAGCGGGCAATCGGCTGATTCGTGATCGTGTACAGGCTGTTGAAGACGATGCCGAATTCGCGGGACAATACTTCCTTGTAGTCGGCCTCGAGTCCGGCCTGTGGGCCGGGCAGGGTGGGGCCCAGCGGATTGTAAACCAGGTGCAACGGCAGACGGTCCCCGTAGCCGACGGCGTTGAGCTTCTTCAATGCCTTGATGCTTTTGTCGAACACGCCGCTGCCGCGCTGCTGGTTGACGTTCTCCGCCGAATAGCAGGGAAGCGATGCAATAATTTCGACCTCGTGCGCCGCCAGATAATCGGGCAGCCAACGGTAACCCTTCTCCTCGATGATGGTCAGGTTGTTCCGGTCAATCACGTGCGCCCCGGCCTCGCGCGCCGTTTCGACGAAGTAACGGAAAAACTCACTGATCTCCGGCGCGCCGCCCGTGAGGTCCACGATGGGCGGGCGATGCTGGCTGATCCAGGCGCCGATGCGCTGCGCGGTCGCTTCGCTGACCATTTCCGTCCGCCACGGCGCGGCGTCCACGTGGCAATGGCGGCAGGCCTGGTTGCACTTGCGGCCGAGGTTGAGTTGCAGCGTCGTGAACTGTCCCCGACGCAAGCTCAACCCGTGTTCAGCCAGCTTGTGCTCGAAGCGATTCATGCCTCAGCAGCCATTCCCGCCGTCGCAACACTGGCTGGCTGCGGTGGTGACGTTGTAATTCTGCCCCTTGGTTTCCTTGGGATGCCTGATTCGCATGGCGGTACAATCGAACGGTTTCGCTTCGCCCGGCGGGATTTCCTGGTGCGGGGCGATGTACTCGAACGCGTCGCGATAGGGCGCCTTCTTCAGAAGCTGAAAGGTCTTGTCGCAGACGGCATGGCGCTGGCCGCGCTCGAAACGGTGATGTTCGTCATCGAGCACTTCCTTGAAGGGGCCTTTGTAGAGGACGGCCTGATTGCGCTCAAAGCACTCGCCTTGCTTGCCTTTGAACGCCTCGACCGTCAGCGAGCGGAACTCGATCCCTTCCACCGTGCGCCACGGAGCCGCGTCGCGCTGGAGAATTTGAATGCCGTAAAAACCCGCGTCGCTGAACGCCTGCAAAAAACCTTCCTCGGTCAACGCCCCCGAAATGCAACCCGACCACAACTCCGGGTTGTTCTGCATTGGCCCGGGAACCAGCTCATCGCTCGCGATGTCCGAGATGACGGCGCGCCCGCCTTTTTTCAGGACCCGGAAGATTTCGTTGAACAACTGCGCCTTGGCGCGGGGATCCACCAGGTTCAGCACGCAGTTGGAAACGACGACATCCACGGACGCCGGCGCGATCAGCGGATGGCGCAGGCGCAAGTCCTGGGCCAGTTCATCCGCGGCGAGGAACGACGCGGCGTCACTGATGGGATGCTGCTTGAGTTCCTGGTCGAGCTTCTCCAGATCGAGGGCGAGATCCTGGATGCGGCCTTTGCGGAACTCGACGTTGTGCCAGCCGAGGGCGTCACCGACGGTGCGCTGGTATTTGCGGGCCAGGCCGAGCATGTCGTCGTTGATGTCCACGCCGATGACGCGGCCCGCCGGCCCGACGATCTGCGAGGCGATGAAACAGATTTTTCCGGCGCCGCTGCCCAGGTCGAGCACCGTCTCGCCGGCGCGCAGATGCCGGGAGGGATCGCCGCAGCCGTAATCGCGCTCGAGGATTTCCGGTGGAATGACCTTCAGATACCGGCGGTCGTACTCGATGGGGCAGCAGAGGGCCTGGACTTTGTTCCGGGCAGCGGCGCTGTAACGGTTCTTGACGGCCTGTTCGACGTTCAGAGTAGTGGGCATGGCGCGGTCACTGGGTTGATTTCGAGTCGTTCAGACTCCAGTCGTAATCGTGGTAGGTTTTCCTCCAGACGCGGCTTTTGAGCAAGTTTTGTTTTTTCCGTATTGGCTCCTGTCGAAGGCCGCTCCGGCTTGCGCCGAAACGCGCGCAAGGGAACGCGCAGACAAAAAAGCACGCTGCCAATTACGGGTGATAAACGGAGATGAATCGCACGCAGTCCAAACGCTCCGCGAGCGTCGGGAGCCGCGCGGCCAGCGCGGAGCGTTTGGACTGCGGCGGTTTGAGCGCCGCTTTGGGGCCGGGATTCATGGGAAGCCACCACGGTTTTTTGACCGCGCGTTGTGGCCATCATCCGAAGAGGGATTGGTGCGGCGCGCCAGCGTCTTGGAGTGCGGTGGGTGAGGGGTGAGGGCACACACCGCTTTGGCTCCCGCACCCGCAGCCAATCCAAAGCGGTGTCAGCCCCGTTCCCCGCCAGCCACCGCACTCCAAAGCCTGGCGGCGTCTCGGACGGTTCATGGGCAGGTGGATCGTCGTGCCGGATACCATCGCGTCGGTTGTTCACGCAAATCTGGTTCCATTTCATTCGGGCTCACCGGCCACTGCCACCGGCGACCTCCACACGCAGCAAACGAAAATCGTGGCGCGGAATGACGAGCGTGACGCCACCGTCGCGCAGCGGTTGAATGTTTTTCGATTCGGCGTCGCGGACGGTTGCCTTCCTTCCGTCCAAGCCCAACGCCTTCCAGTCCAGCATGACGTCGCCCTCGAACAGTTCCTTGCCGAGGTTGGTGACGACGATGAGCGCCGATTTGCTGCGCCGGTAATAACTGGCCTTCACATCCGCGCGGCCGGGGCGCACGGCGGTCTGCTCCCAAAAGCCGTGGAACTGCACGTCGGCCGCGCCGATGCCAAAGTCCTGTTTGACTTGCGCCAGGTTGCCGGGCGGGTAGGCGATCGGAATGATGTCGAGCAACGCCAGCAGGCCGTGCATGGCGCGCATCGCCTGCGGGTATTCCGGCCGGCTTTGAAACTTGATGTAATTCAAAAAAACCGGAATGAACCCGAACTTCTGCGCGCGGCCGATGCTCAGCGGCCACGCGCCGCCCGCTGATCCGGGGCCGGTTGCGCCGGCTGCGCCGGTTAAAAGGTCGCCGCCCCATTCATCAATCCAATCGGGACCGTCGGGTTTTGCGAACTGGTAGGACTCTCCGTCACTGACGACGTCGGCGAAGGACCACGCGTGCGGCCACATGTTCGCGGTGGTGTGCAGCCACACGAGCGGCCGCTTGTGCTGGTCGAGCAGGAGTTGCCGCGTGCGTTTGAGTTGCTCGCGCACGCCAAGCAGGTTGTAGCCGAAACCATGCGTGCCGTCTTCTTTGACATAACCGCCGCTCAACAGCGCCGCGCTCGCGCCGAAGGCGTGAGACTCGTCAATGTAGATGGCGTCCATGCCATCACCGTCGAGCCAGCGATTGAGCTGCCAGGCCCAGTAATCGCGGAAGCCGCGCGTGGGTTGCGCGGTCCAGCCGTCGTTTTGGGTCTCGGCCTGCAAAATGTGATTGAGCCGCGGCCAATCGTCCGGCGGTTGGGGCAGCAGCACGTGCGCATTTACAAACGGGGCAATTTTGATCCCCGCCTTGCGTTTGTTCGCGAACGCGCTGCGATAGGCTCCGAGATCGAGCGGGCAGAGGTTATAAGTGCCTTGCCGGCCTTGCTTGCCTTCGTCGTCCGGCCACGACCACCACAACGCCAGATCGCTCTTGAGCGGCAGCGGCGCGTAATGAACCCAGGCCGTGCGCCAGTCGGGCGGCAGCGGCTTCACAGGTGTGGCCATCAAGCCGAAAGTTATTTCGAGCGGCTGATCGAGCGAAAATGTTTTGTTGGCGAAGTTGCACTGAAGCCGGATGGTCCCGTCCGCGTCGCGCGCCATTTGCTGCATCGGCTGGCTTTCATCCACGCGCCAGCCCGAAGGGTTTTCCGCGAACCATTCCAGCCCGCGATCGTGATCGGAGAACACGACGACGGGCAGGAATTTCGAGCGCCCGGCGCGCTGTTTGAGGTTGTCGTGAAAGACTCCCGGCCCGGCGGGCGTGCCCGTCTTGTAGGGGTACCACCAATAGGTCTCGTCCGTCGTTGTGTGCATGAACAACGCGCGTTCCCCCGGCATCGCCACCTGCAACCGGATGGCCTGCAACTCGACCGGCTCCCTCGCCGGCGACAGACGGAGCGTGAACAGCATCATGCCGTCGTACTCCAGGCGACCGCGCATTTCGATGTGCACTTCGCCGGCGTTCGCGCCGCCTGTCCAGGTCACTTCGTGCGGTTTGAGCGGGCCGAAATCCAGGCGCGGTCGGGTGATGGGCAGCAGCTTTCCCTGCTGCTCCAGTTCGAGCGCGACCGGGCGGACCAGCAACGGCTTGGCGTTTGATTCGATTTGCCGCGGCAGACCGAAGCCGCCCGCCAATAAAATCTGCCGGCCCCAGACCTTGAGCGTTGCTTGTTCCCTTTGGATGGGCGTCCACGGTGGCTGGATTTTGTCGGAGAGGCCCAGGCGATTACCCAGCCACGTGGTTTCCGGCAAGTCGTACGGCTCGGAAATCTTCGTGGCCAGAAGTTGCCCGGACTTGTCGAGCAGCATGGTCTTGACGCGATAACTGCCCGGTCGCATCGGGTTGAGCGGAAGGACGGTTTCACCAAACCCGCGCCGGAGCGTCGGGATCCCGCCGCTGGCCAGAATCGTGCCTCTGTTGTCCAACGCAGCGACGTTGAACCTGGCGGCGCGCGCGACGAAATCGTTGCCCGCGTCAGCCGCGACGTGCACCTTGCCTTCACCCGGCGCCCATTGCGCGGCCACTTCAAGTCCGTGCGGGCCGAACGTCGTCAACGGTCCCGGCTCGACGGCGTGATAGATTTGCTCCACCTCCGGCGCGGTCAAGGCGGCGTTGTAGATCGCCAGTTCATCAATCACGAGGTCCTGTTTGCCGCCTGCTAACGTGCCGACCCACAAAGCCTTTTCCTGCTCCGAAACCAACGGCCAGGGCACGGTCGTTTCGCGCGCGAGTTTGCCGTCCACGAACATGCGATGTTGCATCCCCCACCAGGTCCAGACGACGTGATGCCAGTCGCCGGGGACCAGCGCGAGGTCGCCGCTGCCGATCGACTGGCCTTCGGCGGTAAAGGTGATTTCGCCCGGCTTGACTTCGCCGGGCTTGTTCGGGTCCGGGCGTTGGGCGCGAAAGCCCACCTGAAGGTGCGGCGGACCCGGCCACACGCTCACGATCTCCGACGGCCCTTCCTGCTCGGCGCTGTTGAGCTTGAGCCAGAAGGTCAACGCGCCACGCAACGGGTCAAGCTGATGTCCGGGTCCTTTGAGCAATGAACCTGGCCGGATTCCCTTGGCGATGAGCAGACCTTGCCCAAACTTGCCCGACTCCAGCACGACGCGAAGCGGCTCCAGGATGCCGATGGCGACGAGCTTTCGGGGATCATCGAAGCCCGCGTAGAACAGCGCGCGCGGCGCGGGATCGTCCCACGGCACAGCCACCGTGATCTCCGGCGCAACGGCTGGCGGTTTGACGGGCTGGATTGACGGGACCTCTGCTGCTTTTCCCGCGGCGCAGAAAAGCGCAACGCTCGCCATAAACGCGTGTTCGCGAATGGTGCCCATGAATCGGCCAGGGGACTCGTCGGCGCGCCAGCGTCTTGGAGTGCGGCAGTCCTCTGCCGCTGTCGCAAGCCGCGGGAGTCCCGAAAGCGCCAGAGGGCTGGCGCAGTCCAAAACCTTGCGGAGTGAGGACGGTCCGGGGGTAGGATCGGGGTGAGGGGATTTCTCGGGCTCGATGTGCCGATTTCCATTCCGGCTTGGTTCGGGATTCCGGGCGTGCGGCGTCGTGAAATTCATGCGGCCGTCGAAGCATAGCCCTGTTTGGTCAATGCTGTCCACGCACACGATCAACCCAACCGGCAGCGGCTGCGCGTGCTACGCGGAGCCAATGGCTGCGCCGAGCACCGGGCGCAGAAATGTTCCGGTGTACGAACGTTTGCTTTGCGCGATCTGCTCCGGCGTGCCTTGCGCCACGATTTGACCGCCGGCGTCGCCGCCTTCGGGACCGAGGTCAATCACCCAGTCGGCTTCGGCGATCAGGTCGAGGTTGTGTTCGATGACGATCACCGAATGACCGGCGTCCACGAGGCGTTGCAACACGCCCACGAGCCGTTGCACGTCGGAAATATGCAGGCCGATGGTCGGCTCTTCCAAAATGAAGAGTTTTAAGTTTTTAATTTTGAATTCTGAGTTGGCGCGCAGAGGCGTTTCGGGGGCGGGTTTGAGGCCGGAGAGCAGGTGGGTGACAAGTTTCACGCGTTGCGCCTCGCCGCCGCTGAGCGTGGGGCTGGTCTGGCCGAGCTTGACGTAATCGAGTCCCGTGTCGCGCAAGGCTTCCAGCGGACGGCGCACTTTGGGAATCGCCGCGAAAAAATCAATCGCCTCCGCCACGCTCAACTCCAGCACCTGCGCGATGTTTTTGCCGCCATACTCGATGTCGAGGGTTTCGCGGCTGAACCGCGCGCCCTGGCAGGATTCACAACGGACAAACGCGGGCGGCAGAAAATTCATTTCCAGTTTTATGACGCCGGCGCCTTCACATTCGGGGCAGCGGCCCTGCGCGCTGTTGAAGGAAAAGCGGCCCGGCCCGTAGCCGCGCAGGCGCGCCTCGGGCACTTGCGCGAACAACTGCCGGATGTCGTCGAAGAATCCCACATAGGTCGCCGGCGTGGAGCGCGGCGTGCGGCCAATCGGCGATTGGTCCACCTCGTACACGGCGCAAATGGGTTCATGGCCGGTAATTTTGGAAGTTTTTAGCTTTGAGTTTTTAGTTTCAAGTTGGGACTGCAAGGCGGGCAGGAGGCATTCGCGCACGAGCGTGCTCTTGCCGGAACCACTGACGCCGGTGACGAGCACGAGGCGGTTGAGCGGGAAATGGGCGGTGAGGTTTTTAAGATTGTTCGCGCTGGCTTTGTGCAGAACAAGGCAATTGTTCGGAGTTCCGCCTTTGGGCGGTTTCAGCGCGTCAGCCGCCTGAAGACTGGATTCCAAACGAACCGGGCGGCGCTCGCCGCGAGTCGGGAAGCTTCTCCTCTGGCGCAAGCATTGGCCGGTGATGGAGTCCGCGTGCCGCATCAGTTCAGCCAACGTGCCGCCGGCCACCACCTGCCCGCCGTGGATTCCTGCGCCGGGTCCGAGGTCAATGATGTGGTCGGCCCGGCGCATGGTTTGCTCGTCGTGTTCGACGACGACGAGCGAATTGCCGCGTGCGCGCAGCGTGGCCAGCGCGGCCAGCAGTTGCTCGTTGTCGCGCGGGTGCAGCCCGATGGTCGGCTCGTCGAGCACGTAGAGCACGCCGCTCAAGTTGGAGCCGAGTTGCGCCGCCAGCCGGATCCGCTGGGCCTCGCCGCCGGACAACGTGGTCACGCCGCGACCGAGTTGCAGGTAGCCGAGGCCGACTTCGTGGAGAAATTTCAAGCGTTCGCAAATCTCCGGCAGAATGTCGCGGGCGATCGCGGCTTCGCGTCCTTTGAATTTCAGGCGGCGGAAAAAATACCACGCGTCCGAGACGGCGAAGACGGAGAAGTTTTCAATCGTTGGCCCGTTCGGAGTTCCGCCTTTAGGCGGTCGGCGGTTGGGTTTGATGCCGCGCGAGCCGTCCCGCAAAGCGCGGGACGGAACTCCGAACAGTCTCACCGCGCGCGCGACCGGGTTCAGCCGCGCGCCGCGGCATTCAGGGCAAGTCTCGCGCTGGCCTTCCTGCCAGTTCCACCAGCTTTCTTCGATGGCATCGGCGTTGGCGCCGCGATCCACGTCGGGCAGATAAAACAGCTCGCCGAAACCGCGGCAGTCCGGGCACCAGCCCTGCGGCGAGTTGTAACTGAACTGTTTGGGATCGAGCGGTTCGAAGGAGCGGCCGCATTGCGGGCAGGAACGCTCGGTGGAATGGACGGTGACGCGGCCGTGGTTGTCGAGGGCGAGCAAAACGCCGTGGCCGAGCTTGAGGGTTTCGTCAATCAACGCCTGTGGCTGCGGTTCGTGAGAGCGCGGCTGACTGTTCCGCGAAGAAAGCGCCGCGCTCTTACGAGCCGCAACCACGTTGCGATTCAACACGCCAACCACAATTTCCACATTGTGCTCGCGAAAACGGCCCAGCCGCAGCCGTTCGCGGGTCGGATGGATTTTACCATCGGCGCGGACTTCGGCGTAACCGTGCCGGGCCGCCCACGCGGCGACTTCGGTGTGGAAGCCTTTGCGGTTTTTGACCACCGGCGCCAGCAGCAGCAGGTCGCCGCGCGATTTCATTTCGCTCCGCAGCCGGCGGGCCAGTTCATCGCGGCTCTGAACTTCGACAGGCAACTGGCATTCGGGACAAAACTGCCTGCCGGCGCGGGCGAAAAGCAGGCGCAGGAAATGATAAATCTCTGTGACAGTGGCGACTGTGCTTTTGCCGCCGCCGCGGGAATTGCGCTGCTCGATGCTCACCGTGGGAGGGATGCCGGTGATCAAATCCACGTCGGGCCGGGATAGTTGTTCCACGAACTGCCGCGCGTAGGTGTTCATCGAATCGAGGAACCGGCGCTGGCCCTCGGCAAAGAGGAGGTCGAAGGCCAGCGTGCTTTTGCCGGAGCCGCTGACGCCGGTGATGACCACGAATTGATTGCGGGGAATCGTGACGGACAGGTTTTTCAGGTTATGCTCGCGCGCGCCGTGGATGCAAATCGCGCCGTTGGCGATCGGGTCGGTGGGCGGTCGGTTTTTCACGGTGAACGATTAACACCGGGTGTCACGTTGGCAAAAAACATTTGTTATGCGGCCGTCTCCCTGCGGGTGGGACGAACCCTGTTCCCGGTCTGACGGCTGTTGGGTTGAGCGATGGAATGGCGGAACACACTCCTGGCGCTGGAACATCAGGTGGCGCCCGGCTTATTCGTTGATCCCCCAGTGGGTGGGGGGGTGGCTCTGGTGAAGAATCTCTTCCAGAAACGGCGTGATGGTTTCCGCACGCCGCAAAAGACTTTCCAGCGAGAATTGTCCCTCGTTGCCCGCCTCTTGGGGCAAATAGTCCATTCCGGCGCGGCGGGCCGTGTTGAACAGGTAGGTGTGCCACGCGGCCGACGTCCTCTTTGTTTCGTCGGCCAGGCCGATCAATCCGACCAGTGCGCTGGGGCGGAGGTCCCGCCGGGTGATCCAGGATTCCACCCAGACTTTGACCAGGCCGGGGGGCTCGCCGCTGTTCCGGGCCGAAAAAATAACCATGTCCGCCTGGGTGGCCGACTGGACTGCCATTTCGAACAGTTTCGCATCGCCCAGGTAATCAAACTTCCACCAGGAAAAATCGAACTCCAAATCTCCGCCGAGATCGGCCACCATGCTGTCGCAGACATGAATGGCCCGGTCGCGCGTAGCCGTGTCCTCGTAAGACACCGTCACGGAGAATACCGATGAGGAAGGAAGCTCCTGAGCGTTTGCAGATTCGACAGCGGCCGTACTCATGATCGATGCTGATTCATTTACGGTCAACTTCCGCCCGTCCGGTTGAAACGCAACTAAAAAATGTTCACAAACTGTTCACGGGATATTCAAAGCCTGCACCGGTCTTGAAATGACCGAAGACGAACCGGGAAAATATCCACCCCGGACTGATCGATGATTCATTTCACGCAACGCGCGGCCGGTATGACTGGTGGCGTCGCCGGCGATTTGTTCCGGCGTGCCTTGCGCGACCAGTCTCCCGCCTTCATCTCCGGCATCGGGGCCAAGGTCGATCACCCAATCGGCCGACTTGATGACGTCCAGGTTGTGCTCGACGATCAGCACTGAATGGCCGGCGTCCACGAGGCGCTGAAACACTTTCAACAGCACGCGCACATCATCGAAGTGCAGGCCGGTGGTGGGTTCGTCGAAAAGGAAGAGCGCCGGGTTGGGAGTCCCGCCTTCAGGCGGTCCGGCATTTGCGCCGGTTGAAGCCGGGACTCCAAACTTTGCGAGGTGGCTCACGAGTTTCAACCGCTGGCTTTCGCCGCCGGAGAGGGTGTTGATGGGCTGGCCGAGGCGCAGGTAGCCGAGGCCGACCTGCTGCAAGAGCCGGAGGCTCTCGGCCGCGCGCCGGGCCGGGCGGGACTCGGGGAACGCCGCCAGAAATAAAATGGCTTCGTCCACCGTCGTCTCCAGAAGATCGGCGATGCTTTTGGCCGGCGTTCCGGCGGCAAGTTTGATTTCCAGAACATGCTCGCGATAGCGGCGGCCGTTGCAGTCCGGGCAGCGGATGAAGACATCGCTCAGGAATTGCATTTCGATTTTTTCGAAGCCGGCGCCGCGGCAGCGTTCGCATTGGCCCTGGGTCGAATTGAAACTGAACGCGCTGGCCTTGAGCCCGCGCTGTTGTGCCAGCCCGGACCGGGCGAAGAGTTCGCGAATGTCGTCGAAGGCCCCGAGGTAAACGGCGGGGTTCGAGCGCGGAGTCTTGCCGAGCAGCGATTGGTCCACCAGCACCACCTGGCCCAGCGATTCCCAGCCGCGAATCGTGGACTGCGGATGGCGCGCGGCGGGTTTATCCGTGCCGGGATCCGCGTCCGGGCCCGGCGTCGCGGCAGGCTTTGAGGCGCGGGCGCTCAGCCTGGAGCTTAACAAGGGCAGGAGGACGTCGCGCACGAGCGTGGTTTTGCCGGAGCCGCTGACGCCGGTGACGCAGACAAAACGGCTCAACGGAATCTGCACACTCAGGTCTTTCAAATTGTGAAGATTCGCGTGCGCGAGCGTCAAGGCACCAACAGGCCAAGCAGCCCGCTTCGCCGGCGCGCTGGAACTGTGCGCCAGATGCACCGGTCGGCGCACAGGAATTTCGATGCGCTTGCTTCCGCCGAGATATCGGCCGGTCACCGAATCCTTCGCCTTTAGAATCTCGGCGAAAGTTCCCTGGAAGACGACTTGTCCGCCCGCTTCGCCATGACCCGGACCGAGATCAACGAGTTGATCGGCGGCGCGCATCACACTGGCCTCATGCTCCACGACGACGACGGTATTGCCGGCGTCGCGCAGGCGTTGGAGGATGCGGACCAGGCGGTCGGTGTCACGCGGATGCAAGCCGACACTCGGCTCGTCGAGCACGAAGAGCGTGTTGACCAGCCGCGTGCCGAGGCAGGTGGTGAGGTTCACCCGTTCGGTCTCGCCGCCGGACAGCGTGCGCGTCGGGCGGTCCAGCGTCAAATATCCCAGGCCTACTTCGACCAAATAGCCGAGGCGGGAACGGACTTCCTCCAACACGACGCCCAGCGGGTCAGCGGTGAGCGCAGAGTGCGGAGCGCGAAGTGTGGAATGTCTGGAAGCTGGACGTTGAGAGAGGAGTTGCTCGATGAGACGGAGCGCGTCGCGAATCGGAAGCGCGTAGAAATCGGCCAGGTTGAATGTGGAGTGCGGAGTGCGGAGTGCGGAATCAGGCCCGTTCCTGGGTGTTACAGCTTCATTCCGCATTCCGCACTCCCCATTCCGCACTTTGTAGAGCAGCGCTTCGGGCTGGAACCGTTTTCCCTGGCAATCCGGGCACGGCGAATACGTGCGGTAGCGGGAAAGCAGCACACGGACGTGCATCTTGTAAGCCTTCGACTCCAGCCAGCGGAAATATCCCTTCACGCCGTACCACGCGCGGGGCCAGCGGTGCTGTTCGTCCTGGCCGTAATCCGGATCGCCGTCAATCACCCAGTTTTGAATTTTTCCCGGCAACTTTTCGAACGGCACGCCAGTCGGCACTTTGCGCTTCCGGCAAAACACCATCAAATCCTGCTGCGACTCCAGGCCGTGGCCGACCCGCCACGGTTTCACGCAGCCACCGGCGAGCGACTTGGAGCGGTCGGGGATGGCGAGGTCGTAGTCAATGCTGATGATGCGTCCGAAACCGCGGCAGGCCGGACAGGCGCCCAGCGGGTGGTTGAAACTGAAGAGAGCAGGGGACGGCTCGCGGTATTCGAGATCGCACGCGGCGCAGTGGCGGTGGTTGGAAAATAGTTTTGAGTTTCTAGTGTTGAGTGTTGAGTCAGGAGATGCCGCGTGGAGAAAATGCACGGCCAGCCTGCCTTTGCCGAAGTGATACGCCTGCTCGCAGGCCTCGATGAAGCGGGCGCGGCTGGCGGGAGCGAGCGAGAGGCGGTCTTGGACAACGGTGAGCGCGGAATGCGGAGCGCGGAATGCGGAATGACTTGCCGCTTCATCGAGCCGCACGATTTCGCGTCGGGCGGCGACCGAGCCCAGCCTGCCGTGTTCCGCTCCCGGCATTGCATCGCGCAGCACGAGGCTCGCACGAGGCGCGTCCGCTTCGACGAGCAACCGTTGATAGCCTTGCCTGGCAATCAACGCCAACGACTCGCTGAGGGAAAGTTTTTCCGCGAGCGGCAGGGTGAACGTGATCAACAATTCCGCATTCCGCACTCCGCATTCCGCATTGAGCGTTTCCCAAATCTGCTGCGGCGTGTCTTTGCGCACGGGCTGGCCACAGCCGCGGCAATGAAGCTGCGCTTCGTGGAGCCAGAGCACTTTCATGTAATCGCAAATCTCGGTCATCGTGCCGACCGTCGAGCGCGTGGTCCGGACCGCGTTGCGCTGCTCGATGGCGATGGCGGGCGGAATCCCCTCGATGCTGTCCACCTGGGGTTTGTCCATGCGGTCGAAGAACTGCCGGGCGTAAGGTGAAAACGTTTCGATGTAACGGCGCTGGCCCTCGGCGAAAAGCGTGTCGAAGGCGAGCGAACTTTTGCCTGAGCCGCTGAGTCCGGTGAGGACGATCAACCGGCCCAGCGGCAGATCGAGGTCGAAGTTCTTGAGATTGTTGTGCCGGACACCGCGCAGGCGGATGGCCGGCGCTCGTGCTGGCTTTGACATGGCGGAGCCAAGGTAGAGAGGCGCGTGGCGATGTCAAACGCGCCAGCGCATCGGTGACATCGTCCAAGGTACCCGGTCAGCCTTCCAATCCCCGGCCATCCGATTCTATCGCGGCAGAATATACCGCTGTCGTCACGGCAAACTCGCTTTGGGCCGGAAAACCGCACACCCAACCGCGCGCCGACCGGGCCGCTGCACTCATCCCCGCCAAGAGCCAGTGACAAGTCCGAAGACCGGCTCTTGACGCCGGGAATGCTCAGGCACAGGCTCCCCGCATGATGCCCCTTACCTACAACCGCCGGAACCCAATCGGCGACGGTTCGGGCGAGGCGAACGACGGCGGCCTCTCGGACTTCGGTCACGCGGTTGTCGCCGAGAGTGCCACGTCATGAAACCGACCATCGCTACAGACTCTCTCACGCGCCGTGACTTCGTGCGCACGACTTCCGCTCTGGCCGCGTCCGCCCTGACCGGCGGGCTTGCCAGCACGGCACAGGCGGCGGATTCTCCGACGCCGGCTTCACCCAAGACCGTTTTACCGAAGCCTCCACAGTCCGGCTACCCGCATCCCTTGCTCACACCCGCCGACAAGTTTCGGGACGTGTCCCGCGGCAATCCAAAACCTTACACGCTCACGGGCGACGCGCTCGTTCAGGCACGGCTCACGCCGGAGACGTGGCGGCTGGAAATCACTGCCGATGCCACGGTGAATCCTGCGATCAAAGAGCAAGCCGGCCTCAGCCAGCCGCTCACGCTCGCGGACGCCACCGCGCTGGACCTTTCCGCATTGCTCGAACTCGGGAAGAAGCACGAAGTGAAGTTTCTCAAGGCGATGCAGTGCCTTAACATTCCCACCCCGCTGGGCCAGGGCTTGTGGGAGGGCGTGCCTTTGCGCGAGGTGCTGCGGCTCTGCGGCGCGATGCGCAACGTCCGCCGCCTCTACTACTGGGGCTTTCACAACAACGATCCGAAGCAGCTTTTCCAGTCCTCGCTCAGCTACACGCAGGCGATGGAAACGCCGCCGGGCGAATTGCCCGCCTTCCTTGCCTGCCGGCTCAATGGCGAACCCATCCCGCTGATCCGCGGCGGCCCCGTGCGCATGGTCATCCCCTGGGCGCACGGGTTCAAATCCATCAAGTGGCTCCAGCGGATCGTCCTCACCAACGACTTCAAGGCCAACGACACCTATGCCGAGCAAAACAACGATCCCGAGTCGCACCTGAAGACGGCGGCGTATCTCGACGACCTCGCGGGGAAATTTCCCGTTGGCCAGCCGGTGTTCGTCAGCGGCCTCGTCATCTCCGGGTTGTCGGGCTTGAAGCGCGTCGAGTATTCGCTGCGCCGCGATGACTCCAAACCCGGCGCGCCGTCCGGCGCTGACGCGGAGCAATGGACCGAATGCCGTCTCGACGAACCGCCCGCCGATTGGAGCAGCGTCCTCCCTGCGGGCGTGTCTTCCCGGCAAGTCCTCGGCTTCGATCCCCAGACCGGCAAACCTGCGACCTGGCCGCTGCGCTACAGCATGATTTCGTGGTCCGCCACGCTCAAGGGACTGACGACCGGCAAGTATGAAGTGCGCGCCCGCGCCGTGGACCTGAACGACTTCGCCCAACCGGAGCCGCGGCCCATTCAGAAGACCGGCAAGAACGCCCTCGAGGTGCGCCAGTTTGAGGTGGTGTAGCCGGAGGCGAAAGGAGCCAGCTCACAGCTCAGTCCAACTTATAATTCCATGACCTCTCACCAACTTCTCAGTCTCCTCTTCACCCTCACGCTCGGCACCGTCGCCGCCGGCGCACAGACCAACGGTGCAGCCGCTAAAAATTCCAAGAAAGAGAAAGCTCCACGCACGCTCCAGTCGGTGCCGGCGGCCATCGAGGTCGAGGGCGACATCGTTTACAAGACCGTGGGTGGAGAAAAACTCGCGCTCGACCTCTATCGCGTGAAGGATCGGAAATACGGCAAGGCTCCGCTGGTCATCTGGATACACGGCGGCGGCTACGTGAAGGGGAGCAAGGAGGGCGCGGTGAAGCACAACGCCGGGCTGATGGTGCCGCTGCTCATGGAGCACGGCTATCTCGTGGCGTCGCTCGATTACCGCTTCGTCGCAATTAAAGGACCGAAGCTAGTCGACTGCATGACCGATTGCATGGATGCCGTACGTTTCCTGGCCAAGCACAGCACCCAGTTCGGCATCGATCCCGCGCGGATGGTGAGCATCGGTTCCTCCGCCGGTGGCGGCCTGGCGCTCATGGTGGCGATGGCTCAAGACGGCGATCTGCCGGGCGACGCCGAACTGGCGAAAACCTCCGCGCACGCCCGCGCCGCCGTGTCGTGGTTTGGCGTGACGGATTTTTTGAAAGCGAAGCGCGAGGCCAGTCGCAGTGAAGAGCATTTTGCCGCGCTGTTCGACTCGGCGCAGGAGGGCGACCGGCAATACGAAATCGTCAGCCCCGTCTGGCACATGCGCCGCCGCACCGACAGGGTGCCGGTGCTCCTGGTTCATGGCGACGGGGACAAGACGGTGCCCTTCGAGCAATCGGTGTGGATGAAGGCCGAAGCCGACAAGCTAGGCTGGCCCGTGGAGTTCATGCCGATCAAAAACATGCGCCATGGTTTCCAGCCATCAGGCACGGGTGAAATCACGCCGCCGCTCACTGAAATTTGGAAGCAGACCCTCGATTTCATCGTCAAGAACGACCCCTGACGCCACGCCACAACCAACCCATGAATCCCACACTCTCCTGGCCCATTCATTCGATCTGTCTGGTATGCGCGTTCACCATTGTTTCAAACGCAGCTTCATCGGAACCGGCCCGGAAGAGCGCCGGGCCGCCCCCGTCGGACAGGCCGGTGCAAACGGCGGCGCAGACTTCAGAATATTACGCGGTGGATCCGCGCGATGAAAACATCCGCATTCCTCCAACCGTAAAGCCCCTGTTCGACCAGTTCATGCGGGACACCTATTGCATGCTGGGACCGGATGGGTGGTATTACCTCACGGGGACAACCCCGGCTCCCGGACGAACCAACATCTGGGATTGGAATGATGGACTTCGAATGTGGCGCTCAAAGAATCTCCAACAATGGGAAGACATGGGACTGGTTTTCTCTCTGGATCGCGATGGCACCTGGCAAAAGCCCTTCATTGATGTGCCACCCGGCCGGATTGTCATGACCGGGGATGTGTGCGATGGGAAACAGCGCATCGCCTGGACACCGGAGATTCACTACATCAAGAGCAAGAAAACCTGGCTGATCAACGCCTGCATGGGCAGCAAGCTGGATCCCCGCAGAGGGGCTTTCATCTTGCGGAGCGTCTCCGGAAAACCGGAGGGGCCCTACGAGAACATTGCGGCGAGCAAGGATGGCCCGATCAACAAACTGCCCGGCAATTTTTCGGCGGACAACAGCCTCTTCGAGGATGATGACGGCACCGTTTACTTTGTGGGCGTGGATCATTACGTCATTCGCATGAAGGATGATCTTTCAGGATTTGCCGAGGAGCCGCACCCGCTCATCGAGACTCCCTGGAAGAACGACTACTACTGCGAAGGCGGTTACATCTTCAAACACGGCGGGAAATATCATCTGGTCCAGACGTTTTGGTCACGAAGACTGACGCTGGATCGCCTGGAATATTCGCCGCACTCAACGAAGAGCGCGCGCGACGATGAGTCTGTTTACGGTTATGACGCCCTTGTCTCCAGCTCCGACAACATTTATGGCCCCTATGGCCCTCGCTATACAACGGTGGTCGGAGGAGGGCATTTGAATCCCTTTCAAGATGCCCAGGGACAATGGTGGGGCGCCTCCTTTGGCAACCCCAATGGCGCCGCCAGGGAAGTCAACGCCTTCGACGGAAAGACCCCCTACAATTGCCGCCCCCTCCTGGTTCCCCTCAAATGGGAAAATAACAGGCTCATGGTCGATCGAACTCAAAGGTAAGTTTCGAGTGCCATGGTCACGGTTTTCGGAAGAGCACGATCCGATTTGTGTTGGTGCCTTTGAAATTATTGTCCACGCCCCAGCAGTTGGCGGTCTTGGTGAATTTCTGATCGTTGATCAGCACGAGCAGCGGTTCGAGGCCGGCAGCGACGCCGCACGGGAGCACGGCTTCTTCCAGTTTGATTTTGCCGCCGTGGATTTCGCCCACCTCGAAGGCGATGTGCCCGCCCGGTTTGAGCACGCGGTGAAGTTCGTGAAACACTTCAGTCATCGCTGCCGTCCACGGCTCCAGCTTTTTGGGCACGGTCAGCTTCACCGACGCCGGGTCAATCCCGAGGAACCAGCAGCGCAGCCAGTTGTCGCCGGCGTAATCCACCACGTTCAGGAACGGCGGCGAGGTGACGACCAGCGCGACGGACCCGGCGGCGATTTGCGGCGTGGCCGCCGCCGCCTGGGTCAGCAGCAGGGCGCGGCCCGCCACCGATGCCAGCGCGCTTTGGGCGGCGGCGTCCAAATCGGTCAGCAGGGAACGGGTTTTGTGCAGGATGATGCCGGGCACGCTTCGTCGTGGCGGCGTCTGGTTGCGGCGCGCGTTGATTTTCTGCTGCGATTTGAGCGAGACAGCCTGGTTGGGCGGCATGGTGTACACGGAAAAAAAGCCTTTGGAGTGCCCGGTCAAACGGTTGAGCGCCACCATGCAAATCCATTCGTCCAAGGCGTCCAGGGCCTGCGCCTCGCGGCGCGACTGCAAATAACTTTTGAGCGCCACAATTTCCCGCAATGTTTCCAGATGATAGAAAACGAGCAGGTCCGGCGGACATTCCACCGGCGCGGAGAAGTTGATTTGCTGCAAACGCGCTGCGACCTCGGCGACGTCAGGCGGGCGGAGCCGTGGCTTCGTCAACACGGCGCTCAGCGGGCTGACATCGCAGCCGCAAGGCAAGCGCCCCAGGAGGGCCGCCTCGAGCAACGTCGTGCCGCGCCCCATAAACGGATCGTAAACGAGGTCGCCCGGCTGTGTGAGCCGTTCGATGAAGAAGCGCGGCAATTGCGGTTTGAAACAGGCGCGGTAGGAAATTTCGTGCAACGAACTGGCCTGCCGCTGTTTTGCAGTCCAAAATTCATTGACGAAGGTGTCAACGCTTTGCCGAACGCCGTCGTGTGTGAGGAATGTCGTTGTGAGTATTCGTGTGGCTTGTCCAAATTCACAAAACGAAGTCAAGTCTTCGGAAAGCGACCCGGCGAAAGTTCGTTTGCGGTGGGTACCGGTCGCGAAGCTGAATTCTAAATGTTGTTCCACTAACATCAATTGATACTCTTAATGAGACCGAGTGCCTTAGCACGTGAAATTTTTGTGTTCGTTCCTAACACGCCGCGATCCCACCAAGCGCGGACAATCTGCTGTGGAATGATCCAGTAAGGAACGGCTGGAAACGATTCAATATCTGAAACGATGTATCCTTGAACTTCGTCGAGTTTCTGGAGAAACCCTGCTGTTCCAAAAGACCTGCCCGACCCGCATGAAAAAACCGCAAAAACAGGGCTTGCCAACCCCCAAGACCGTGTTTAGGCTCGCCCCTCTTTTGGAAAAAGGCGGCCGGTCGGCCGCGGGTGCAAACGGATGTTTGCCTTCGCCATTGGACCAGAGCATTATTGAATTATGGCAGTCAAAATTCGCATGAAAAGGGTCGGAACGACCAATACCCCGGCCTTTCGCATCGTTGTCGCGGACAGCCGCAGTCCGCGCGATGGCAAGTTCATCGAAGAAATCGGCACGTACCTTCCCTTGAACAAGGACAAGAATTTTACGATTGATCTGCCGCGCGCTGAGTATTGGATCAGCAAAGGCGCGCAACTGAGCGATACGGTGGCCAGTTTTTTGAAGAAAGCCAGACGCGCCGCGGCGTGATGGGGATGGCAGGCTTATGCAAGCCTTTTTGGAATACGTGGTCAAGGGCCTGGTGGACCGGCCGGACGCCGTGACCATCACGCCGGTGGAACGCAGCGGGCTGACGCTCTACGAACTGCGGTTGCACCCCACCGATGTCGGCAAGATCATCGGCCGGCAGGGCGCCACGATCCAGGTGCTCCGGTCGTTGTTGCTGGTTGGCAGCGCGAAAAAAGGGATGCGGTGCGCGCTGGAAATCATCGAGGACCGGCCGGAGGATTGAACGCCGGTTTGGAGTTCAAGCTTTAGCTTGTCCGGCCGAGTGAAATCCGACCCGGTCACGGGGACAAGCTGAAGCTTGAACTCCAAACTGAGAGTCGAGCGCCGGTTTGGAGTTCAAGCTTTAGCTTGTCCGGCGGGGCGAACCTCGACCCCAGCCGCGGGCCAGACTGAAGCTTGACCTCCAACATGAGAATTGACGTGCTCACGTTGTTCCCCGCGATGTTCGCGGGGCCGCTGGATGAAAGCATCATTCAACGGGCGCGCGAAGCCGGGTTGCTGGATGTGGCCATTCACAATTTGCGGGGCTACACTCACGACCGCCACAAGACGGTGGATGACAAACCGTTTGGCGGCGGGCCGGGCATGTTGCTCAAGCCCGAACCGATCTTTGAAGCCGTGGAAGCGCTGGCGCGGGATCAGACGCGCGTCATCCTGCTGTCGCCCGCGGGGCGGAAATTCGACCAGGCCATCGCGCGCGAACTGGCCGGCCACGAGCATCTGCTTTTGGTCTGCGGCAGCTACGAAGGGTTCGACGAGCGGGTGCGTGAAGCCCTGGCCGATGATGAGTTGTCCATCGGCGATTACGTGCTGACCAACGGCGCGCTGCCGGCGATGGTGATCATTGACGTGGTCGCGCGGCTCCTGCCCGGCGTGCTGGGCGACGAGCAGAGCGCGCACGATGAATCCTTCAGTCCCGCCATGGCGGGGCTGGAATATCCGCACTACACGCGGCCGGCGGAATTCCGCGGGATGAAAGTGCCCGAAGTGTTATTGTCCGGCAACCACGCGGAAATCGCGAAATGGCGGGCGGAACAATCGAAGCTGCGAACGAAAGAACGAAGACCGGATTTGATGAAATGAGTTTTTGGGTTGAGTGCTTGATTGCGGATTGGGCCGCTGGCAGTGGTTTCATAAGGCCAGGCGCGGTGGGGCGAGACTCCGTCGAGCCGCGTCGGGGTTGGGGTGAATTGGCTCGACAGAGTCTCGCCCCACCTTCCGAGACCATTTCTAAAACCTAAAACATTAAAAACCAAACACTGACTTTATGAACCAGGCCCTCCTCGACAAAATTGAATCCGAACAGTACCGCAAGAACCCCGCCGACTTCGGCGTGGGCGACAACGTGCGCGTCCACACCAAGGTTGTGGAAGGCGACAAGGAACGCATCCAGATTTTCTCCGGCGTCGTCATCGGCCGGCGGGGGCGGGGATTGAACTCCACGTTCACCGTCCGCCGCATCAGCTACGGCGAGGGCGTGGAGCGCGTCTTCCCGGTGCATTCGCCGCGCGTGGACAAGATCGAAGTGGAGCGCAAAGGCTCGGTGCGTCGCGCCAAGCTCACCTACCTGCGCAAGCGCCTCGGCAAAGGCGCCACCGCCGTGAAGGAAAAGGAAACGCAGATGGTGGAACCGGCTGAAGCGAAGTGACCGTCGCTTTCAGGCTTTATACCGGAGATTGGGCCACACAGGGCCTCGCCTTTGCAGTGCAATAGCCCGACATGCTCCCGGCCTGCGGGGATTTTTCCAGCGGCACAGGGGCGCGGCGTTCACGCCGCTTCGGCGCGCGAAATGTCATGAGCGTTGGACATTTCGGACGGTGCCAAGCAGTCGAGTGGTGAAGCGGCGTGAAGGCCGCGCTCCTTGGGTTGCGACCGCGCCACGCTTCGGGGTTGCGGAACGGCGCCCGCCGGTATAAGAACGCGCTGTCAACCGACAGCCATCATGAAAAAACTGCGCCTGCTCATTGATCTCGCCGCGGTGCTGGTGTTCGTAATCTGCACCTACACATTCCTGCTGGGGAACGAAGTGTTCGACGGAAAATTCAAGAACGACCCCTTCAGTTGGTATTTCTTTGCCAAAGGCATCTTCTGCTCGCTGTCGCTCGCACTTTCGGTGCGCGTATTGGAAGTGCTCCGCGAACGTCTTGGGCCGGGAAGGAACTGATCCTGTCGCCATGTCACCGGTGAACCGGTTTGAATTTGAGCGGGCGCTGCTCTCGACTGGCACGGCGCGCATCGCGGGCGTGGATGAAGCGGGCCGGGGGCCACTGGCCGGGCCGGTTGTCGCGGCGGCGGTCGTGTTTCCCGCCCAATGGATCTGTGAGGGTTTGCCCGGCGAACTGGACGGCTTGAATGACTCCAAACAATTGACCGTCGCGCAACGGGAGCGGTTTTACGCTGTCCTCGTGGGCTGCGCGGAGATTCAGTTTGGCCTCGCCATCCTCGACGCGGCGGTCGTTGATGAAATCAACATTCTCCAGGCCACGCATCGCGCGATGCAGCTTGCGCTGGAACAATTGCAGCCCGCGCCCACGCATGTGCTCGTGGACGGCTGGCCCGTGAAGTCATTGCCCTTTCCGCAAACGCCGCTGGTCAAGGGCGACAGCCGCAGTTACACCATTGCCGCCGCCAGCGTGCTGGCCAAGGTGGAGCGGGACCGGTTGATGGTGGCGTTCGACCGCGAGTTTCCTCGATACGGTTTTGCCGAGCACAAGGGCTACGGCACGGTGAGGCACCTGGCCGCACTGGCCGAACATGGCCCGTGTCCGATTCACCGGCGCAGTTTCTCACCGATCAAACCGGTGGACCAACGGGAGCTTTTCCGGCCATGAACCTCTGGCAACGCATCAAGTCCTGGCGTTCCCGCAAAGAGGATCCGCTCACTCTGCAACGGGGAAGGCTGGGCGAGCGCGCCGCCAAAAAACATCTGCAACGTCTCGGCCTGAAATTCCTGACCGCCAACTTCCGTTCGCCGCGCGGCGAAATAGACCTCGTGTTTCGCGACCAGGAGTGCCTGGTGTTTGTGGAAGTGAAAACGCGCTCGTCCGAAGAGTGGACGCGCCCCGCGGCCGCCGTCAATGCGCGCAAGCGCCGGTTGCTGTCGCAGGCGGCGTTGGATTATTTGAAGCTGCTGCGACAGCCACGGGTGCCCATCCGATTCGACATCGTCGAGGTGTTGCTGACTGAGGGCGCCGTGCGCGAGGTCCGCCATTTGCCCAACACCTTTCCGCTTTCGCGCCCGTATCGCTACGGTTGACCCGTGCGCGTTCTGTCATGCCTGAACTCCCGGAAGTCGAAGTGTTGGTCCGCCATCTCGCGCCGTTGCTGAAGGACCAGACCATTCAAAACGTGGAGGTTCGCCGGAGCAAAGTCATCCAGCCGGCGACGCCGCGGCAGTTGGCGCAGGCGCTGACAGGCGCGGTTTTTGAGCGCGTCACGCGGCGCGGTAAATTTCTCGTGTTCACGCTGAGCCGGCCGGCCACGCGCGCTGAGTTCACTTTGCTGGGCCACCTCGGCATGACGGGCCGGATGTATCTGCAACCAGCGACGGCGCCGCTGCCCAAACATGCGGCGGTCGTTTTGTCGTTGGGCCGGAGAAAATTTGTTTTCGAGGACACGCGCTACTTCGGGCGGATGACACTCGACACGCGCGCCCTGGCCGCGCTGGGGCCGGAACCGCTGGGCGTCGCCTTCACTGCGGAAGACTTCGCGCGGCAATTGAAGCGCTCGGCGCAGGCGATCAAAGTCAAATTGCTCGACCAGTCTCTGGTGGCGGGCGTGGGGAACATTTACGCGAGTGAAGCGCTCTTCGTGGCGGGCATTTCGCCGCGCCGGGCCGCGCGATACTTGACCCGCGCGCAGGTGACCCGGCTTTGGTCGGCTCTCCGCGAGGTTTTGACCGAGGCTCTCAAAGTCGGCAGCACGGTGCCTTTGGATTATGCCGGGACGGGGAAGCGGGACGGATTGTTTTACTATGGCCGCGCGGCGGACAGTCCTGGTTTTTACGAGGAACGATTGCGGGTTTATGACCGCGCGGGCCGGCCTTGTCCAAAGTGCGGCACGGCGATCCGGCGGCTCGTGCAGGCCGCGCGGAGCAGTTTCTTTTGTCCGCATTGCCAGCGAATGCGTTGACGCGGCGCGCCAGGCGGGGGCAAACCAGGCGCCTGGCAGAAAATTGGCTCCAGAGGCAGGGCTCGAACCTGCAACCCGCCGGTTAACAGCCGGCTGCTCTACCATTGAGCTACTCTGGAACTCAAAACCGAATATTATTTCGACTCGCCACTTGATCCCAACTCGTCGGGACTCTGCCCTTGGGCGGCTTCGAAACCTAAAAGGCCGCGTAATCTACAAACCCGCGCTGCGACCGTCACCTTTCTACTACATTCTGGAAAATCCGCAACACCGCTTTTAAATGGGCCAGACTTAACGCGGCCACGCCGCAACCAAACCGGAGCGCGGACTTTATTCCGCTTCGGCTCGCGACTCGGCGGAACGGATGCGAAGATACGGGAGGCACAAGACCACCGGGCGTTGAAGTGAATAAATTCCGCGCTCCAGAACCTTCGCGGGGTGCGAGGATTCTGACGGATAGCAGCGCATGGTCTGGCCCTTGCTTCTGGAGACGGCGCTGAAATCCTCGACGTTTTATCTGGGTCAGCCCACGAGGGAAGTCCCCAAGCCCAAGCTCAAAGGAAATTGCACGCTGTAAATTCCAAAAGCGACTTGCCGCCCAGTGACCAGTACGCCGTTCGGCCAATCCAATCAAATGGACGCGCCCTTAGCGAACAGTGTTTGGCGCTTTTCTGTTCCCGTTCCCTCCTCAAAACACGTCCAGGAAGCAGGCATGCTTCCCGGCCTTCTGCCTCTCTCTTTAGAACACCTCGGCCTTCAAGCCGCTGACCTCCCGCACCCGTTTGGCGATTTCGGAAAGACTTTTCAGCGGCAAATGCCCGCAGTGCGGATGGACCGCCGGCCGGTGCGCGGAATAAATCTGCACCAGGGAAATGTTCGCCCCGGCCTCCTTCAATTCCCGCAACCGCTGCGCGTATTGCTCAATTTCTTCCGCCCCCGGCTCCGCCCCATCCAACAAGGGAAACAAACTCTGGATCACCACCGGACGCTTCCGCGCCAGGGCCAGAATGTTGTCCATCACCTGACACAACGTGACGTTCCGGCCCGTTGCCGCGTCGGCTTTCGGCCGGTTGATTTTGTCCATGTAGGATTGGGTGCCCACTTCGAGCTTGGCCCAGATTTCGTCCTGCGCGGTGAACAGTTCCAGGCCGGACTGCACCTGCGGCCGACGCAGCCCCATGGCATTGGTGATGAGCACGATCCGGAAAAACGGGAAGACGGCGCGCGCGCGCAGATGAACCACGGCCTGCACCACCTCAATGAAATTCGGGCAAAGCGTCGGCTCCCCATCGCCGCTCAACGCCACTTCCTTCAATCGCAACAGATCCTCGGGGAGGGCTTGATACCCGGGCAGTTCGCGCATTTTCCCTTGGTGCGCCCGGGCGAGCAGACCCTTCAGCTCCGCCGACATGACCGTCAGGTCCACCTGCGAGTCGCGGCCGCGCTGCCGTCGGTCCACTTCGCAATACACGCAATCGAAGTTGCAAAACTTGTCCGGGTTCAGGTTGATCCCGATGGACAACCCCCGCGCCCGTTGTGAAATCACCGCGTAAACGAAGCGGTTGCCGAAAAAATTCCGCGAATGACTGGCGATCGTTCCGGCCGCCCGGGACCAGGGCGCCGGCCGTAGTGCTGCCGGGGCCGATTTTACCTGCGCTTGGATGTCCACTAATTCCGTTATCATTTTTGTTTGAAGATAAACACCGCCGCCGATGGCTGCTTCCTAACCCTTGCTAAACTCTTTGCATAAATTGTTTTCGCGCCGGCGCCGGTGCTGGCGTCAAAAACGGCGAATGATCGCCAAAATCGAGGTGCGGCGGGCGGTTTCTGAAGGGACCCATTCACGGCGCACCTGACGGACCCTGTCGGTCCAGGAGTTGTTTGCGGGTGGCTTGCAAGCGTTGGATCACGACCTGGACGACGCGCTTCATCAACTCGAAGCCGAACTCGGGATTCTCATTGCCCGCCACCAGCAGGTGCGCCCCGTTGAGAGCCACGACGCTCGCCGGTTCGATGGCCCGCGCCTGAAAATGCCAGCGAAACGGCGGAAAAAGCCACGACCAGCCCAACACGTCCCCGGCGCCGAGGGTCTGGATCGGCACGTCGCCGTCCTTGTAGCGATGCGCTTCCAACGCCACGCGGCCGCTCTGGATGAGGTAAAGCTGGCCGGCGATTTCGCCCTCGCGGAAGATGATCTGGTCGGCGGCGAAGCCGGCTTCGCTGGCGCAATCGGCCACGATCTCCAGATGCTCCGGGCGCAGGCCATTCAGGAAAGGGTGATCGATGATGATCTGTTTCAGTGCGTTCATGGCCTGATGCCTTTCGTTTTGATTGATGGTTGCGCTGGTCTTCGGTCTTCGATCAACCCTTCGCCCGGAGGCGGCCTGCGCGCTCACCTTGGCTTGGCGAGAGGTTGGCATTTTTTGTTTTTGGCGGAGCGTTGGCGGCGCGCGGGACGGCCTGAAGAGCAAGGGTGTGCGGCCGTGTTGGTGCCGGAGTGAGTCGCGCGGAGTCTCCAGTCATGGGACTTTGCGTGCGGGGAAATAGCGTTGATTTCCGAAGAGCAATCGTTTCCATTCTGGCTGACGCTCGTACGATGTCCCGAAGCAATAAACTCATTCACGCAATTTTCCGTTGGGTATTCCTTGCGGCAATGGTGCCGCCGGGCTTCGCCCAGGAAAAAAATTCCGCTGCCCCGGTCAGTTTCAGCCGCGACATCGCCCCGGTGCTCGCAAAGAAATGCGTCGTCTGTCATGGCCCGGACAAATCCAAGGGCGGCTACCACCTGCACACCTACGGGCAGTTGCTCCGGCCCGGCTCCAGCAAATCGCCCTCCATCACGCCGGGACGGCCCGACGAGAGCGAATTGTTCCGCCTGATCACCGTGACGGACCCCGATGACCGGATGCCGCAAAAGGACGACCCGCTCTCGGCGGAGCAAATCGCGCTCATCGAACGCTGGATCAAAGAGGGCGCGCGCTTCGACGGCGCCGATCCCAAGGCCGAACTCGCGACGCTCTTTCAACACCGTCCGTCGGCGGGGCCGCCCGAAATTTATCCACATCCGATTCCGGTGCTGGCCGTGGCTTTCAGTCCCGATGGGAAGGAGCTGGCCGTGGGCGGGTATCACGAGGTCACGTTCTGGGATCCGGCGGACGGCAAGCTCCGGCGCCGGCTCCCGGCGGTGGCGCAGCGCATTGAAAACCTGGCTTACAGTCCGGATGGTTCACGGCTCGCGGCGGTCGGCGGTGTGCCGGGGCAATACGGTGAAATCAGATTGTTCGATCTCGCGAACGATTCAACTTCCCGTGAACTCGGCAAAATATCGGACACGCTCCTGACGGTTTGTTTCAGTCCTGACGGCGCGCGCGTGGCCGCGGGTGGGGCGGACAATGCCATCCGGGTTTACAACGTGGCCAGCGGTAAACAGGAGTTGCTCATCGAGCAACACGCCGACTGGGTCATGGGACTGGCTTTCAGTCATGACGGCCGCACGCTCGCTTCGGCCAGTCGCGACAAGTCCGCGCGCCTCTTCGACAGTCGCACCGGCGGGATGCTCGAATCCTATCTCGACCACGGTGAACCGGTGCATGCGGTGGCGTTCAGCGCGGACGACAAATCGGTTTACTCCGCAGGTCGTGACAAGGCCATTCACATCTGGAGCGCGAGCAGCGCGAAGAAATCGGTGCAAATCACCGGCTTCGACGGCGACATTTTACGGCTGATCGTCGAGAACGGGCGCGTGTTCAGTTGTTCGACGGACACGAAGGTTCGCGAACATGATGCGGCCAGCCGCGAATTGCTGCGCACGTATGCCGGTCACGCCGATGAAGTTTATGCGCTGGCGTGCGATCCGTCGCGCGCGCGGCTGGCGACCGGCAGCTACGATGGGCAGGTGCGCATCTGGAACACCAGCAACGGACAGTCCATCACGGTGTTCACGGCCGCGCCTGGTTACAAGGGGACGAACCAGACGAGCCGCCGTCAGGCCGAATGCCAGTGATTCCCATCAAAAGCGCCCTCACCCCGGCCCTCTTGTGGGAGAGAATTCATGAACTGCGGTTCACGAATTGTGCCCCTGAACCGGGCTGCGGCGTTTGGTGTCCACGCTTTAGCCTGTCCCGGATCGCCGAACACGTTAAGCTGGCAGCGCGATTGCGAGCGGAAAGCGTGATGACCTTGGATTGGATTGCTCAACGGCTGCAGATGGGTTGCCGGCATACGGTGGCAAATTGTTTGAAATGGTGAGTGTGTATTCTACAATAGCCGGGACGGACACATTTTTGTTCGCAGTCTGAGCGCACGCGTCAGGGTAGAACTGGTTTCATAACCTCATTTCGGTGGGGCGAGCGTCCCCGCGAGCCTTCGAATGTCTCTGGTATCCGGCTCGCGAGGACGCTCGCCCCATCTTAAGAAACGGCTGTTGGTGACTGGATGGCGTTCTCCCTCTCCCGTTGCGAGTAGGCATCAGTTCGCCGACCCAACCAATACCACGAACTCGCCTTTCAAGGCGCGCTTTTGGACCGTGGCCAGCAGCTCGGCCGGCGTGCCGCGCAAAAATTCCTCGAACTTCTTGGTCAACTCGCGCGCCAGCACAACCGGCCGGTCCGGAAAAAGTTCCACCAGCTCGCCCAGCAATTTTTCCACGCGATAGGGCGATTCATACAAAACCAGTGTGCCAGCGAAGGCTTTCAATTCCTCCAGTCGCCGGCGCCGCTGGCCGGATTTGTGCGGCAGGAAACCGATGAAATGAAATTCGTCCGTGGGCAGCCCGCTCGCCGTCAGCGCCGCTACCAGCGCGCACGCCCCCGGCACGGCTTCGACGCGCAAGCCCGCGGTGAGGGCCGCCTGCACCACGCGCTGGCCCGGATCGCTGATGCCCGGACTGCCCGCGTCGGTCACCAGCGCCACTTTCTCGCCGCGCTGCAGGCGGGCGATGATTTCCCCGCTGCGCCGGGCCTCGTTGAACTGGAAGTAGCTCAACAGCGGTTTGCGGATGCCGAAATGTTTCAGCAATTGCCCTGTGCGCCGCGTGTCCTCCGCCGCCACCACGTCGCACTCCCCGAGCGTGCGCAACGCCCGCAATGTGATGTCTTCCAGGTTCCCGATCGGCGTGGCGACCAGGTAAAGCGTCGCTGGCGTCAAGGGCGGTGGCGTGCTAGACATGCTGCTCATTAAGCCAAAACCGGACGACAATTAAACGTAAAACTTCAAACGCCCGGCTTAGCAGCCCGTTGAAAAACCCTTCAATTGTAGCCGCCGACGTGAGTCGGCGCTGATTCCCTGAGAGTTTCGAAGACTTTTTGCGCCGACTAACGTCGGCGGCTACTTTTTTAACGGGCGGTTAGCCATCCTTAAACGGTTAAAAACCACGAATGGACACGAATAGACACGAATCCGATTGGCTGAGGGACGGTTTGGTGTTTCTTCGCACCGCTCACCCTTTGGTGAGTCTGACCAACTCCGGGAAAAAATCCGGACAGGCCCGTCTTTATTCGTGTCTATTCGTGTCCATTCGTGGTTGCATTGAATAGTCACGGCTTGGGCGGATGAATCATTCCATGAACCACAACGTAGCCGAGGAACGAAAAAAACTGGTGACGCGCCTTTTTCCCGGCGGCGTCCCCGCGCTCTGGTGTCCGCTGCTGACGCATTACGACGGCGAGGGCGCGATTGACCAGCCGAGAATGGCGGCGCACCTGGCGCATCTGTCGCCCTGGGTCAAAGGGTATTTGCTGCCCGGCTCCACCGGCGACGGCTGGGAGCTGGACGAGCGGGAAATCCGGCGGGTGTTGGAGATCGCCCTCGACCAGGCAGCCCGATTGGAGCTGCATCTGCTCGTCGGCGTGTTGCAAACCGATGCCGCGAAGGCGGTGAAAGTGATGCGCGACACGACGGCCTGGATCGGGTCGCGCACGGGTGCGGGCGGAGGCGAAAGCAGTTTAAGCCGGGCGCGCGTCTGCGGTTTCACGGTTTGTCCGCCGCGCGGCCGGGAATTGTCGCAGGAACAAATCGGCCTCGCGCTGGCGCAAATCCTGGAGGTCGGTTTGCCGACGGCGCTTTACCAGTTGCCGCAGGTGACACAAAACGAAATGGCGCCCGAAGTGGTTGCGGACCTGGCGGCGCGCTTCGCCAATTTCTTTTTGCTCAAGGACACCAGCGGCGCGGACCGTGTGGCCCTGTCCGGCCGGAAGCTGGAGAACCTCTTTCTCGTGCGCGGCGCGGAAGGCGACTACGCCCGCTGGCACGCGTCGGCGGGCGGGCCATATCAGGGATTTCTCTTGAGCACGGCCAATTGTTTCGCGCTCCAATTGCATCAAATCCTGGACGATCTCGCGGCGCGGAGGACTGAGCCGGCGCAAGCGATGTCGGCCCGGCTCACCGGCGTCGTCACCGAGGTCTTCCGCCGGGTGAGCGAATTGCCCGACGGCAATCCGTTCGCCAACGCCAACAAGGCAATGGACCATTTTTTCGCTTTTGGACCGCGGGCAATGGACGCGCCGCCGCCGCGCCTGCACGCGGGGAGCCGGCTGCCGGTCGAGGTGATTCACGCCACCGGCGAGGCGCTCGTGCGCCACGGGCTGATGCCGGCCAAAGGTTATTTGGAATGAATTGCGAATAATGTCCCTGAACCGCACCGCGTTTTCTGGGAGCGCTCCCGACCAGTCGGGACCGGCCAGTCATGCGCGAAAAGGCCGGCGAGACGCCAGCGTTCCTGGGTAAGGTTCATGAGGAGTCTCCACGGTTTTCTGACCGCGCATCGGGACCATGAACCGGTTAGCGCTTCCGTTGTCGCGCCAGCGTCTTGGACTGCGGTGGGTGAGGGGTGAGGGCACACACCGCTTTTGCAGCGGTCGGTTACGGGCGGGTTCCCGGTTCGGCCGGCCAAAGCGGCGTCAGCCCTGTTCCCCGCCAGCCACCGCACTCCAAAACCTGGCGGCGGATCGGGCGGTTCATGGGGAGCCTCAACCTCCAACTTTGGACGCGCATTGCGGCCATGAACCGGCCACCGGCAGGAGCGCGGCATTTATGCCGCTTCGACATCCAATAGCGCACGACTCGTGAAGCGGCATAAATGCCGCGCTCCGGGGTCGGTTCATGGGGAGGGGCAATCGGAGATTGCGATTGTCTCATCAACACGACGTTGAATTGGGGCAGGAGAAAACCGGCCCTTTCGCGTTTTATCTGCTTGGATTTTGCGCCGGTTCGTTCATATCTTCTGCCGGCAACCCATGACGCTTCGACTGATTGCCTGATGGACAACAAGCCGATCAAAGTTTTGCTCGTCGAGGACGACCTGGCGTTCGCCGGTTTGATCGGAGAGATCATCGCGGTGGCCGGCGCCGGACAGTTCCGCTCGACGCACGTCGAGCGGTTGAGCGAGATGCTGCAAATTGTGGCGCACGAACCGTTTGACGTCGTGTTGCTGGATCTTTCCCTGCCCGACCAAAGCGGCCTGGCCACTTATGTCAAGGCGCAGGCCCGGGCGCCCGGCCTGCCGATCATCGTGCTGACCGGCCTGGACGATGAAGCCGTGGCGCTGGAGGCCATGCGCGAAGGCGCCCAGGATTATCTCGTCAAGGGGCAGGTGGATGGCCGGATGCTCGCGCGTGTCATGCGCTACGCCATCGAGCGCAAACGTCTCACCGAAACGCTGCGCGAGCGCGAGGAGTTTTTCCGGCTGATTTCCGACAACATGACCGACTTGGTCGCGGTCATAGACAAGGACGGCCGGCGCCTTTACAACAGCCCTTCGTATAAAAGCCTGCTCGGCGACCCGCACAGCCTGGTGGGGACCAATTCCTTTGAAGACGTCCATCCGGAGGACCGGCCGCGCGTCGAACAAACCTTTCGCGACACCTTCCGCACCGGCGTCGGCCAGCGCGCCGAATACCGCCTGCTGACCAAGGACGGCAGCGCGCGCCATGTCGAGTCGCTGGGCAGCGTGGTGCGGGACGCCGCCGGCCGTCCCATCAAGCTGGTCGTGGTGTCGCGCGACATGACCGAGCACAAACGCGCGGAGCAGGCCTTGCGCGAAAGCGAGCAGCGCTACAAGCGGCTCATTGATTCGACCACGGACTACATTTTCACGGTGATCATTGACCACGGGACCGCGGTGGCGACGACGCACGGCCCCGGCTGCCAGGCGGTGACGGGTTATTCGTCGGTGGAATACCAGATGGACCCTTTTTTGTGGTACAACATGGTCCACGAGGAGGACCGGCCGCTGGTGGTGGAGCAGGCCAATCGCGGCATCGCCGGCCTGCCGGTCGCCCCGCTCGAACACCGCATCATCCACAAGGACGGCTCCATCCGCTGGGTGAAAAACACGCCGGTGACACGCAAGAACGAACAGGGCCAGGTGGTTTCTTACGACGGGCTGGTGTCCGACATCACCGAGCGCAAGCGGGCCGAAGAACGACTGCGCCATTCCGAGGCGCTCTATCAATCGCTGGTCGAATGCCTGCCGCAAAATATTTTCCGCAAGGACCGCGAAGGCCGGTTCATTTTCGGCAACCAGCGTTTCTGCGCCGTGCTGGGCCAGCCGGCCCGCGACATCCTGGGCAAAACGGATTTTGATTTTTTCCCGCCCGAGCTGGCGAAAAAATACCAGGCCGACGACCAGCGGGTGATGAAGTCGGGCGACATTTTTGAAACGGTCGAGGAAAACCGGCTCTCTGGCGGCCAGAACCGCTTCGTGCGCGTGGTGAAAATCCCGGTTTACGACACCAAAGGCAACGTCACGGGTATTCAGGGAATCTACTGGGACATCACCGAGCAACGACGGGCCGAAGTGGTGTTGCACAAGACGCTGGCGGACCTGAAGAAATCGCACGAAGATTTGAAGTCCGCCCAGTTGCAGCTCATCCAGGCCGAGAAGATGGATTCCATCGGCACGCTGGCGGCGGGTGTGGCGCACGAGGTGAAGAACCCGCTGCAAGTCCTCCTCATGGGGGTCGGCTATCTGGTCAAAAACCTGGGCCAGGAGGGCGACGCCAAGGAGGCCGGGAACGTCCCGATGGTGTTGAACGACATGGCCAGCGCCATCAAACGGGCCGACTCGATCATCCGGGGCCTGATGGATTTTGCCACGCCCTATCAGCTCGAACTCAAGGGGCAGGATTTGAACGCGGTGATCGAGCAGTCGCTCTCGCTGGTGAAATATGAAACGGACCGGCACCACATTCGTCTGATCCGCAAATTAAGCCCCCACCTGCCGCCGATGGAACTGGACGACAACAAAATCAAACAGGTCTTTGTCAACCTCTGCATCAACGCCGTCCAGGCCATGCCCAAGGGCGGCACGCTGACGGTCGAGACCCAGGCGCAGCAATGGGAGGCGCTGCCGCAGTTCCTGGGCGACCGCGCCGCCGGCTTGTTCCAGGCGGGCGACAAGGTGGTGATGGCAGAGGTGAGGGACACCGGCGCAGGCATCCCGGAGGACAAGCTGACGAAAATCTTTGATCCGTTCTTCACCACCAAACCGCCGGGCAGAGGCACCGGGCTGGGTCTGACCGTGGTGAAGAAAATCATCGAACTTCACGGCGGCTCGATTGACATCCGCAACCAGCCCGAAGGTGGCGTGCGCGCGTTGCTGGTCTTCAACACGCGGAAAAAAATCCCCGCGTAATTTTTCCCGCATGTTCACCGCTTCGGAATCACCCCGCGTTTTGCCCGGACCGGAGCGCGGCTGTCCCCAGCCGCAAGTTTTCGACGGCCCGTGGTTGCCTCTGCAACGACCGGCGAACTGGCGGCTGTGGACAGCCGCGCTCCCCACTGCCATTGAACTAGCGAACCGAGCTCGGAAACGGAACACGCCAAAGCGTGGACACCAAACGGGTTTCGGCGCGTTCGGTGTCCTGGGCTTGATTCAATGGCAGTGGTCGCGCTCCCTGGGTTGCGGCGCCAGCGCCTGGCGTTAAACCGATGACCACCCGTCCCAATGCCCGCCTGGTTGCCTGGCTCAAGATCGTCCCGCCGGTGGCGGGCGTCGCCGCGATGTTGACCGGGCTGCTGGTGCTTCTGGGTTGGGCGTCGGACACCACCAGCTTCAAGAGCCTGTTCTCCGGGCTGGTCCCGATGAATCCCATGACGGCGCTGTGCTTCATTTTCTCCGGCCTGGCGTTGCTGCGGTTGCGGGACGAGGAGGCTGGCTGGGAAATCCGGCCCGTGCCTCATGTGTCCGCCGCCCTTGTCACGCTGGTTGGCGCGGTTAGTCTGGCGGGATTTTTTTTCAACTTTTCCCCCGGCGTGGACCAATGGCTGTTCCCGGCGAAACTGGATGCCGATCCGTCGCAACCGCCCAACCGCATCGCGCCGAACACAGCGTCGGGCTTTCTGTTGATTGGCCTGGCGCTGCTGTTATTGGATCGGGAAAGCCGGCGTGGGCACCGGCCCGCCCAGTTTCTGACGCTGAGCGCGGGCCTCATCGGTCTGCTGGCGGTCACGGGATATGCCTACCGGGTGTTGGTCTTCACCCGCGTGCCCTCCTACATTCCGATGGCGCTAAACACGGCCCTGGCCTTCTGCGTGCTGACGCTCGGCGTGTTGTGCGCGCGGCCCGACCGCGGGCTGATGGCCACGGTGACGGGTGACAGCGCGGGCGGCCTCACCGCGCGGCGGTTGACGGTGGCGGCGATCGTCATTCCGCTGGTGCTGGGCTGGCTGCGGCTGGAAGGAGTGCGCTACCGCCTGGTGGACGCCACGTTTGGCATGTCGTTTCTGGTAGTGTCGAACATCCTCGTCTTTTTGTTTGTGATCTGGTGGAACGCCCGTTCGCTGGACCGGATGGACGAGCAACGCCAGAGCACCGAGGAGCGGTTGCGCAATTCCGAGGCGCTCTACCACTCGCTGGTGGAAAACCTGCCGCAGAATATTTTCCGCAAGGACCTGGAGGGACGGTTCACCTTCGCCAACCAGCGGTTCTGCGCCACGCTCGGCAAGGCGCGGGAGGAAATCATCGGCAAAACCGATGCGGATTTTTATCCGCCGGACCTGGCGGAGAAATACCGGGCCAACGACCGGCAGGTCGCCGCCGCCGGCGGGATTTTTGAGACCGTCGAGGAAAACCGCGCCGCCGGCGGCGAAAAGATCCACGTCCAGGCGATCAAGACGCCCGTGCTCGATGCCCGGGGCCGTACCCTCGGCGTGCAGGGCGTGTTCTGGGACATCACGGCCCGCCTCCGCGCCGAGCAGGCCCTGATCTACGAGCGGTATTTGCTGCACACGTTGATGGATAATTTCCCCGACCAGATTTATTTCAAGGACGCCGACAGCCGGTTCCTGCGAATCAACAAGGCGCTGGCGGAAAAATTTGGTCTCGCCAGCCCCAACCTGGCGGTGGGCAGGAGCGACCTCGATTTCTTCGCGCCGGAGTACGCGCGCCAGACCGCCGCCGATGAACTCGCCGTGATGCAGTCCGCCAGGCCGCTCGTGGGCAAGGAGGAAGAGGAAATCCGCCCCGACGGCCGTTCCACCTGGGTTTCCACCACCAAGATGCCACTGCGCGACGCGGAGGGCCAGGTCATCGGCAGCTTTGGCATCTCGCGCGACATTACCGAGCGCAAACGGTTCGTCGAACAGCTCCAGCGCAACAATGAGGAACTGGCCCGCAGTGAAACCGCGCTGCGCCAGACCATGGCCGACCTGAACAAGTCGCACGAGGAATTGAAGGCCGCGCAGATCCAGTTGATCCAGGCCGAAAAAATGGAATCGGTGGGCACGCTGGCGGCCGGGGTGGCGCACGAAGTCAAAAACCCCCTGGCCACCATGATGCTCGGCGTGGATTACCTGACCAAGGTGCTCCCCACCCACGATGAGAACCTGCGCCTGGTGTTGACCGAGGTCCGCGAAGCCATTTACCGCGCCGACGCCATCATCCGCGGCTTGCTTGACTTTTCCGCGTCCCACCACCTGATCGTGGAAGCGGCGGACCTCAACGCCATCGTGGAGCAGTCGGTGATGCTGGTGCGCCATGAACTGTTGAAACACAACGTCACCCTCGTGCGCTTGCTGGGCGAGAACCTGCCGCCGGTCGGCGCGGACAAAAACCAGATGCAGCAGGTGTTCGTGAACGTGTTCATGAACGCCCTCCACGCCATGGCCGATGGCGGCACGCTCACCCTGCGCACCTTTGCCAAAGTCCTCGCCGAAGCCGGCCCGGAAGCCGGCTCCCGCACGGCCGGCCGCTTCTGGCCCGGCGATGAAGTCGTCATCGCTGAAGTGGACGACACCGGCCACGGCATCCCGGAAGTTCACCTGCCCAAAATCTTTGATCCCTTCTTCACCACCAAGCCCACCGGGGTCGGCACCGGTCTGGGCCTGCCGGTGACCCGCAAAATCATCGAGATGCACGACGGCGCCATTGACATAAAGAACTTGAAAGAAGGCGGCGTCAGAGTTTCCATCATGCTTAAGGCCCAGCGCAGGACATGACTACGGACCCAAAGAAAATTCTGATCGTTGACGACGAGGTCAGCTTCACGCGCCTCCTCAAGCTGAACCTCGAACAGGACGGCGCCTTTGAAGTGCGCGTGGAAAACCGCGCCATGGCCGCCGTGTCGTCGGCGCGCGAATTCAAGCCCGACCTGGTGCTGCTCGATGTCATCATGCCGCAACTGGACGGCGGCCAGGTCGCTTCCCGCTTCAAAGCCGACCCGCTGCTGACGAACATTCCCATCGTCTTCCTCACCGCCACCGTCCGCAAACAGGAAGTGGACGCCCATCGCGGCATCATCGGCGGCTTCCCGTTCATAGCCAAACCGGTGAGCGTCGAGGCGGTCCTCGAGTGCATCGAGAAATATCTGCCCAAACAAGAGGAGAACGAATGAGCCGCTCCGTGAACTTGTGGTTTGGAGTCCAGCCTTCAGGCTGTTCCCGGAGCACGCTGAAGCGTGGACTCCAAACGCCGGCCGGTTCATGGTTCCCATGCGCAGACAAAAACTCGTGGAGGCTGCCCCGGAAGCAGGAGGACGAATGAGCCTCAAACGGTTTTGGTTTCCTGCGGGCCTTTGCCTTTTCCTGGTGGCGATTACGGTGGGTCTCGCCCGGCCCGTCGAGGTCATTCCCTCGGAATTTCACGGCGCGCAGCAGCCGCAGGTGGCGGTCAGCGTGAAAGGCGACATCTACGTCGTTTTTGGCAAGGAGACCTCGATCTACGTCACGTGCTCCACCGACGGCGGGGCGCATTTTTCACCGCCGGGCAAAGTAGCGACCGTCACGAAGCTGGCCTTGGGAATGCGCCGCGGACCGCGCATCGCCGTGGCTGGCGCGGCGGTGGTCGTGACCGCCGTGGCCCAGGGCAATTTGCTCGCCTGGACTTCTCGCGACGGCGGCAACTCCTGGTCGGCGGCGGCCAAGGTGAATGACGCCGCCGATTCGGCGCGCGAGGGACTGCACAGCCTGGCGGGGAGCGGCAATTTGCTTTACGCCACGTGGCTGGATTTGCGCGTCAAGGGAACCCAGATTTGGGGCGCCAGTTCCACCGACGGCGGCGCAACGTGGAGCGCCAACCGGCGCATTTACCAATCGCCGGCCGGTCATGTGTGCGAATGTTGTCATCCCACCGCGGCCATCAGCCCGCAGGGCGTCGTGTGGGTGATGTGGCGCAACTGGCTGGACGGCGCGCGCGACATGTATCTGGCGGCCAGCCGCGACGGCGGCAAGACGTTCGGGGCGGCGACAAAATCCGGCGCCGGCACCTGGCCGTTGAACGCCTGCCCGATGGATGGCGGCACCCTGGCGTTCATGCCGGACGGCCAGCCGGTGGCGGTCTGGCGGCGCGGCCTGTCCATTTTCAAAGTGGCGAGCGAGGCTGCCGAACAATTGCTCGACGAGAGAGGGACGCAACCGATCATCGCCACCGGCAAGGACGGCGTCTATGCCGTCTGGCAAAAAGGAACCCGGCTTCTGCTGCAAATCGGCAACGGTCCGCCGCGCGTCCTCGCACAGAACGCGGCGTTTGCGGCCATCGCCTCCGCCTCGCCGCAGCACGCGCCCGTGGTGGTGTGGGAATCCGCCGGCCACGATGCCAAAACCATCCTGGCGCAGGTGTTGAAATAATCCTTCGGAACCTGACCGGCGAATCGGTCTGGACCTGGTTTGGGTGAGAATTCCCCGGATCCGTCCTTCAGGCGCTGACCTGTGTTGGAGTCCCAGCATGCACCGGGAACAGTCCCGCGTGCGGGATGGGACTCCAAACGGGCGGCTGAAAGGATTTCCTCCGGGTTTGACTTTGAGGTTTTCGCCGATAGTATTTTTACAAGCCCAATTTAATGACCTGAGCGCGCGAAAGAAAAGCTGTGGCGGCCAAAGACGATTATCTGATTGATTCCCTCGTGGACATGGGGCTGGTGACCCATGTGCAAGTGGACGAAGTCCGCACCGAGGCCGATGGCAGCGGTGAAGGGATCGTGGATTTGCTGGTCGCCAAGAAATTGATCCGCCCCAAGGACGTCACGCACGCCAAGGCCGCGCAGTTCGGCACCGAAGTGATCGAACTGGGCGAGATGCGCTTGACCGATGAAGTGATTTCCGCCATTCCCCGCCACATCGCCAAGAAATACAAAGTGGTCCCCGTCTATCGGCACGGCAACAGCCTGACCGTGGCGCTGAGCGACCCGTCGGACCTGGACACCATTGACAGCCTGCATCATCTCCTGCGCATGGAGATCGAAGTGCGCGTGGCCACCGAGGAGGAGATCGAGGCGGCCATCGGCCAGTATTACGGCGCCAGCGACGATTCGGTGGGCAAAATGATCCAGGACATCACCGAAGGGGAGGTGGAGATCGGCACTCTCGGCAAGGGCGTCCAGGTGGACGATGGCGCGGTGGTGGACGCCGACGCGCCGATCATCAAACTGGTCAACAGCCTGGTGGTGGAAGCTTTCAAGTCGCGCGCCTCGGACATTCATCTGGAACCGCTCTCCAAAACGTTCCGCGTGCGCTACCGGATTGACGGCATGTTGCACGAGATGAAAGGCCCGCCCAAACGGTTGCAGGCTTCGATCATCAGCCGGTTGAAAATCCAGTCGAACATGTCCATCGCCGAGCACCGCATTCCGCAGGACGGGCGCATTCAAATGTCCATCGGCGGTAAAGCGATTGACCTGCGCGTGTCCTGCCTGCCCACCAACCACGGGGAAAGCATCGTGATGCGTATTCTGGACAAGGAAGGGCTGAAGCTGGGCCTGCCGGAGCTGGGCTTCTTCACCGATGACCAGCAGACCTTTGAGCGGTTGATTGGTTTGCCCGACGGCATTCTGCTGGTGACGGGGCCGACCGGCTCCGGCAAGACCACCACGCTGTATGCCTGCCTGAATTACATCAACCGGCCTGACCGCAAGATCATCACGGTGGAGGACCCGGTGGAATACGTGCTCTCCGGGATCAACCAGGTGCAGGTCAGCGAAGCGGTGGGGCTGACCTTTGCGGGAGCATTGCGCTCGATGCTGCGCCAGGCGCCCAACGTGATCATGCTGGGGGAAATTCGCGACATGGAAACCGCCACCATCGCCATCAACGCCTCGCTGACCGGCCACCTTGTTTTTTCGACGCTGCACACCAACGACGCGCCCAGCGCGGTGACACGGTTGATTGACATTGGCGTGAAACCCTTCCTGGTGGCCTCCTCCACACGGGCGCTCATGGCGCAACGGCTGGTGCGCAAAGTGTGCAAACGCTGCGCCGCGCCGCACGTGCCGACCGAGGGGGAGTTGCGTTCCCTGAACATTGATCCTAACAACCTCGCCAACGCCGCCTTTTTGCGCGGCAAGGGGTGCAACGAATGTGGCAAGACCGGCTACCGCGGCCGTTTTGGCATCTTTGAAATTTTCTTGATTGATGACGAGGCGCGCAAATTGATTTACGAAAAGGTTTCCTCCTCGGTGTTGCGCAGCCGCGCCCGCGAGATGGGCATGCGCACGCTGCGCGAGGACGGCGCGCGCAAAGTGCTGGCCGGCATGACCACGGCCGAAGAAGTCATCCGCGCCACCACCGGCGATTCCGATTGAGGCCCGATGCCAACCCACCCAGATTTTTCAGCGCCGCCTGGCGGGCCTATGATGCGATAATTTTCCAAATTCAACCCCCCATTTACCATGTCTTACTCAATGTCCGATTTGTTGCAGTTGGTGGTGTCCGAAGGGGCTTCGGACCTGCACCTGCGGGTGGGCGTGCCGCCCGTCATCCGCGTGCATGGCATCCTGCACCGCGTGGAAGGGCCGTCGTTGCGCGCGGAGGACACCGAAGAGTTGATGCGCAGCATCACCTCCGAAGACCATATCCAACAGGTGCGGGAAAAAGGCGGCGCTGATTTTGGGTTTGCCTTCGGCGAACTGGCCCGCTTCCGTGTCAGCGTGTTCAAGGAGCGGGGCAACTTCGGAGTCGTCCTGCGGCAGATTCCCACCAAGCTGCTGACGATGGAGCAGATCGGCATCCCGCCCAGCGTCCGGGAATTGCTCTACAAACCGCGCGGCCTGGTCCTGGTCACCGGCCCCACCGGTTCGGGCAAAACCACCACGCTGGCCTCGATGCTGAACATCATCAACGAGGAGCGCGACGACGTCCACCTCATCACCATCGAAGACCCCATCGAGTATTACCACAAACACAAGCGGGCGATTGTGACGCAGCGCGAGGTCAACGTGGATGTGCCGAACTTCTCCGAGGCGTTGCGCCGCGACTTGCGGCAGGATCCCGATGTGATCCTGGTCGGCGAGTTGCGCGATTTGGAAACGATGGACGCCGCCATCACCGCGGCTGAGACCGGACACCTGGTGTTTGGCACGCTGCACACCACCGGCGCCGCCAAGACGATTGACCGGATCACCAACGCCTTTCCGACCAACCAGCAGGAAATGATTCGCATCCAGCTTTCCACCGTGCTGCAGGCGGTGATTTCGCAATTGCTGATCCCGCGCATCGACAAGCCGGGCCGCGTGGCGATTTTTGAAGTCATGGTCAACACGCCCTCGGTCGGCGCGCTGATCCGTGACAACAAAACCTTCCGCATCAATTCCGACATCCAAACCGGCGCCAAATACGGCATGGTGACGCTCGACAGCTTCCTGCTGGAAAAATATCAACTGGGCATGATCGCCAAGGAGGAAGTCATCATGAAGTCGCAGGACCCGACGACCATCCTGCTAAAGTTGAAGGAATTGGAAACCCAGCAGGCGGTGGCCGCGGCGGTGGCCAGCCAATAACACCATGCCCGACGCCCAATTCCATCCGTTGCTGGCCATCATCAAAGACCAGGGGCTGCTCGATGACCTGCAACTGGAGGAGGTCCTCCAGGAACACACGCGCAGCGGCAAGCCGGTCGGCCAGGTACTGCAGGATTTCGGTTTGATGGACGTGGACACCCAACTCCAGCTCATTGCCGATCAGCTCGGCACCCAGGTGGTGGATTTGCGGGAAAAGGAACTGGAACCTGACGTGTTGAAAACCGTTTCCCCGGCGACCGCCCGCCTCTACCAATGTCTGCCGGTGGCCGTTTACGGTTCGACGGTCCACATCGCCCTGGCCGATCCGCTCAATCCGACCACGGTGGATGAGTTGAACCACGTCGTGGGCAAGGAGGTGCAGATCGTCGTGGCGGACCCGGCGCAGATTGAGAAGGCCATCAGCAAATACTACGGCGATGAAAGCGAAAGCGTCTCGGAAATTTTGAAGGAACTGGGCGCCGACACGGAAATCGCCAAGGAAGTGGCCGAGGTCATCTCCGGCGACGGCGTGACCGGGATGGCGGACCTGGCCAACGAGGCGCCCATCGTGCGGTTCGTCAACCTGGTGTTGTTTCAAGCGGTGCAGGACCGCGCGAGCGACATTCACTTCGAGCCGTTCGAGGATGAATTCAAGATCCGCTACCGGGTGGATGGCGCCTTGTATGAAATGTCGCCCCCGCCCAAACATCTGGCGCTGCCGGTGACGTCGCGTTTGAAGGTCATGTCCAACCTGGACATTTCCGAGCGCCGCCTCCCGCAGGACGGGCGCATCTCGCTGAACCTGGGCGGCAAGCAGGTGGATTTGCGCGTGTCCACGCTGCCGACGCAATTCGGCGAGTCGGTGGTGTTGCGCGTGCTGGACCGTTCGGCCGTCAACCTGGACATAGAAACCCTCGGCTTCCCCAAGGTCATCTTCGATTATGTCACCGGGGCGATTCAACAGCCCAACGGGATATTCATCGTGACCGGCCCCACGGGTTCGGGCAAGACCACGACGCTCTACTCGGCGTTGCGCAAGATCAACACGATTGATTCCAAATTGCTCACCGCGGAGGATCCGGTGGAATTCGACATGGAAGGCATCATGCAGGTGGCGATCAACGAAGCGATGGGCATGACCTTCAGCAAGGCGCTGCGCTCGTTTCTGCGCCAGGATCCCGACGTGATCATGGTCGGGGAAATGCGCGACCTGGAAACGGCGCAAATCTCGATCCAGGCCTCGCTCACCGGCCACCTGGTGTTGAGCACGCTGCACACCAACGACGCCCCCGGCGCCGTGACGCGGCTCATTGACATGGGCGTGGAGCCGTTTTTGATTTCCTCCACGTTGATGGCGGTGCTCGCCCAGCGGCTGGTGCGCACGGTTTGTAAAAAATGCCGCACGCCCTTCGAGCCGACCGAAAACCAGTTGACGCTGCTGAACCTTTCGCCGCACGACATTGGCGACAAGGTGTTCTATTACGGGCGGGGCTGCGCCGCCTGCAATGACACCGGCTACAAGGGGCGCAAGGGGATTTTTGAATTGCTGGTGATCACCGAGGCGATCCGTGCCTTGATCAACGAACGGGCGCCCACGGTGGTGGTCCGCCAGAAGGCCGTCGAGCTGGGCATGACCACGTTGCGCGAAGATGGCTTGCGCGGCATCTTTGATGGTGATACAACCATCGAAGAAGTCCTGAAGTACACCTGAGGTGCTGTATGCCTAAGTTCAATTACGTGGCCATGGATTCGCGGGGCAAGGAAACCAAAGGGACACTCGAGGTCGGCAGCCAAAACGAAGCCATTGGCCGGCTCAAGGAAATGGGCTTTTTCCCGACCAAAGTCGTCGAGGCTGACAAATTCAAGGACAAGGACAAGAAAGGCAGGCCGGTCGCCAAAGCCGGTCCCAAGGCCAAGCGCGGGGTGCTCAATTTTCAAATCAAGATTCCCGGCCTGAGCGGAAAGGTCAAATCCAAGGTGCTGACCTCTTTTACGCGCCAACTGGCCACGCTGGTGGACGCCGGGCTGCCCTTGTTGCGGGGCCTGCGCGTGTTGGAGCGGCAGGAAAGAAATCTCACGCTCAAGGACATCATCGGACAACTGGGCGCCGCCATTGAAGGCGGCAGCACTTTCTCCGAAGGCCTCGCCCAGCATCCGAAGGTCTTCAATCGCCTGTATGTCAACATGGTCAAGGCGGGCGAACTGGGCGGCGTGCTGGAAGTGGTCTTGAACCGGCTGGCCGAATTCATGGAGAAGGCCCAGAAGATCAAAGGCAAAGTCATCGCCGCCATGTTTTATCCCTGCGCGGTCATGTTCGTGGCGGTGGTGATTCTGGCCGTCCTGATGATCTGGGTGGTGCCACAGTTCAAGAAGATTTTCGCCGACATGCTCGAAGGCAGACCGCTGCCGGCCTTCACCCAGTTCGTCCTGGGCATCAGCGAAACGATGAAGGATTACACAATCGTTTTTCCTCAATGGGCTGGAGGAGCGCCCGTGCCCGGTCCCGTCGTGATCGGCTTCATCGTGCTTTTCATCCTCTTACGGGTCTTCGTGCGGACCCGGTTTGGCCGCCGGTTATTTGATCGCATGAAATTGAATCTCCCCGTGTTCGGGACGGTCGTCAACAAAGTCGCCATTTCGCGCTTCACCCGCACGTTAGGCACCCTGGTCAGCAGTGGCGTGCCCATTCTCCAAGCCTTGACCATTGTGAAGGAAACTTCCGGCAATGTGATCGTCGGCGAAGCCGTCTCCGCTGTCCACGAAAGCGTCAAGGAAGGTGAAACCATCACCGCGCCGCTGGAAGCCTCCAATGTTTTCCCCCCCATGGTCATCAGCATGGTGGATGTCGGCGAACAGACCGGCGCCTTGCCGGAAATGTTGATGAAAATCGCCGACAACTACGACGATGAAGTGGACAACGCCGTGTCCGCCATGACTTCGCTGCTCGAACCCATCATGATCGTGTTTTTAGCCTTTATCGTCGGAAGTATCGTTATTGCCCTGTTCCTCCCGCTCATTGACCTGATCGAAAACGTCGGGAACAGCGAAACCGGTGGCGGAGGAAAGACAGAATAAATTATTCACAATCAATCACTTGTATAGAAAATATGACGCTGAAAATGGCTGCCGACGAGTATCGGCAGCCATTTTTTTGTAAATGTGCAAAAATTGCATTGACAATCAGCCATGAGAATACGTAAATACAATGTAAATACATTGCATGGGCGTTGGATTCGCAATTGACCCATAATTGATATGGAGTTCGATTGGAACAATCCGCCCTTCGAGTTGAACAGTTCTTTGACTTTGCGCGATATCGAAGAGTCCTTCGAGGATCCGTTTACGGTGCGGTTGTTGCCGGACTCGCCCAGGTTTTCGGTCCAGGCCCGGTATTTTAACCTCGGCAAAGCGGCCAATGGCACGGGGCTTTTCAGCGTGTATCGGACAAATGGAAAACAGGTCCGGGTCATTTACGCCCGGCCCTTTGTGGCCGAAGAGCAGTTTTTTTATCAACGGAAACTGAACCAGACCCTCGCGTGATGAGGGGCCGGCTCGAGTCAGCGGACTGACAATGGGAATGAACTGAAATGAATGCCATCGCCAAATGGGAAGAGGTGCCGCTCTTCGACAGCGAGAGTTCCGAAGCGTCATTCTGGGAGGATCACGCCGTCAATTTGCGCCTCATGGAATCCTCCGTGGCCGAAGGGTCGGAAATTTCGGAGTCGGTCAACATCACGCTGCGCATTGACCCGCGGATGCTCGCCCGCATCAAACGGCTGGCCCGGTCGCGCTACCTCAATTACCAAAGCATGATCAAACAATGGTTGAGCGAACGGATGGAGCAGGAAGTGCGCGAACGTTGAACCACACCGGACACCATGCAAAAAAAACCTCGAGCGGTTGAATCGTTTTCGGGCGGGAAAAATGCCGGCGTGCTGGCCGGGTGCTCGCGCCGGCCGGGCCAACGCGCCTTTACGCTGATCGAGCTGCTGGTGGTCATCGGCATCATTGCCATCCTGATGGGGCTGTTGATCGGTTCGGGCATGTGGGCGTCGCGCGCGATGAAGCAAAGCCGGGTCCGGACAGAACTGAACCAGTTGCTGAGCTGGATCGCCGATTACAAATCCGCCCTGGGTTTTTATCCGCCCGACAACCCGGCAAATGTCGCGCAGAACCAGCTTTTTTACGAGTTGGCCGGCACCTATCGCACCAACAACAATCAATTCCGCACCCAGGACCGTCAGTTCGTCATCAACCGCGCCACGATCATGGCGGTGTTTTCTGCGAACGTTGAAGGCTTTGCCAATTCGGCAGCCAGCGCCAGCGCCGTCAAGAGTTTTGCGCACGGCCTGAAGCCGAAACAGTATTCAACCAACGGCGGCGGTTCCACCGTGGAATTTTTAGTGGTTCCCGTGGAAGGCCCCGTCGGCGCTTTCAATCCCTGGCGCTACAATTCTTCCTCGCCCACGAACAACCCCAAGTCGTTCGATCTTTGGGCCGAGATCGTCATCGGTGACAAAACCAACACCATCGGGAACTGGAAGAATTGACCATGCCCGCGATTTCAAAAATCAGCGACGCCGCCCGGCACGTGGCCGTGAACTGGTCGGCGAACGGTTGGACGCCGGCCATGATTCAAATTCGCCGCCGCCGCCGTCGCGTGCTGCCGTGGCCGGCATTGGCTCGTGCCCGCGGGCGGGCCGGGAAACCCGCCTGCCCGAAAATGACCAGGCGCGGCGGAGCCGCCACCAACAGGAGCGCGGCATTAACGCCGCTTCAACTCCCCCGCCGCAAAACCGTTCCGGATGGCCTGGGAGCACCTGGCTTCCGCACGCTGAAGCGGCGTGAACGCCGCGCTCCGCCGCCTCCGAAAAATCCTCGCGAAAATCAGGGACTTGTCCACCTTGCACTACCGAAGGGCCGCAAAACCGCGGGCTGTTCCGGGCGATGGCCCGACAATCATTCAAACTAAACCATGAAAAATCCATTGCTTCGATTCTTCCGCGCCGCCTCCGCCTTCACACTGATCGAGATGCTGGTGGTCATCGGCATTATCGCCATCCTGGCCTCGTTGTTGTTGCCGGCCATAAGTCGGGCCAGGGGGAAGGCCCAGATCCGGCAGGCCCTCATTGACATGAAGAACCTCGAAACCGCCATCACGGCTTACAAAGGAGAGTATCACCGCTTCCCCTGCGAGCCGGCCGCGGCCAACGGGGGCAAGCCCGATTTCACTTTTGGGACGACCAGCGTGGCGGGATTCACGACTCCGCCGCTCGTGAATGCCGGGCCGGGATTCGAAGCGTGCAACTCGAATGTCGTCAACGTGGTGCGCGACATGGACCTGCCGCCGAACCTTCCCAATCACGCCCTCAACCCGCGTCAGATTAACTTTCTCAGCGGCATCAAGCCCGTCAGCGTCAACGTCGCCGTCAATCCGCCGGGAGTGGACCCGACCGGTGTCTATCGCGATCCCTGGGGCAATCCTTACTTCATCACGTTGGATGTAAACTACGACGGTTTTTGCCTGGATGCGTTTTACCGGCGCAGTCTGGTTTCGCAAATTCCTCCTGCGCAACTTCCGGGCAACGGCCCACAAGGATTCTACGGCCTGTTTAACAGCACCAATCCCAACGGCAACGGCAACTTTTACGCCTTGCGCGCCGAGGTGATGATCTGGTCTGCCGGGCTGGATGGAAACTTTAGTTTCAATACAAAAGCGGACACCGAGCCCAACAAGGACAACGTCCTGAGTTGGCATCCGTAATGACGGCCGCCTAAATGGAGCCTCCATGAATCCCGAAAAACTCTCGAGCCGGCCGGGCAGCGGTTTCCCTGCTCATGAACCGTTCGTATCACCGCCAGGTCTTGGAGTGCGTCAGTCCTCTGGCGCTTTCGACAACCCACGACTTCCAAAGCGCCAGAGGACTGGCGCAGTCCAAGACGCTGACGCGACCAAGCTCGGTTTTCTCCGGTTCAGGGGCACAATTCACGGCTTTGAGCGGGCCGTGGATTCTCTCCCCTTCAGAAGGGGAGAAGGTCAGGGTGAGGGGTTGCTTCGATGCGCCAGGTTTCGCGTCAATTCAATGCCAGTGGCCGGGAGAATCC
>CAZIFU010000252.1:0-2572 GCA_964539075.1 uncultured Verrucomicrobiota bacterium | reverse complement strand
GGCACGCCGTCCCAGCGCAGTTCCATGTTGTAGTTCAGGCCACCGCGAATGACGTGCAGGTGCGAGTCGTTCAAGCCGGGAATGACGCGGCGGCCTTTGAAGTCAATCACCTTGGTATGCGGCCCGCGCTCGTAAGATTCCGCGTCGTCCACGCCGATGATTCGCCCATCCTTGATGGCGAGATTCGTCGCGCCAGGATACTTAGGGTCGAGCGTGGTGATGCGTCCATTGTGGAGAATCAGGTCGGCAAAAAGATTTGAGTTCATGAGCTTATCTATTTCTTTTGGGAGGGCGGATTGAGCCAGCCGTGGAGGAGAGCACGACCCCAATCAGGAGGCTTGCTGGGTAGACGCCCAGCAGCGTCACCATCGCCATTTTCCAGCGCGGCGGCGGGTTAAAACAGGCTGTTAGCGGTTTTTTTTCAGCAACTCCAGTAACACCGCCGCATTGGCTTTCACGCCCGCAGCGATGGCCGGCAACTCGACTTGGAACTTCGGGTGATGATTCATGTAGGGCGGCATGGTGCCTTTCTCCAGGAAGCCTTTCACGACTTCCGGTTTGGCCACGCCGACTTCCATGTGCAGGAGTTTTACACCCCGGATCGAGTCGCCGAGCATTTGGAAATCTTCCGAACCCATCTGCATTGGCAGGCCGGGATAGACGTTTTCCTTGCCCAGGGTTTGTTCGAGGATGGGCCGCATCCCGGCGACCAAGCTGTCATCATTGATGACCGGGGTGATGCTGGAGGTGCTTTCATATTCCGGCATCCGGTCGGCTGGCAGGCCGTTGCCGACGGCAATCGCGTCGGTCATTTGCTTCACCATCGCGATGATTTGGTCGCGCGCGGCTTTGCTATACCACCGGATGCTGAGGCGCATGGTGACGCTGTCAGGAATGATGTTGCCAACCGTGCCGGACTGAATCGCACCGACGGTGAGAACGACCGGCTCGGTTTGATCAATGCGCCGGCTGATAATCGTTTGATAAGCCAAGATCGCTTGGGCGGCCATCACGATGGGGTCAATGGAGGCGTGCGGGGTGGAACCATGACCGCCGATGCCCTTGAGGGTGACATTCAATCCGTCCGCGCCGGCCATGCGGCGTCCCTGTCCCATGCCGACCGCGCCCGCCGGCCAGACGGGATTGGTGTGCGCCGCGAAGATGACCGCCGGCTCGGAAGTGTTTTTATACAAGCCGTCTTTCACCATGCCTTGCGCGCCATTGTATGCTTCCTCCGCTGGTTGCCCGACCAAAATCAGCGTGCCGGACCAATTCGCTTTCTGCGCGGCCATCACCTTGGCCACTCCAATCAGCCACGTCACATGCGCGTCATGCCCGCAGGCATGGGCGATGGAACTCTTCAGCCCATCAAGCGTAGTGCCAGTTTTGGTGCTGGCATACGGCAGGCCAGTTTCTTCTTTCAAGGGCAAGGCGTCCATGTCGGCGCGGAACATAATCACCGGGCCGGGACCATTTTTCATGAGGCCGACGACGCCGGTTTTACCGATGCCAGTCTGCACCTCGTAGCCGTGCGCCTTGAACTCTTTGGCGACCAGCGCGGCAGTTTCGGTTTCCTGCATGGACAATTCGGGATTGGCGTGGAGTTTCTTAAAAATTGCAACTAACCGAACTTCATCGGCAGCGACTTGGCGGTTCAGCTCGCTGTCTTGGGCGAAAGCAGGCGAGAGGCAAACCGCTCCAAGCAAAAGCGCAGCGGCGTGGAGATATAGTTTCAAGGCGGTGGTCTTGTTTTTCATTTTTGATGGATTAACATTTGATGACGGCGCGCAGGCCGGCAAAGATCGCCGTGCTGCGTTGGCTCGGAGCAGAATCAATGATTTGCACGTCCGCAGCAAGATGAGATCACGGCGTGAGCGCGGCGTTACGCCGCTTCAACGTCGGAACTGGAAGTGCGTCCAAACAGATTCCAATCCTCACCGACAACACCACGTTGAAGCGGGTTGAAGCCCGCGCTCCTGCAAATTCGAGTTTAGTGCGCCGCCGCCTTCGGCACGATCTGCGGCTTCTGCGCGGACTGCGGCGCGTGATGGACCATCGTGTAGGCGTATTCGACGCCCACACCGTATGCGCCACCCCGTTGTTTGAGGATGCCCATGAGCGCGTTGTAATGTTCCTTGTTTTTCCAATCGCGCTGCCATTCGAGCAGGGCCGCGATGGTGGTCAACCGGACTGCGCCCGCTTGCACCATGCGGGACAACGCGGCCTCTTGAGCGGCGGGTGAAGTCGCGCCACAGCAATCTTCGACGACGTAGATGTTGTAGCCCGCGCCGAGCATCTCGATGGTCGGCCAGGTCACACACACCTCGGTCCACAGGCCGGTCATGATGATGTTTTTCTTGCCGGTGGCTTCGATGGCTTTGCGGAAGCCTTCGTCATCCCATGAATTCATGGACGTGCGCTCCACGACGGCTTGGCCGGGGAAAACGTCGAGCAACTGCGGCCAAATGTAGCCGCTGAATGATTCGGTTTCGACGGCGGTGAGGACGGCGGGGACGTTGAACTCCTTCGCGACTTTGGCGAGGAGCGTCACGTTGTTGATGAGCGTGGCGCG
>CAZIFU010000251.1:0-18218 GCA_964539075.1 uncultured Verrucomicrobiota bacterium | reverse complement strand
GTTCGTGGCGATCGAGAAAGTGCCGCCGCCGGCGCCGATATTGAAAATCCGCGATGAACTGAAGATCACGTTGGTGACAACCAACAGGGAGCCACCGTCAAAGAACACTTGATTGGTCAAATTGCCCATGCTGCCCGCCGCCGCCTCCGCGCCACCGGTGCCGAAAATCCGGAGCGTGCCGCCCTTGATGAAAATATTGCCGTTAAACGTATTGTTGCTGTTCAACCGCGCCTCGCCAGGACCCAGTTTGGTGAGGCCGTCCAGGCTGCTGACCAGGTTCCCGGTGATAACCGCATTAATATCAATCCGGCCGCCGTTGGTGGCCTGGTTATCCAGAATGATGCCCCGGTTGGTGGTGCCGGCGACGATGTTCGTTGCGCTGATAATAATATTGACGTTGGTGCTGGGGCCGCCGAATGGATTGAGCGCGGCAGGATTGTTGGTGACGTGCAACGGCGTGTTGCCCAGAATCAGATTGCCGTTCATGGGAGCGCCCCCAGCCAGGTTACTCGCCAGGGAAAGGTTGCCGTTGCCAATATTAACCAGCCTCAATTCCTTGGTGGTCGTCAGGGCGTTTTCGGTGTTCGTGATGTTGATGCCGTTGGCAATGAAGATGCCGCCAACCCCGGCCGTCGTGGCATTGGTCACCAACAGCGTGCTGTTGGTGAGCAGCAGCGGGTTGGCCGTAGCGCCCTGGAAAGCAATATTGCCGACGCCCAGGTTGATGATTCGGATCATCGCATTCGTCGCGTTGATGCCATTGTTGAAAGTTATGACGGCGGCGTTGGAATTGGCGTTGGCCAGGTTCGTGACCAGCAGCGTGCCGTTGGTCAGGTTAATCGTATTTTGCGGCTGAAACGTAATATTGGCGGCGCTGTTGTTGAGGATGGTGAGCCTGCTTGGAGCTCCGAGGGCATTTCCATCTCCGCCAGTGATGGCCCCGTTCACCAGGCTTCCCTGAAATGCCAGGGCCTGGCCCACACCGAAGTGTATAATGTCCAGGTTGACGCCGTTTGTGTACCAGATCGCACCAGCAATGACCGCCCCCTGCCCGTCGGCGTATGGCACGCCAAGCGTAGCATTGGTGGTCCCGGTCACGAAATTCGTATTGCCGCCGCTCGTTCTGAAATTCAGCGCGGCAACCAACGGTCCTGTCGTCGGATTGGTGGATCGGATAAGATAGTTGAAAGCCGAATTGTTCGTGATGAGCAGCGTGCCCAGCGTGATGAAAATTTGATTCGAGACGGTCCTGTTGGCGGTGAGACCGCTATCCAGGCCCGCGTTGCCGAAGATCACGGTGGAATCCACAAAGTTGGTGGGGGCTGATCCCGGTTGGCTACTAAACGCCGCCAAGACCGGCGAGTTCTCCAGGAAGCCGCTGTTGGTGTGCCAGTAATTGCTGATTCCCGATCCGCCTCTCCAGTATCTATTGTCCTGGTTGGTGCCCCAAAACCAAAAGCTGGCGTTGGTCACCAACCCTCCCACCTGCGCTTGCGCCCGCGGCGCGGCCAGGGAACCGATGCTGGCGAGCACGAGGAGTCGAAGGGAAGCCACCACAAGTTTTGAGATAAGCTTTTGCATGATTATTTCCTTTCTGGTCGAACGTTGTGTTGCATTTATGGCTGATCGCCGTAATAGCACAACAGAAAATGGGAACCGGTTTGGCTGAAACGAAGCATAAACCCAACCACCCCCCCCCACATCAACCGGTGTGCTGCGGTGTACGCCGGAATTGCGGTTGACGTGACGAGGTTTTTCTGGAGCGGAAAAGATTTTTATGGCTGTGCACTTGATTCCCCTTGAAGGTTTCGCGAGCCCGTCCGACTCCCTCTCCTCCCGCCGAGGGAGGGGAGGCCGGGGAGAGGAGGTTCGTTGGTTCGGAATGCCCCTCTCTCCGGCTCCACTTCCATTTAGTTAAGAAGACAAAAAATTTCCGGAGCAACCCCTCACCTTGATCCTCTCCCCTTCCGAAGGGGAGAGGGTCCGGGTGAGATTTCAAACTAAATCCGATCACTCGTCGTCATCGTCATCGCACCAGAGCAGCGTGACGGTGCGGTAGTAATATCCGCTGCTGGCTCGACGAGCAGCAACTGCTGCTCATTGATGGTTGAGAGTTGGGCGTTGACCGAGCTCCACTTCCATTCGGCGCGCCGGGTCCATCCGCGATTGAAATCAATCCCGTCCGGGTTTCGTGATGGGTTCGCCTTGCAGTCGGCCCGCTTCTGTGAAAAAATGTCCGCCAATCATAGCCAGCACCGTTCCATGAACAGCCCTTTGCGAACCCAACCATCACGCCCCGCGTTTTGCGGCGGCGCGTGGTCGTCTCTGCTCGTTCTGCTGTGGTTTGTTTGCGGGACCGCCCCGGCGCAGGAAAAATATCAGAAGGCGTCGCCGGTGGTCCGCGAGGTGCTCGATGCCCCCGCCACGCCGGTCATCTCATTAAGCCCCGCGCGCGACCGCCTGCTCATCGTGCAGGGCGTGCGTTACCCGCCCATCGCCGACCTGGCCGAACCGATGTTGCGCCTGGCCGGCCAGCGCATCAATCCGCACAACAACGGCCCGCACCGCGCGCCCCGCTACGCCGGCCTCACGTTGAAGACCATCGCCGATGGCCAGGAGAAGCGGATTCCCGTCCCGCCCAACTCGCGCCTGGGCTTTCCGTCGTGGTCGCCGGACGGACGGTGGTTTGCCTTCGCCAAGTTCAATCCGACCAACGTCGAGTTGTGGGTCGCCGACGCCACCGCCGGCACGGTGCGGCGGCTGAAGAATGTCGCCATCAACGCGGCCTTCGGCGAACCGTTCCAATGGCTGCCGGACGGACAGACCTTGCTCTGCCAGACCCTCGTGGCCAATCGCGGCAAGCCGCCGGCCGCGCCCAGAGTTCCGGCCGGCCCCGTCGTCCAGGAGAGCAACGGCCAGATTTCGGCGCTGCGGACGTACGAAGATTTGCTGGAAAATCCGCACGACGAGGATTTGTTTGATTACTACGCCACCGCGCAACTGGCCCTCGTCAACGCGCGCACCGGGCAGGCGACACTGCTGGGCAAGCCGGGGATTTTCAGTTCGTTCGAACCGTCGCCCGATGGCCGGCACCTGTTGGTCGTGCGCGTGCACCGGCCCTATTCCTATTTGTCGCCAGCCTCCTTTTTCCCCAAGGAGGTGGAGGTCTGGGACCGCGCCGGCCAGATGGAATTCAAACTCGCCAGCCTGCCGTTGGCCGAGGAAAAGCCGGTGGGCGGGGTGCAACCCGGACCGCGCTCTTATCACTGGCGGCCCACCACATCCGCGACGTTGGTGTGGGTGGAGGCGTTGGACGGCGGCGATTCGAAAAAGAAAGTGCCGCATCGCGACCGGGTGCTGATGCTCAAGGCTCCCTTTCAAGGTCAGCCGGAGGAACTGGCCCGGACCGAGCACCGTTTTGCGGCTTTGAGCTGGGGTGAAAAAAGCTGGGTGGCCCTCCTGCGCGAACATCAGACCAGCAAACGCTGGAGCCGCACTTTTCTTTTGGACCCCGACCGGCCTTCCGAACCGGCGCGGTTGCTCTGGGACCTCTCGTCCCAGGACCGTTACCAGGATCCGGGCAGCCCGCTGATGCGCAACCTGCCGACGGGCGCGCGGGCGATGCGCCTCCACGGCAATTCCCTTTACCTCAGCGGCCAGGGCGCCTCGCCGGAAGGGGACCGGCCGTTCCTGGACCGCCTTGACCTCGACACCTTGAAAACGGAGCGGCTTTTCCTGTGCGATGAGTACAGTTACGAGACGGTCATCGCGCTGGTGAGCGACGACACCTCGCAGTTCATCACGAGCCGGGAAACGTCCGACGAACCGCCGAATTATTTTTTACGCTCGCTGGCCGACGGCTCGCGCAAGGCCTTGACCCACTTCCCCGATCCCGCGCCGCAATTGCGCGGCATCAAAAAACAACTGGTCACCTACGAGCGGGAGGACGGCGTATCGCTCTCCTTCACGCTCTATTTGCCGGCGGATTATCAGCCTGGCCAGCGGCTGCCGACGCTGTTGTGGGCGTATCCGCGCGAGTTCAACGACGCGGATCTTGCCGGTCAGGTCTCCGGCTCGACCAACCGCTTCACCACCATTAGCGGCATCTCGCACCTGTTTTTGCTGACGCAGGGCTACGCGATTCTCGACGGCGCCACGATGCCGGTCGTCGGCGATACGCACAAGATGAACGACACCTACATCGAGCAAATCGTCGCCAGCGCCAAAGCCGCCATCGAGAAGGCCGTGGAGATGGGTGTCACCGATCCTCACCGCGTCGGCGTGGGCGGGCACAGTTACGGCGCGTTCATGACGGCCAATTTGCTGGCGCATTCGGAGCTGTTCCGCGCCGGCATCGCGCGCAGCGGCGCGTACAACCGCACGCTGACGCCGTTCGGGTTTCAAAGCGAACGGCGCACGTTGTGGGAGGCGCCGGACACGTACGTCAAAATCTCACCGTTCATGTTCGCGAACAAAATCAAGGCGCCCCTGCTGCTGATTCACGGCGAGGCCGACAACAATTCGGGCACGTTTCCTTTCCAAAGCGAGCGGCTCTACCAGGCCATCAAGGGCAACGGCGGCACCGCGCGGCTCGTCCTGCTGCCGTACGAGGCCCACGCCTACGAATCGCGCGAGTCCGTCGAGCACGTGCTCTACGAGATGATCGCCTGGTGCGACAAGTACGTGAAGAACGCCGCTCCGGCGGCGCCCGCCACGGGCGGCGGCAGTCCGTAGAATGGGCTTCCCGGCGGTGGGGCGAGACTCCGTCGAGCCGAGTCGAGTTTCCCGCAACCCGCCCGATGCTTCGTCGTCCAAGCCCCCGGCTTAAAGTGCAGACCCGGCCGTTGCAGGAAGGTGTTGTAATTCGGGACTCGCGTAGCTCGTCCCTCCGGACGCAGCGCGATGCGGTCAGGGCGCCGGGCGGGAACGGTGGCGGGTGAAAAGAAACAGGCGTTTGAACCGCTCCAGCGCACCAGGCCCGTGGCGGCGGATTGTTTTTACATTGCCGGAAGGCAGGAAATTCAAGGCCCGGCCTTCGCCCACAGACAGCGCGATGCGCGTGGCTTTCCCGGGCGCGTCCAGTTTGTCGGGCGTCTTGTTAATCTTGGTCGCGACCCAGGTCCGTGAGGCCCTTGCCATTGAAGAGCTGGATTTCTCCGGTCGCACCGTTTGCGCCGCTCAAGGACCTCAGGGAGGGTTCGTCCGGGCCGGGGAAGTCCGCTGGAACCGGATACGTGACTTCACGTTTCGCCAGCCATTGCAGGGCGCGCGGCAGGATGGTTTGAAACGCCACGTCGTTCAGGTTCGGCGGATTGGCCTGGTCTTTCCACATGTGACCGCAGGTGCTGCTGTAAACGCGGCCTTTGCCGTATTGGACGGTCCATTCGGTCGGCCAGAACTTCCGGGTCTTCTGATCAAACCCGAAGGAAATGATGTCCATGTTCCGGGCCGGACCGCGGGCGTAGAAATAGACCTCCAGTTCGGCAGCCATCCACTGTTGCGGCAGGCCACGGTGAATGGGATGATCGCCCCGGCGATGAATGAGGGTATTGAGCCGCGCGCCGTGGCCGGTCTTTTCGCCCTCGCCGGGTTCATGCATCTGGAGATTGCCCTGCTCATCAAGCGAGATGGCCTTGCCAAAATCCGCCGGACGCCAGCCGATGCCGATCATCTCGTTGTAGGCCGGCCAGCCCGCGAAGGCGTTGTTGGCTCCGTGGTAGATGAAGACGCCGCCGCCGCTGGAGACGTAGTCTTCAAAAGCCTTCTGCACCACCTGCGGCCACTGCGGGCCGGAAGTCTTCGGATTGCTGCCGCCGGGAAGGTCATTACAGGTCTGGATGACGACATCGTAGTCGGCAAACTTTGGCCGCCAGGTGTCCCAGTCGGGCGCAGCGGGCGTGTTCGGCGCCGTGGACACGCTCACCTGAAACAATCCGGCGTGATCCAGGATGGCGCGGATCAAGGGCGTGTTGCGCTGCCAGTCGTGGTTGCTGTAGCCATCGATGATGAGGACTGTGATCGGCGCGGGCGCGGCCTTCTTTTCAGCACCAAGGACCAGTCCGGGATTAACCGCGAGCAAAGGCAACAGTAATACTGCGAATCGAGACAGGATGTTCCTCATGGTTGGTTTCCTCATGGAGGGGTTCGTTTTTCCTCCGGCATTCGTCATTCGTGCTTTATCCTTCCCCGGTCAGGCGATGATGCCCTGCACGGCATGCCCGCTCACATCGGTGAGTCGGAAGTCGCGACCCTGAAAGCGGTAGGTCAATTTCTCGTGGTTGATGCCGAGCAGGTGCAGGATCGTGGCGTGCAGGTCGTGGAGATGGACGCGGTTTTCGATGGACTCGGAGCCGGAGATGTCGGTGGTGCCGTAGCCGAGGCCGCCTTTGACGCCGCCGCCGGCCAGCACGGTGGTGAAGCCATAGGGATTGTGGTTGCGGCCCAGATCGTCACCCTCGGAACACGGCGTGCGTCCAAACTCGCCCCCCCAGATGACGAGCGTGTCCTCGAGCAGGCCGCGGCGCTTGAGGTCCTTGAGCAGGCCCGCGGTGGGCTTGTCGGCGGCGCGGCAGGACACGGGGAGTTTTTCACGGATCTTGCCGTGGTGGTCCCAACTGTTATCCGGAGCGCTGATCTGCACGAAGCGGACGCCGGACTCGCACAGTCGGCGGGCCAGCAGGCATTGGCGGCCAAAGGCATCGGTCTCCTCCTCGCCGATGCCATAGAGCGCAAGGGTTCCGGGTGTTTCCTTGGAAAGATCGAGCACCGCGGGGGCTTCCATCTGCATGCGGAAGGCCATCTCAAAGAAGCTGATCATGCCCTCGATCATCTGGTCCTTGCCTCCCACGTCGCCGAGGCGCTGGCGGTTCAATATTTCCATCAGGGAAAGCTGCCGCTTCTGCTGGTCGCGGTCCTGGTCCGTTGCGCCGAGATAGCGGATTTTTTCCGACGAAGGCGATGAGGGATCGCGCAGGACGATGCCGCGATGTTTCGTAGGCAGGAAAATGTTTCCGCAGTTCAGGCTCGAATCCATCGGCGGCGAGACAACGACAAAGCCGGGCAGGTTTTCGTTTTCGGAGCCGAGGCCGTAATTGATCCACGCGCCCATGGAGGGGCGCGGCAGCACGGAGGAACCGGTGTGCCACTGCTGCACCGCCGTGATGTGGGATTGATTGTCGGCGTGCATGCTGCGCACGAGGCACAGGTCATCCGCCAGCGACGCCATGTGCGGCAGCAGCGTCGAGATGTTCAGGCCGGACGCTCCCCATCGCTTGAACTCCGCCACCGCGCCCACGCCCTTGGTCGTTGGCGTGACCTTCATTTTCCCATTCCGCAAATTTTCGGACACAAGCCCGGGCGGAATCGGCTTGTTGTCGTATTTCATCAGCTCCGGCTTCTCATCGAACAGGTCCATGTGCGAAGGGCCGCCGGCCATGAACATGAAGATGACGCGCGTCGCCTTCGGAATGAAGTGCGGCAGACCGGGCAGCGCCGCCGCGTGGGCGGTCTGTTGCGAAAACAAACCGCTCAACGCGAGCGATCCAAATCCGAGCGCCGATTTCTGAAGGAACTCGCGCCGCGTCGTGAAAGGCTGGGTGTGCCTGGGGTTCATGGTGCTCCCGGTGTTTAGTGAATGATGGAAAACTCGCTCGACATAAGCAAGGCGTGGGAAACATCCCGCCAACCCTCGGCAGGGCTGCCGGCCTGCTTCACCGCGACGAGCAGCGTCTTGGATTCCGCCTTGGTGGGCGGCCGGCCATAAATGCGCAGGCACAACTCCCGCAGCGCCCGGCTGTTGTCACCGGTGGTGATGCGCTTCGCCAGGCTCTCCGCAGTGTGCCGCACCGCGTCGCTGTTCATCAGGTAGAGCGACTGCGTCGGAAGTGTGCTCACATCGCGCTGGCCCACAGCACGGCGGGTATCGGGATAGTCGAAAATGGCCATCAAATCCATGGCCACGGGCTGGTCGCGACGGAACACCGGCCAGTAAACAGCCCGCTTGTTCAGGGTCTCCGACGGGATGTCCAGCATTGTGGTGGCGTCTCCCTGGTCCTGCGATTTGTAGGCGGGCACGGTGTAGGTCGCCGGTTCGAGGTCGAGCGTCCCGCGCAACTGGCCCAGCGTGTCGGCGAGCACCTCCGCCTCCATGCGTTGCGGCGACATGCGCCAGAGGAGGCGATTCTGCGGATCGATTCCGTCATTCCTCGCCACATGATGCGCGCTTTGCCGGAAGACGCGCGAGAGCAGCACTTCGCGGATGAACTTCTTTTGCGACCAGCCCTGCGTGGTGCGGAACCGGTGCGCCAGATAATCCAGCAGCTCGGGATGCGACGGAGCCTCGCCCGTGACGCCGAAGTCGTCCACCGTGCGCACGAGGCCCGTGCCGAAAATGTGATGCCACATGCGGTTGACGGCCACGCGCGGCGTCAGCGGGTTCTTTTCATCGAGCAACCACTCGGCGAGCTGCCGGCGCCCGCTTTGATCCTTGGGCGGCTTGGCGGTGCTCGTCGGCAGGCAGCCCAGAAAGCCGCGCGGCACCAGCGGCCCTTTATTGTTCACCTCGGCGCGGATGCGAACCTCCTGGTCGCCGATCTCATCTGCCTCGCGCGCCCCCACGGCCAGCGGTGGGGCATCCGGCCGGACGGGAACCAGTGTGCCGTTGTTGAGCAGTTCGAGACCGTCGGGCCGGATGTTCTTCTTCTTTTTTTTTGCTTCGCGTCGACTTCCTCCTCCAACATGTCGCGCCACATCGTCGCGGGAGCGCTGATGAAGGCACGCGGGTCCTTCGTGATCGGCAGCAGGACGTTGTTCGGACCGACATAGCGTGACTGTGGACCCCCGTCGTAATTGAACGTCACCGCCCAGGTGCTGCGGAAGATGCCGGCCAGCGCGTAGTAATCGGTGGTGGGCACGGGATCAAACTTGTGATCATGACACCTCGCGCAGCCGACGCTGAGCGACAAAAACGCCGTCGAGACCGTGGAGATCTGCTCATTGGCGATTTCCAGGAGCGTCAAATCGGGATCGCCGGCTTCGCTCGCCTCGCCGGGCCAGTGACCGATGGAGAGAAAGCCCGTGGCGATCAACCGTTCCGCCGTCTGCTCCGGGTTGTCAGCAGGCATCAGGTCCCCCGCCAGTTGCTCGCGGACAAATGCGTCAAACGGTTTGTCCGAGTTGAAAGCGTCGATCACATAATCCCGGTAGCGCCAGGCTTCGCGGAAGGGTTTTCCGGTCAGGCTGCCCCGCACATCACAGTAACGCGCCACATCCAGCCAGTGGCGGCCCCAGCGCTCGCCGAAGTGCCGGCTCGCCAGCAACTCGTCCACCACCCGCTCATAAGCTTTCTCACTCGTGTCCCGGCAAAAGCGCTCCACCTGTTCCGGCTCCGGCAGCAGGCCCGTGAGCACGATATGCACGCGCCGCAGCCACGTCGCGGGGTCAGCGTCCGGCGATGGCCGCAAACCCGCGCGCTCCAGTCCGCTCAGCACGAAGCGGTCAATGTCCGTGCGGGACCACGCCGCGTTCCTTGGCACCGGCACCGGCGATTGCTTCAGCGGTTTCAGCGACCACAAATCCTTCCCCTTGCCCGCCGCCTGCGCCACCGACGCCGCCAACGCGCTCTTCCGCGAATCGGGAGCACCGAGCGCGATCCATTCCCGCACACGCTCGATCTCCGTTTCAGAAAGCTGCTTCTTCGGCGGCATCTTCAGTTCGCAGTCCGAGTAACTGATCGCCTTGAACAGCAGACTGGCGTCCACGTCGCCGGGCTTGATCGCCGCCCCGGAGTCGCCGCCCTTCGCCCAGCCCTCGCGCGAATCGAGCACCAGTCCGCCCTTCGCCTTGCCCTGCGCATGGCTGTGACACTCGAAGCATTTCGTTTCAAAAATCTTTTGGATGTAGTCCGCGAACAACGCCGTCCCGCGCTCGTTGGCAGCCTGAGCGCCATCCGCACGCAACGTTGCGAGCGCAGCGAGCAGCAGGCAGAGCAAGTGACGAATGACGAACGTCTCGTCCTTGGAGGACGGATGGACACGTTGCGTCTTCGTTCGGGTTTCGGCACTGCTCAACATATTGGTACAATAGTATGTTGATTCGGGCCGGAAAAAGCACCGCAAATCCACGGGGCTTCGGGCTGACGTCCAACTTTTCGTGAACATCGGGATTCCTGGCTGGTGTCAGCCGCTCACGTCCGAACCATCTGCAGCAAAAGGAAGGGGACGCCCGAAAAGTCGCGCGAATGGTCTGGCATTCTTATTTTTGTTCTTACCTATGCTGAATATTGCCGACCTTGACCCTAAAAACTGCCATTTTGTTGGGAGATATTGAAGTTGGAGCGGGTGAAGGGAATCGAAACCTCGTAAAAGAAATCAGCGGCGCCAGGCGTGACCGGGTGTATTGCGCCAAAGCGTTGCTCGACATTCTGGAAGAACCGGCGCAGCTTCAACCCGCCGGAAAATTCTGAAAAGTTGCCGCGTGGAAACGATTGACCAAAACAGTGGCGTCGAAGCACAGGTTTTGCTGCAGCAAACGGACGTTTCGCATTCACGCAGCCCCACCGTCACAAATAATTCTTCACCCGCTGCCAAGATCGAATTGTTTCGATCTCTTTTCCGGGGCAGAGAGGATGTTTATCCCCGCCGTTTCGAGAGTCGGAAAACGGGGAAATCCGGTTATGCGCCTGCCTGCGCCAATGAATGGGTTCGTGGAGTCTGTGAGAAACCGCGAATCAAATGCACCGACTGTCCCAATCGCCGCTTTTTTCAGATCACCGACGCAGTAATCGGCCGGCATCTTTCTGGGCGTGACGATCGGGGCTTGGATTTTGTCATGGGTGTTTATGCCATGATGCAGGACGAGACTTGCTTCTTTCTCGCGGTGGACTTCGACCGCGAAGATTGGCAACGGGATGCGGCAGCATTCCTTGAAACCTGCCGGCGGCTCGATGTGCCCGCCGTGCTGGAGCGCTCGCGGTCTGGCAATGGCGGCCATGTCTGGTTTTTCTTTGTTGACGCCATTCCTGCCGGCTTGGCGCGCAAACTGGGTTCGCACATTCTCACCGAAACGATGGAGTGCCGTCCGGAGATTGGTTTCAATTCTTACGACCGGTTGTTTCCAAATCAAGATACACTGCCCAAAGGCGGGTTCGGAAACCTGATCGCGCTTCCACTCCAGAAACAGGCCAGGCAGCGCGGCAACACCGTCTTCCTTGACGAACACTTCGGGCCATATGCCGATCAATGGGCGTTCCTGGCCTCAGTGCGGCGAATGAGCCGGGCGCGAGTCGAAGCTCTTGTGCGCGACGCGGAATCCAAAGGACGGATTATTGGAGTGCGCACTGCCATGCCGGATGAGGACGATGACAATCCCTGGACAGTGCCACCGTCGCGACGCCGAAAGGAGCTGCCCATCTCCGGACCGCTGCCGGAAAAGCTCGAAGTAATACTCGGAGACCAAATCTACATCGGCAAAGAAAACCTTGCGCCCGGGCTGCGCAACCGGCTGCTGCGCTTGGCTGCTTTTCAAAACCCCGAGTTCTATCGCGCGCAATCCATGCGCCTGCCGACCTATGACAAGCCAAGAATCATTGCCTGCGCGGAAGATCATCCAAAGCATTTTGCCCTGCCACGAGGTTGTCTGGATGAAGTCATGGAAGCGCTTCAGGCACTGAAGATCCAGCCCGTTCTCCGCGATGAACGCTTCGGCGGCGTTCCTCTGAAGGTTGCTTTTTACGGCGCCCTCCGGTCTGAACAGCACAAGGCGGCTGAGGCGCTGTTGCGACATGATACCGGCGTTTTGGCCGCGACGACAGCCTTCGGCAAAACCGTGGTTGCCGCCTGGCTCATTGCGCAACGCGGCGTCAATACGCTGGTTTTGGTTCATCGCCAGCAACTGCTGGAACAATGGATTGAACGCCTGTCCTCGTTTCTCGGCCTGCCGGCCAAATCCATCGGCCGCCTCGGAGGCGGACGCAAAAAACTAACCGGCACTTTGGACGTGGCCCTCATGCAAAGCCTCGTTCGCAAGGAAGTGGTGGATGATTGTGTGGCCAATTACGGACACCTGATCGTGGATGAATGCCACCACATCTCGGCACGCAGTTTTGAATTGGTCGTCCGCCGCGCCAAAGCGAAGTTCATCACCGGATTGTCCGCCACGGTGGCCCGCAAGGACGGCCACCACCCGATCCTCTTCATGCAATGCGGCCCGGTCCGGCATCGTGTTGACGCGAAAACTCAGGCGGCGGCGCGGCCATTCACGCATCAGGTCATGGTTCGTCCGACGAACTTTCGCGCGACCGCGCCATCTGCCCCGGATGCGCGCGTGGAATTTCACGAGTTGTACGAGGCTTTGAGGAATGACGACCAACGCAACGCCATGATCTGCGACGATGTCGTGAGCGCCGTCAATGAAGGTCGTTCGCCCCTCGTGCTCACCGAGCGAACCGGGCACTTGCTGCATTTGGCGCAACGGCTGTCGCCACACGTTCCCCATCTGGTTCTTATGCGGGGCGGCCAGAACCGGAAGGTGTTGGAAGCCGCCCGCGCGCGTCTGGCGGAAATTCCAGAAACCGACGGACGCGTTATTCTCGCCACCGGCAAATACATCGGGGAAGGGTTCGATGACTCGCGACTGGACACCTTGTTTCTAGCCCTGCCGGTTTCATGGCGCGGAACTATTGCGCAATATGTCGGACGGTTGCACCGGCTCCACGAGGGCAAACGTGAAGTGCGCGTTTTTGACTACGCTGACCTGAATGTTCCCATGCTTTCCAGAATGTTTGACAAACGGTGCCATGGATATGAAACGCTGGGCTACACCATCCTGCTGCCCGGCAGCGCTCTGCCGGGCTGGCCGGTTGAAGTTCCGCTTCCGGTTGATCCAGCATGGAAGAAGGATTATGCCGCCAGCGTTCGCCGGCTCATACGCGATGGAGTGGATACTCCCCTGGCGAATTTGTTCGTGCATGTAGCCCGGTCTCCCGGCGCCACTGCCGAGGGAGAAAATCGTGCCAGGAGCGCCAGCGAAGCCTTTCTTTTTCGTCGCCTGCAATCACTGCCTGAAACGGTCGGTCGTTTTCACTTGAATGTGGAACTGCCGATTTCTTTTGATGGCAGCGGAAAAATGGAGGTGGATTTGTTGTGCGTGGAGGCCGGTGTGGTCATTGAGTTGGATGGTGCACAGCATTTCGCTGACGCTGACGCGTATCGGAGGGACCGGCGGAAGGACGCTCTGCTCCAGCAAAACGGGTATTTTGTGTTGCGATTCCTGGCGGAAGATGTCGGCAAGAACCTCGACCATATTCTCGACACCATCTTGACCACCTTCGTTCATCGTGAGAAGAACAGCAGACGCTGATAATTGTCCACCCAACCGGTGGAGGGGTACGCGTTTCCGGTTGGCTTCGAACGACGTGGGGCGCGCTTTGCCTCGCCAATATTCGGCTCTTTCCGGAATCACCCGCCGCGCGGGTCCGCCACGTCGCCCGTCCGCCTCACCCGCCCGGCTTGACACACCGTAGGAAATTCTTACCTTGACGCCATGACAACCGTGTTGAGCAGCAAAGGCCAGGTGGTGATTCCCGGCGAGGTGCGCCAGCGCCTCCACTTGCAGTCGGGCGCCGACCTCATCGTGCTTACCACCATCAGCGGTGATATCGTCTTGCGTCCCGTCCGTAAGCCGCGCCGGTCGCTCGTGTCCCACCTCCGTGGCCTCGCTCAGGCAGGGGTGAAAATCTCCCCTCTCACCGACGACCCGCCCGCGCCGCTGGAGTTGTGAAATACCTCCTCGACACTATATGTCCGCGCATAAGTAAAGGGACATAGAATTCAAAGAAATGGATTTAAGCATCCCGGAATTTGTCTCGGTTCGCGGGTGATCGAGCTTAAAGCGCCATCTAAGACGGTCACAAATTCCTGTTCCGTCGCATGATACCGATTGTGGGTCGCCCGCATGCGTACATGATGGGCGGTCATTGCAAATAGAGATGCGCAAATCCTCATATCCAGCGTCGTAGTGCTTCTAAAGTATCAGTGGGCTTTGTATTGAAGCAGATTTTGGAACGCGGAGCGTGCTCATGCACCACGTTAATCAGCTTCTCGAACAGGATGAGGTTGTTTGGGACGGCCCGGACACCCGCACCAATCAGGATGCAGTCGAACTGTCGCCGCTGGAGTTGGGCGGTGACTACCGCTTCCGCAGTCTGACCAAAGTCGGTCAGACAATTATGCGCGTCATAGCCAAGAGTCTTCATCGCTTCTATGGCGGCGGTGAGTCCCGCCATCACCTTTGCGGCGGTCATGCCGGGAAAGGCGGCGAAGTCTGGAGACGAGAAATCAATGAGTGCGGGGTCCAACCCGATAATCAGGGCACTCTTCCTTGCGGTCTCATTGGAGCTTTGCGATTTGGTGTGAGGTTCAGTGTTCATATTCGGATGTATCTGTTTGGCTCGGATTGATGAATGCGGGTAGCGCCGCCAACGACCCAAGCTCAGCGACCCGGCCCACGGGACGCACCGATTGCAACCTGGACGCGATGGCCGGGTTCGCTGCAGCGCATGGTTAGGCATCCGCGAATTACTCATCCTCGCCCTTAAACAAATATGCCGCAACATCTCGGCTCTTGACGATGAGATAAACCCCGATGGCCGCCAGAACTAGAGACGACACCGGGTAAAACCAAAAATCACCCGGGCCGCCAGCCCCTCTGACTCGCACCACATTGTAGAGTCCTGTGATGATACCGGGGATGCTGTGAACGAAGACCGAAAGCCCCAGAATCTTGATTAACACGTTCGCTAGTTGTTTTGATTTCATATTTTTGTGGTGGTGCGCTCGGATGCCAACGACCCAAGCTCAGCGACCCGGCCCACGAGGGCGTTCGATTGCAACCTGGACGCGATGGCCGGGTTCGCTGCAGCGCATGGTTAGGCGGCGTCATTTCGGCAATCGTTTGAGTGTCACAGTCACTCCGTCAATATTCGTGCTGGATGGCGGCGGGTATGCGAACTCCCCGTCAGGGCGATACTCCAACAACAAGCTGTCGGCTGCTGTCCACGAAACGGTGAAGAAATCACCTGGACCGCCGGACAGGACGTTGCCGGTGTCGCTCAACTTCTGGCGCGGGCCAAGCACTGAAACGTGCGGATAGTAACCCGTCGTATCGTAGCAACACATCTCGAAGACGACTGCCGTGTGCTTGCCATCCGGTGATGGGAAGTCCTGCCTCTTCATGAGGTCGCAGTGTCGGTCAGTGGAGCAGCCGAGGAAACACAGGCTCAAAAGTGCTGGAAGGTAGAGACGCATCGTAGCCGCCAACGACCCAAGCTCAGCGACCCGGCCCACGAGGGCGTTCGATTGCAACCTGGACGCAATGGCCGGGTTCGCTGCAGCGCATGGTTAGGCCTCTTCGTTGTCATCTGTTCGTCCATTCCTTGAGTTGACCTCTCATGTAGTTAAGGCTCCAAGTGTCTTGCTGCGGTAAATTCGATTTAAGCTTAATAGCACGCTCGATCAAAACTTGCGCTTCGGCCGCAGATCCCTCTTCGTGCGCGATCTCTGCGAGGCTATGCCAGCAGTCCGCTTCTTGGGCGGAATCGCCATCGTAAACGATCCGATTGAACTCGATGGCCTTTCGTAGGGACTCCTTCCGGCGTTCCTTGTCATTGGTGCGTTCGTAAAACCAGGCTAACTGATTGTAGGCATTGAGCACGTCTACAGGTCGTGAATTTGGCTTTTCGGTCGCTACAGCAAGAGCGGTGGTGAATGCTGTTCCGGCGCGATCATAGTCGCGCTGCTCCATGTAAAGACGCCCTAAGTAATCCCACATGCCGTCCAACATCGGGTTCTCCTTGGGCGAAGCTCGAACGGCCTCGGAGCAGTGGCGAATCGCTTTGGGAAAGTCGTTCGCCTCGCGAGCAGCAGTCCCTCTGTGCCAATGCTCCTCCCATTCGGGAAGCGACTTGAGGGAAAGTTCGGGAAGAAGGCATACAAAACAAAGGAGCAAAACACCAACTGCCAACCGCCAAAGGCCAAAAGGACGCCGGATAGAAAATAGGCTTTGGAAGACGAAGCCATAGAGGAACCATAAAAAGCCACCCAGAATCACCATTAAGCTCAGGGGCGAAATCGGAACTGGAAGCTGGTAAAGACGAGAGACAGGGTAATCGAGAGCATAGAAAATGTAGTAAGCCATGCCCGCCTCTGCGTCGCTGCTCAACGCCACAAGAACGGCGACAAGGGCGAACAAAGCCGTGTGGACACCAGCGAGAATGCCGCCAAGGAGAAACCACTTCCATCGCTTGGTCTGACTGTGCATGGCTTAAAGGCCAACGACCCAAGCTCAGCGACCCGGCCCACGGGACGCAACGATTGCCAACCGCGACGCCATGCCGGGTTCGCTGCAGCGCATGGTTAGGCCGACAACCCATGCTTCTGTATCCACTCTGGAGTCCAACCATAAATCTTAACGTGATGAATCAGGTGAACGCCGTCTGCCATGCTCCGCTCCGAAAGCTCCGAACCAGCCCAAGCGTCTGTCATCAAATGGTCGTGGTCGCAAACGTCCTCGTCCATCTTCTGGCGAATGTGCGTGAGCGAACGAATCAAATGGTCCAATCCCTTCGCGTCAGCGTGAATGAACAACTCGTCGCCGTCCTTATCCGTCGCGAAACTCAAAACATGGTCTGGCTTTGGCATAACGACCCAAGCTCAGCGACGGCGGCCACGAGGCGCGCCGATTGCAACCGCGACGCCCCGCCGCCGTTCGCTGCAGCGCATGGTTAGGCGTTTTTATGTAATCTACCATGGCTGAACTCTTGCAACTTGGAAACTACGAACTCGAGCCGCCCGGATTCAGGACCTCTCCCCTCCCAAAGGTCGCGCCAAAGTGGAAAGCCGTCGTATTTCTCACCTGTCTGTTCCAGAACGGTAAACGTGCCTTCCCTCCCATCCCAAGCGACTCTCAATATTGGCTGTCCTGCCACTTCTAAATACCAACTACCTGCCATGCGCTCGCCAAAATAGGAATTGACCACCGTCAACCCTTGCTGCTTCACGAGGTCGCACACACGGTCTAAATCCTCTTTGCTCATAAATGCAGACTAAAACGCCTAACAGATATTAGGCCGCAGTTTGCGGTTTATCAAATATGGTCATAATGGATTGTATTTCAGGCTTCCTTGCGTGTCAACAAGGGTTTATAGGTTTTCCAGCCATGAATATGGAACTGGGAAAAACCGCAGGACGTTTGGGCCAGTTGGTGCCCAATCCAAAGGCAAGGTTGCGCGATCAGTTTCATGAGGTCTGTCGGTTCAAGTATTTCAGCCAGCGGACGGAGGATTCATACTGGCAGTGGGTGGTGCGGTTTTTGAAGTTTCACCGGCGGGAGGGACTGTGGCGGCATCCCCGCGAGCTGCCGGCGGCGGCCGTGGCGGAATTCCTGTCGCATCTGGCCTCGCACCTGAAAGTCGCTGCCGCCACGCAGAGCCAGGCCTTGAATGCTTTGGTGTTCTTGTATCGGGAGGTGTTGCACGTGCTGGTGGGGGAGATCGGGGCGATCGAGCGGGTGCGGCGTCCGGCGCGGCTGCCGGAGGTGTTGAGCCGGGAGGAGGTGAGGCTGGTGCTCGCGTCCGCCGCGCCGGGATATCAACTGCCGTTGCGTTTGCTTTACGGGACGGGGTTGCGGTTGATGGAGTTGTTGCGGCTGCGGGTCAAAGATGTGGATTTTGGGCGGAATCAAATCATGGTGCGGGCGGGCAAGGGGCAGAAAGATCGCGTCACGGTGTTGCCGGAAAGTTTGAAAGCGGAGTTGCGAGCGCATCTGGAGAAGTGGCGGTTGGAGCACGGTCGGGAGGTGGGGGCGGGGCGCGGGGCAACGTCATTGCCGGATGGGGTAGCTCGGAAGTATCCGGGTGTGGCCAAGGAATGGGCCTGGCAGTATGTGTTTCCGGCGGCGGGGTTGGAGCGTGTGTCTGCGGCTCGCGAGGACGCCCGCCCCAGCGGGCTGCGGCATCATTTGCACGAGGATAGTTTGCAGCGGGGGATGAAGGCGGCGGTGGGGCGGGCGAAGATTGCCAAGAGGGCGACCTGCCATACGTTGCGCCATTCCTTCGCCACGCATCTGTTGGAAAACGGTTATGACATCCGCACGGTGCAGGATTTGCTGGGTCACAAGGATGTGAGCACCACGCAGATTTACACGCACGTGATGCAGAAGCCGGG
>CAZIFU010000250.1:0-2887 GCA_964539075.1 uncultured Verrucomicrobiota bacterium | reverse complement strand
CACGTCCCGCGCAGCATCACCTCCAGCGACACCCGGCGCGGCTCGTCCTCGCGCTCGATGCGTTTCCACTCGAAGAACCGCTCCCAATCCGCCGTGAGCGAGCCGACGCGGCTGTCCGTGCCGTTCGAGGCGATGAGCAGCGCGTTGAACCAGGACAACTCCTCCCTCTCCGCCTCGATCGGGGAGAGGGCCGGGGTGAGGTGTCGATCTTGTTCCCGATAGTGCGTCAGGTTCTCGTCGAACGCCGCGCGTGCGGGCACGCCGGGCTTCTTCAACTCGATGACCACCAGCGGCAGGCCGTTGACGAAGCCGACCGGGGGAAGTCCGAAGTGCGAAATACGAAATCCGAAGTTCAGTCAGTTCGACACTGGAAATTCGACATTCGACATTCCACCGCCGGTGACGCTGAACTGGCTGACCAGCAGGAAATCATTGTTCGCCGGCTGCTCCCAATCAATCACCTGCACCCGGACAGTGGTCTGTCCTCCCTTGGTAGGGCGTGCTGTCACCAGCGCGCCGTGATTGCCCGTGCGGCTCGCACCCTCTCCGCCTCGAACGGGGAGAGGGCCGGGGTGAGGTGTCGATTCCGCATCCAGCACGGAAACGGGAATCCCTTTCTTCAACAACCGATACACCTCGCGGTTCGCCGCCTCCAGGCTCATGGCCGAACGGTCGCGGGTCAATTCATCCACGGCGGCGGTGATGGCCTCGGGCGGCAGCGCGGGATTCAACCGCTCCAACGCCGCGCGCAACCGGGACACCAACACCACCTCGCCCTTCGTCTCGCGCAGCAACGTGCCGATCGCGTTCCTCCAACGCTGACACCGTGGTTCAGCCAAGCTCCGCGAACAACCCGATGGCGGGCTGCTCGACAAGCTGGTCTTCGGTGTAGGCGTGGGCGCTCACAGCGTTTTAGGGGTCAATCCTTTCTCCAGTTCGGCTACCGATGGCACTGCGCCCTTCAATGCTTTGGGCAGCGAATCCACCAGCTTGGTGACATAACCCGCAACGCCAATCGGTTTGGTCATGTCCCGCAACGCATATTCCGCAATCACCCGGTTTTTGCTGCGGCAGAGAATCAATCCGATGGACGGCTGATCGCCCGGCTGCCGATAGCGGTCATCCACCGCCGACAGGTAGAAATTCATCTTACCCGCGGCCTCAGGCGTGAACTCGCGCGCCTTGAGGTCAATCACCACATAGCAGCGCAGCTTCAGGTGATAAAACAGCAGGTCGAGGTAGAAATCCTGGTCGCCCACCTCCAGATGCACCTGCCGGCCGACCAGCGCAAAACCTGCCCCCAACTCCAGCAGAAATTTTTCGACATGCGCCATCAACCCATCTTCCACGGTGCGTTCGTTGGCATCGTCCCGCAGCATCAGGAAATCAAAGAGATACGGATCTTTCGTGATGCCTTGGGCGAGATCCGACTGCGCCGGTGGCAACGTCGTTTTGAAATTGGTGACCGCCTTGCCCTGCCGATGATGCAAGCCCGCCTCAATCTGGAGCGTCAGCACATTGCGTGACCAGCCATGCTCCACCGTTTTCGCCGCATACCAGAGCCGGTCCGCTGGCGAGTTGAGTTTGTCGAGCAGGGCGAGGTGGTGATACCAGGACAATTGTGCAAGCGGCGCTTGCACAATTGGCGACATCGAGGCGGAGATTCGTGCAAGTGGCGCTTGCACGATTGCCGGCTTGGATTTTTTGGCTTCCGCCAATTGTGCAACGGCCCGTTGCACGAGTGCGGATTCAGGTTTCCGGGCCTCGGCAATTTGTGCACCAACCTGCTGCACAATTACCGTTTCCCGCCATGCCTCGGCGAAGGCTCGCATGTATTTGAGATTGCGCGGAGAAAAACCCTGCTGCCCGGGAAACGACCGCTGCAAATCCACCGCCAGCCGGTCAATCACCTTCGCGCCCCAGCCTTCCCGCCGCTGCCGGTCAAGGATTAGCCGCCCGATGTCCCAGTAGAGCGCCAGCAATTCCTGGTTGGCCGCCAACCCAGCTTTGACGCGGGCCGATTGCACCCGCGCCTTGATGTCTGCCAGCAACGGCGCGTAATCCGCCGGCAAGGTGGCGGCTGGCTTGGATGATTTAGTAAGTCGTTTGCTCATGGCTCAATTCGTTTTCATGCTCCTCTCCCCTTGGGAGAGGCCGGGTGAGGGAGCGCAGCTTGCCCCGACAGCAGACGCGGCAGCAGCAGGTCGCGCGTCCGGCGGAGGTTTTGGATTTGCAGATGCAGCTTGTAGATGAGCCGGAAGCTCGGCGCGACGATAGCGGAGAAACGGTCGAGCAAGGCGCGCGGGGGCTGAACAATCTGGAAATCGTCGAAGCACTGCTCCTGCACCCGCTGGCGGCCGGTCGCACCGGACATGCTCTTGATGGCGACACCGCGAAACTCGTCGCTGCGGGCGAGCAGATAGACGAACTCCGGCGTGAGCGTGCGGGAGCGCAGGACGATGAACTCGGTTGAGCCGAATCCGACGGCTTGCGCGTCGGGCAGGAATTGGACAAAGCCCGTCTTGCCGTTCTCCAGGCAAGGTGTGATGCGAGCAAAGAGCGTGTCGCCGTTCTGGAACTTCGCGCCGCTGTTGCCTGCGCGGGATTCGATGTCGGTGATGAGCATTGAGTCGTTGGAGAGGCAGCCCATCGGCACAAACGGTTTCTCGCCATCGCGCGGGACGGCGACACGCGGGCTGATGTCCACACATTCGGGCACGCGCTTCACCTCCCAGCCTTGGGGGAGGTCGCCGAGGGGGGAGGCGACGCGCGGGTGCTTTTCGTGGCCGGGGAAGCGGAAGTGGACGAACCACTCGCGGTAGAGGGCGCGGGCCATCGCCTCCAAGAGCCGGATGCGCCGCTGACTGTTCTCCATCAGCTCGTCGTA
>CAZIFU010000249.1:0-4259 GCA_964539075.1 uncultured Verrucomicrobiota bacterium | reverse complement strand
ATCCAGAGCGTGAAGGTATAAGGATGATGGTCGCGGCCCCATTGCTTGGTCTCTTCGATCTTGCCCTGCAAAAACGGCGTGCGCCCAAACTCGCCGCCCCAGATGACGAGTGTGTCGTCGAGCAGGCCGCGTTGCTTGAGGTCGCTCACGAGCGCGGCGCTCGGGGCGTCCACGTCGGTGCACTGGATTTTGAGCTGAGTGTTGAGGTTGCGATGCTGGTCCCAGCCGGCGTGCATGAGCTGGATGAATTTTACGCCGCGCTCGGCGAGCCGCCGGGCCATGAGGCAGTTGTAGGCGTAGCTGCCCTGCCGCTTCACGTCGGGCCCGTAGGCGTCGAGGGTGGATTGCGGCTCCTTCGAGAAGTCAGTGAGCTCGGGCACGCTCGTCTGCATCTTGTAGGCCATCTCGTATTGCGCGATGCGCGTGGCGATTTCCGGGTCGCCGAATTCGCGCAGCTTCAGCTCATTCAACCGCGCGAGGTCGTCGAGAATGCCGCGGCGCACTTCGCGGCTCATGCCGTCGGGGTTCGAGAGGTAAAGCACCGGGTCGCCGCTGCCGCGGAATTTCACACCCTGAAATTTCGACGGGAGAAAACCGCTGCCCCAGTAGAAGTCGTAGAAAATCTGGCCGCAGCTCGCCTCCTTGTCGCGCGAGGTCATCACGACGAACGACGGCAGCTCCTGCGTGTCGGTGCCGAGGCCGTAGGTGAGCCACGCGCCCATGCTCGGGCGGCCGGCCATCTCGGAGCCGGTGAGGAAAAACGTGATGCCGGGCGCGTGGTTCACGGCCTCGGTGTGCATGGACTTGATGAAGCACAGGTCGTCGGCGATGGCCGCGGTGCGCGGGAGGAAATCGCTCACCCACGCGCCGCTGCGGCCGTGCTGCTTGAAGTTCGTGATTTCGCCGAGCACCGGGCGCGCGGTCTGGTTGCCGGTCATGGTGCTGAACCGCCGACCGCCCACGACCTCGTCGGGAATCTGTTTGCCGTGCCACTCCTTGAGCTTGGGCTTGTAGTCGAACAAATCCACGTGCGACGGCGCGCCGTTCTGGAAAAGGTAGATGACGCGCTTGGCCTTCGGCGCAAAGTGCGGCAAGCCGGGCAAAGCGGCGGTGCCGCCGCCGATTTTTTCCGCCGCCGCGCCGAGCGTGTCGCGATTCAACAGCGCCGCCAGCGCCGCCGTGCCGAGGCCCGTCGCGCTGCGACCGAAAAATTGGCGGCGGGTCAGGAAGGCCTGATGTTCCAGGAGCGGGTTCATGGGTTCTTTTTGAGTCGTTGAAGCCGGGCGACACAAAGTTGTCGGCGTTCCGTGTCGAGCGACGTCGACGCCAGTCGTTGTTCGGTTGTCTTCACGTCAAGCAAGCCGTGCCGCAGCAGCCCGGCGACGAAATCCAAATCCTTTTCACGCCCTGCCGCGAGTTTGGAGACGGCGAGATCGTGAACTTCGAGGCACAGCTTGGCTTCCGACCACGACGAATTCCGGAGCGCCGGTGATCCCGGCCGCCGCGCGGATGATGTGCTCAAGCTGGTGTCGCTGCATGGCGGAGGCGGGTTTTAATTTCCCAGACTTCGGCGGGGGAAAGCACGCCGGCGAAAGGCGAGTTCTGGCGCAGGCGCTGCCCCTCGTCGGTTTCCGCGCAGAGTTTTTGGCAAATTTCCTCAACAGGGTGGTCCAGAATGCCGCGCCACTCTGCGTAGCAGCGCATCAACGAAACAGTCGCCGCATTCCGTAGCGACCAGCGATCCAGATTGTCCCGAGCCACCGACAACGCCTCTGGTGACGCGCGCAGCCGCGCCGCCACCCGTCGGGCGAGCTCAAGGCTGATGGCATCATGTAGCTCGTGATTCATTGGAGGCAGAATACCAAAACATCGGGCTCACCGCTACCGTTTCTCTGACTCGAAGCCGAATCCCATCACGCCACAGCCTCACACCGCTGGCGTGAGCCCCATCACGAGATCGAACTTCGCCGCGAGCTCGCCCGCCTTCGTGCCGGGAATCGGCTTGAACTCGACTTCGAGCAGTTGCGGATTTTTCACGCCGCGCGTCACGCCGTCCTTGGCATTGAGCGGATGATCCTTGATGTGCAACTCGGTCGTCCACTTGTCGCGGCCCTTGAGCTTCACGGCATAGTGAATGTGCGGGCAGCGGCCCGTGTAGGCCACGGGCTTGATGGTGCGGAAAAGATATTCGCCCGACTCGCCGGTGAGGAAGCGGCCGTAGCCCTGAAAATTTTTGTCCGCCTTCGATTTGTCGCCGCCACTGCCGCTGTGGATGTAAATGCCGTTGTGATCCGCCTCCCAGATTTCGACGATGGCATTGCGCAGCGGCCCGCCGTCCGGCCCGAGCACGCGCCCGCTGACGTAGCTGATCTCTCCGACCGCGGGCGTGAGCGCGTCGTTGATGAGGATGAGGTCGTTGTCCGTATCGAGCGGCAGATGGTCGGGGTAAAACGGCCCGAAGCCGACCTTCGGCGTCTGCTGAAGCGCGGCGGCAAAGGCTCCGGGCGCGGTGAGAAACGCGGCACTGAGTCCGAGGGTATGGAGAAAATGGCGGCGATTGGTGTTCATGGCGGTGATGCGTTGGTTGAGGTGATGGCTGACCGAACCATAGGCGCCCTGGAGTGGATTGGCGATTTCATTTTGGTGACGCTTCACCGCTCCTACTTCTTCGCCGCCTGCACGGTCTTTTCCGTCAGCAGATACGTCATCAAGTCGCGCAGCTCAGTAGGCGTGAGCGCTTTGTCGATGCCCTCGGGCATGAGCGAGAGCGTCATCGGCTCGACCTTCACGATGTCCGCCTTCTTGAGTTTGGCCACCTTTCCACCCGGCTGCGCGATGCTCAAGGTGCTCTCGTCTTCGCCGACCCGCGTGCCGGTGACCGGCTCGTCGCGTTTGAGCGTGACGGTGTAGCCGACGGCGTCCGGATTGATGGCGGCGCTCGGCTCGGCGATGTCGCGCAACACGCTCGCGTAGTCGCGGTGCACGAGGTTGTTCAAATCGGGACCGACGGCGAAGCCTTCGTTGCGCAACGTGTGGCACGTCATGCAGGCCGCCTTGCCACGGAAGAGTTCGTGGCCGCGATCCCAATCGCCGCCGGTGATCTCGGGAATCTTGCGCTCCAAATTGTCCTTCGTGCCCGGCTTCGCGAACGGCATCAGGAAACGCCGCGTGCCCGGCGCGCGCATCCGCGCATCGCGGTCCGTGAAGTAGGAGACGTCGAGCGCGCGTGCCGGCGTCGCGAGGGTGAGCGTGAATGCAGGCCACTGCTGATCCTTCACGCCAGCCGCCGTGAGACGTGACTCGTGTTCGTTCACGCGCTCGACCTTGGCGCCGCTCGCGGTGAGCTTGAGCACGCCGTCGCTCTTGAAGATGAGCGTCACGGTCTCGGGTGTCGGCGTATAGCCCAAGTCCGCGCCCGGTTGCGTGGCGGGTTGGAGCATGTTGAAGAGGTCGAGCTGGCCTCGCACCGTGAGCGTGCCGCTCTCGCCAAGTTTCTTCCAAAGCTCATCGTGCGCGCCACTCGCGCGGGTGAACTGCTTCGCGGCGATAAAATCCGGATGCGGCAGCCAGCCATTCCACTTCCCCGCTTTGCCACGCCACTCAGCGGCGACGCCGGAAAGGTCGTGCGCCAGACCGAGCGACGGCTGCTTCGTCGCCGGCTCGGAGGTGATGGCGAGTGCGTAGGTGTAGGCATCGGTGCGCGCTGCTGTTTCCACCACGAGGCTCCTTCCGTCCGCACCCACTCGCGCGGACTTGACCGCGAGCGAGTGACGCGCCTGGCGTTGCTGCATCTGCACCACGGCGTAGCCAGGACGCATCTTCTCGATCTGATCCGCCGCGGCGACGTAACGCCCGAAGTCGATCTTCGTGCGCGCCGTGAGCCCCTTTGCCGCGTTCGCGTCGAGCTTGTGATCGAAAGCGATCACGGTGTCGGTCGGACTCGCCGCCCATGCGAGCACCGGCAAGGGAGCGGCACTGTCGCGATAGCTGATTTTGAAAATGCGACCCGCGCCATTCGGTCCGTTGCCCCAATCAGGTTTTCCGGAGTGACAGCACACGACGAGATCGCCTTGCGGAGAAATCGCGCAATCCACGACGAGCATCCCGATGTTCGCGAAGAGCTGGTTCTGCGCGACGTATCCCGCAGCGGTCTTCGCGAGCGTCGTGCGCCAGAGCTTGCCGCGCGATTCACCGGTGACGATCGCATCGTCTTCCCAAAACGCGGGGCCGAAGCGACCGCGCCCGGCAGTGGGAGTGTT
>CAZIFU010000248.1:0-5872 GCA_964539075.1 uncultured Verrucomicrobiota bacterium | reverse complement strand
GGATTCTCCCGGCCACTGGCATTGAATTGACGCGAAACCTGGCGCATCGAAGCAACCCCTCACCCTGACCTTCTCCCCTTCTGAAGGGGAGAGAATCCACGGCCCGCTCAAAGCCGTGAATTGTGCCCCTGAACCGGAGAAGACCGAGCTTGGTCGCGTCAGCGTCTTGGACTGCGCCAGTCCTCTGGCGCTTTGGAAGTCGTGGGTTGTCGAAAGCGCCAGAGGACTGGCGCACTCCAAGACCTGGCGGTGATACGAACGGTTCATGGGTAGAGAATCGACGCTCAATGCGTGTGCACCTGCTGGATACACGGCGGCTGACGGCTTTCCCTCTCCCCTTCTGAAGGGGAGAGAGTCGGGGTGAAGGTTGTTTTTGCAAGCATGGTGTTGCTTGGAAGCGGTTTCATAAGCCACATCCCGGTGGGGTGAGATTCCGTCGAGCCAATTCAATCTGCGCTGGACACGACTCGACAAAGTCTCGCCCCACCTCCTGAAACCACTGCCAGCCTGATCATCTTCCGATGGCGAAACGCCGGTGCCTGTGGAAAACCTCACGCAAGGCCCGCGACATCTCGTCCTGCAACGCCTGCAGTTCGCGGTAAATCGCCACGTTCTTCGCGCGCGGCTCGGCGGTTTCGGCGCGATTGAGCCGCACGAATTGATCGGTGAGGTCGTGAATCGCGACGCGTTCGCCGCGCGCGCGACGCCAGCACCAGAGCGCCTGCAACGCCGCGCCGTAAGCCGCGCCTTCGCTCACTTTGAGGGTGACCACCTCGGTGTTGAACACGTCGGCCATGATCTGCCGCCACACTTTGGATTTGGCCCCGCCGCCGGTCGCGCGGATTTGCCTCGGCTTCACGCCCAGTTCCGCCAACCGCCGCAAGCCGTAGTTCATGCCGAGCGTGACGCCTTCCATCGCCGCGCGCGCGTAATGGTGCGCGCTGAACGTGTTCGGGTTCACGCCGAGCATTACACCGGTGCCGTCGGGAACATTGGGCGTGCGCTCGCCTTCGAGGTAAGGCAGCAATAACAGGCCCTCGGCGCCGGGCGGCGCCGCGGCGGCCCGGGCGTCAAACTGCGCGAGAGTCATTCCGAAATCCTTTCGCATCATCTCGGTGGCCACGGTCACGTTCATCGTGCAAAGCAGCGGCAGCCAGCGGTTCGTCGAATCGCAGAACGCCGCGATCTCACCGCGCGGGTCAATGACCGGTTTCTCCGAGCAGGCGTAAATGGTCCCGCTGGTGCCGAAACTGGCGGTGATGACGCCGGCGCGCGTGTTGCCGGTGCCGATGGCGCCCATCATGTTGTCGCCGCCGCCGGCGCTGACGAGCGTGCCGGAATTCAGGCCGAGCACGCGCGCGGTCGAAGATTGCAAAGTTCCGGCGGGCTGATCGCTTGAGATCAGAGGCGGCAGTTTGCCGGCAAGCGCGGGATCAATTGCGTTCAGCGCCGTCTCGGACCATTGGCGCCGTTTGACATCGAGCAACGCGGTCCCGCTCGCGTCGCCGTATTCCATGACGGCGCGGCCGGTGAGCCAGTGGTTGAGGTAGTCGTGCGGCAACAGCACGGTGGCCAGGCGCGCGTAATTCTTCGGCTCGTGCTTTTTCAGCCAGAGAATTTTCGACGCGGTGAAGCCGGGCAGCACCGCGTTGCCGAGCGCGTGAAGGGTGGCGCGCGGGCCGCCGAGCCGCGCGGTGATTTCGTCGCACTCGGCGGCCGTGGAGGTGTCGCACCAGAGTTTGGCCGCGCGGATGACCTCGCCCTTTTTATCCAGCGGCACAAAGCCATGTTGCTGGCCGCTGACGCCGATGGCCTTGACCTCGGCGGCGTTGGCGCCGGCTTGTTTGAGTGCCTGGCGGATGGCTTTGGTCGTGGCGTCGCGCCAGGAGTGCGGATGCTGCTCCTTGGCGCCGGGCGGCAGGTTGGGAATCAAATCGTAGGCTTGTGCGGCGGTGGCCAGCATGGCGCCGTTGCCGGCGTTGACGACGAGGACTTTAGTGGACTGAGTGCCGCTATCAATGCCAAGTAAAAGTGATCGCATAAGATCGCGTTGCGGGTTGCCAATGGCGGCCCAGCATGGCCGCGTGTCTTGCAACTGTCCAACTTTTACTCCTTCAGGCAGGTTCCAATCGGTCTCTCGTGGAAATGATCGGTCGCAGCATCAGCAACGTCTCCCCTCACCCTGACCCCACCGCCATTTAGTCAAGCGATGAAATATTTGCAGAACACCCCTCACCTTGATCCATCCTCTCACGGATGAGGGGAGAGGAAATCCGGCGGGGTCCGTCAAGCGCACCCGGTCTGCGTCTGCGAACGCAGCGCGCGCATTCCTCTCCCCTTCGGAAGGGGAGAGGATCAAGGTGAGGGGTTGCTCCGGAAATTGTCTTCTTAACTAAATGGAAGTCAGGGTGAGAGGTTTCTTCGCCGGGTTTCATTTTGCCCTTTACAACCAGAAGCAGGGCCGGAACAAGGGCGGGGTTTGTCGTTTTATTTCGCTGTTTCCCAAAACAAAAAAGCGAGGGCTTGAGGCGCCTCGCTTCGACTTAAAATGGATCGTCCGACTCAGGCCTTGACGGCGTCCTTCTTCCAGGTTCGCTTGGGCGCTTTGACGACGAGTCCCTTTTTGAGGGCGTTGGCGGTGACGCGGATGTAGCGGACTTCGCCGCTGGGCATGAGCGCCTTGACGCGCTGGAGGTTGGGGAAAAAGCGGCGCTTGGTGATTGCCGTCACGTGCGTGCCGATGCCGCCCTTTTTCTTGGCCTTGCCACTGCGCCAGATGATGCTGCCCTTGATCGGACCGACACCTGTTAATTCACAAATTCGCGCCATAAAATTCCTGTTTGTTTTTAAGGAGCAGAGAAGGTAGCAATCTGCGGCGTCGAGGCAAGCACTTTTTCATTGTCATCAGCCCGGCGGCGGCGAGCCAAAATGTGCCGCGTGCGAAGCATAAGCTGCCGCGTCTTCCAGCATCGCCTCGATCACCGCCGCGATGGGCGCGGCCCTCACCAGACCGGAAAACACCGCGCGGTCGCCGATGTTGTCCTCCAGGACGAAGGTGGGCCGCTGTGTGACTTGGAGCGCGTAGAACCCGGCGGTCGTTGCGCGGGCGCGGGCTTCGATCTCCGGCGACCTCGCCTTGGCCAACAGCGCCTTCGCGTCCAGGCCGGCCGCCTGCGCGGCCACCGCGGCCGAGACTTCCCATCGCCCGACCCTCTGCCCCTCGCGCAGCGCGGCGTGGGCGATGGCCAGCCGCACGCGGTCGTCGGTGACGCCGAAGTCCTTCGCCGCTTCGGCGACGAGGTTGGGCGCCAGGTATTCTTTAAGGTCCGGCTCGAACCAGCCCGAGTTGAGCATGAACGGCGAGCGCATGATCGTGCCGCTGCGGCGATAGAACCAATCGCATTGCGCGCGCGACTTCGGCAGGCCGGACTCATCCATCAAGGCGAGTTTCCAGCCGAACTCGACCGGCTTGCCGGCGTAACGGTTCTTGAGTTCCGCCCACGCCGGCTCGGCCCAGAAGCACCAGGAGGAAATGACTTCAAGGTAGTAAGTAACTTTGACGTTCATGCGCCCCGGAGGTTAATCGCGCGGAATCGCCTTGAACAGTCTCAGGTGAAGAAAACATCAACCGGCACACTTCAGCCCCGCTGCTCCGGGTGAAACGAAGGCTTTCCATTCAGGGTTGATGATTTTTCCGCCGGGTGACTCAAGGTAGCTCGGTTCGAGCCGGACTGGCCAACCTCGCTTGTCGCGCCGCTGAATCCCGGCACACCGGGATGATGAATACAACAATCGCCGGCGAGCCGCTTCACGAAGGAACAACATCCACCGTTCGGACGGTGTAACCACCCGATTTTGGGTCGGCCTCCAGTTTAAGGAGTCCGCGCTTCTGTCCTTCAAGCAGGAGATCGTTGAAGGAACGGAATCCGTAAGCGCGCTCGTTGAATCCCGGGTTTCTCCGTTTGATCGCCTGTTTGATCATGGAACCCCAGATGGCTTCATCGGCTTCCCGCTCCCCGGTGATGGCTTCCAGCGTCTCCACCACGAGATCAAACGCCTTTTCCAGCGAAGGGCCTTTCGCATCGGCGCCCGCAGGCTTGGGAGCGGATGCCGCCGCCGCGCTGCGTCGCCGCAGCTTCGCCGGTTCGGCACGCACGAGGTCGTCGTAGTAAATGAACTCGTCGCAGTTGTTGATGAAAAGGTCTGAGGTCGAGTTCTTGACGCCCACACCAATGACGGTCTTGGCGTTCTCCCGCAGCTTGCTCACCAGCGGCGAGAAGTCCGAGTCGCCGCTGATGATGACGAAGCTGTCCACGTGGCCCTTGGTGTAACAGAGGTCGAGCGCGTCCACCACCATGCGGATGTCGGCGGAGTTCTTGCCCGACTGGCGCACGTGCGGAATCTCGATCAGTTCGAAGGCGGCCTCGTGCAGGCCGCGCTTGAAGTCCTTGTAGCGGTCGAAATCACAATAGGCCTTCTTGACCACGATGTGGCCCTTGAGCAGCAGGCGCTCGAGAACCTTCTGGATGTCGAAGCTCGGGTAGTGCGCGTCGCGGGCGCCGAGGGCGATGTTCTCCAAGTCGAGGAACACCGCCATGGTGGAATCAGAATCATGCGTGCTCATTGTGATGGGTGATGGTTGGCGGCGTTCGTTGCGGCGGCTTGGCGGTTCATCGCTATCGAACTGGCAGGCATGCTACCGATGCATGCTCCGTCCAGAGGAGCGGAAGCTTCGCGGACGATGTTGAGTTCGTTCTGCATTGAATGTCGCCGGTCATGTTGGCTTTACATTGCCCCATCCTGCAAGCCGACAAGTGATGTAGCGTCGGGCGTCCCGCCTGACGTCGAGTGCGGCATCCTGCCGCACGGAATGAACGTCCGGGTTTCCGACGGCGCAAAACATTTCAACGGCGTGCGTGCCTGTGTGCGCTTTGACCGCCGGGCTGGAAGCCCCGGCTCTACGGCGGGCAGGATGCCCGCCGCTATGTCCGCTTCAACGGGCGAGGGCGGAAGTCGGGGAAGAATTCAGGCGCGTGCCTGGATGCGAACGGTGATGCGGCGTGAATGTGACGTTTCGGGAAAAGCGGCGGAGGGCCGCCGCAGTCCAGGACGCTGGCGCGAATTTCTGTGACTCCCGACAACGCGAAGCCTCTTGGAGTGCGCCAGTCCTCTGGCGCTTTCGGGTGGGTCCGGTGACCCAGGGTTGCTCGGTCCGGGCCGGACTGGCCAACCTCGCTCGCCGCGCCGACTTGCTTGGCTGAATCACATACGTGAAGGACCGTTTTGAGTATGGTTCATTTGCGTTCCCATCGATTAGCATTTTTGTGATCCCGCGTTCCACGGCATTTTCGGCGGCAACGTGCAAGTCAGCAGCGCAGTCCCCGCTGCCGGTCCCACACTGTTTCTGTTGGGGTTGGCCCTGCCCGCTTTGGCAACGTTCAAGAGACTGACGAACCGCCGAGCCAGCCAGGTCGGCTGAGGGCTTGGGCGCAGTCGGGTCAAGCAGCCAGCAAGTTTTGCGGAGGGCGGGTGAAATAGTTCACCGCCCTTTCGCTTTTCAAAACTGAGCGATGGAGATTCTTTACGATCAACCCCTCTCCCTGACCCACTCCCCGTGCTGCGCTGCGGGGAGAGAATTCATAAGCTGCGGTTCACGAATGGTGCCCCTGAACCGGATGGAGCCTTCGCCCGCGCGTCAGCGTTTGGAGTGCGCCGACGCGAGTCGGCGCTATTGATGACGTGGAAAGCGCCGGCTGGGGCCGGCGCACTCCAAACGCTTCGCGACTTCGATCAGCCGCTTCCTTGCCGCATCGTTGCGCAGCCAGCGAGGTTCATGGGTAGGGAAGGATGAGGGGAGCCGCGCATCGGGTCA
>CAZIFU010000247.1:0-2139 GCA_964539075.1 uncultured Verrucomicrobiota bacterium | reverse complement strand
AAAATGTTGGAGATGGGAAGCCCCGTCGGCGCGGGCACAGACGCAACTCGCGTCGCCAGCTACAATCCGTGGGTGTCGCTCTATTGGCTCACCACCGGAAAAACCGTCGTCGGCGTCTCGATGTATCCTGATAGAAACTGCCTGAGCCGCGAAGAAGCGCTTCGGCTCTACACCCAAGGCAGCAGTTGGTTTTCGAGCGAGAGCGGGAAGAAGGGCGCGATTGCTCCCGGCCAGTTAGCCGATTTGGTGGCGCTCACCGACGATTATTTTGCAGTGGCGGAGGAACAAATCAAAGGCATCGAATCCGTGCTCACCGTCGTGGACGGAAAGATTGTCCACGCGACCGACGAATTCGCGCCGCACGCACCATCGCCGATTCCCGTGCTGCCCGAATGGTCGCCAGTCAAAGTCTTTGGCGGCTACGGCGCGCCGCTCGACATTCGCAAATCCGCCCGCGCGGGTGTGCCGATGCCACAGCATCAACACAACGCCGAGTGTCATCACGGCGGCTGCGACCACGCGGCGCATCAACTGCTCGCCGGCATCGAAGCCGCGCGTAATCGTTACGCCGGCTTCTTCGGCTTGGGCTGCGACTGCTTCGCGTTTTGAAAAGCTAGCCGGTGAGGGCGGCCACGAGCGCGATGCGTTTCGGATCGCCCACCGCGGCCAATGCGAAGCGCAAAGGCAAAAACTCACGCAAGTTCGTCATCGACTGAAACCAAAACAGCCAAGTAAACCTAACACCCTATCATGCTTACCTTAAAACCCCTCGATGAATCCTGCGCGATCCACCAGCAGTTCGGCGTGGACGTGTCGCCCGTCGTGCTCGTCAATCTCTTCACCGTCGCGGCCCCGGATGTCGCTGCCCTCCTCAAAGCCTGGGAGGCCGATGCCAACTGGATGAAGCAGCAGCCCGGTTACATCTCCACCCAGCTTCATCGTGCCGTCGGCGAGAGTTACGTCTTCATGAACTACGCCGTGTGGGAGTCGGTGGCTCATTTCAAAGCCGCCTTCAGCCACCCAGATTTCAGAGCCGCCCTCGGTGCCTATCCTTCCAGCGTCGTGGCCAACCCGCATCTTTTTGAAAGAGTCGCGGTGCCCAATCTCTGCACCCGGTAGGAGAGACGCGGACAAAGTGCGAATGCAGAAGTCCGAATTGCGAAGTTCAGTCAGTTCGGCATTCGAAATTCCTCATTCGACATTCGGGTCACCCACACTCGGCGCATTCCGTCTTCCCTCGGGGGGCGCAGTCAATGGCCTTGCCGCGCCGGTCAAGCTCGAAGGTGCAGCATTCGGTGAGCATCTCATTCAGCTGCTGGCGTCGGCGTTGCACCCGCGACTTCGCACCGGAGAGCGAGATGCCCAGCCGCCCGGCCAGTTGCTGCTGCGTCAGGCCGTCAAACTCGGTCAGCACCAGCGCCTCGCGATACGGCTCGTGCAGACCGGCGATCATTCGCAAGAACGCCACCTTGAGACCTTCCATCTCACTCGTTTGGGGTTCCTCCTGGGCGGCCAACGACCCCGGTAACTCCACCGTTTCCTTGCGGCGAATAGTGGTCGTTCGGCAAATGCGATGCGAGCTTGCAACATTCCGTTAACGAGGCTTGTGAACAGCCTACAAAGGGCCAAAATCACCTCCAATGAACCCGACGCAAAAGCAATTCTCCCTGAACCGCGGACCGTCCAGAAAGCAAACTCCTATCAGTAGTAACTCAAGCTGGCAGGTCTTGGCCGCTGCCAAGAAACAGCACGTCATTCAACGCAAAGCGCGGTTTGCGCGCCCAGTTTCCAACGGACGCGTAGCCGACCGGCAGCAGCATGACCGGCACATAGCGATCTGGAATCTGGAACTCGCGCCGGACGCCATCGGGATCGAATCCGATCATCGGTCCGCTGGCCATGCCTTTGGCTCCCGCCGCGAGCATCAAGGTCATGGCCGCCAGCGAGGCGCTGCGAATCGCTTCGTCACGCGCCATTTGCGGGTTCGATCCATACAGTTGGCCGGCCGCACCCAGCCATCCATCCGCAATTTTCCGGTCAAATGTTCCGGCGGCAACGAGCGGTTCGAGGGCCGCTGCCAGTTTTTCGTGTCCGCGCAAATCCCCCAGAACGATGAAGACCACTGGGGCATCCACCACT
>CAZIFU010000246.1:0-17532 GCA_964539075.1 uncultured Verrucomicrobiota bacterium | reverse complement strand
GCCCATGGGCAACTGCGCCCGCACGGTGCATTTGTTCGGGCTGGCTGCCGGACATTTCTCCCGGACGTACGAGACGCGCACTTGCTGGTCGAGGATTTCAATTTTGTCGTTGTCGCTTTCGAGCCCGTCGGCCTGGTCGGTCACGAGCAACGTCTGATTGGACAATGCCGCCTTGTCCTGCGGATCGACCACGAGTCGAAGGTAGGGCGAGCGGGAGCAGACCGCGCTGGGGACCTTCACACAGGAAACTTCGAGCATCCGATCGTCGTGCTCCTTGCCCGCGGGAAACAGCTCATGTCCGGCGATGGTGCCATCCGGGGCGAACTTCGGTTTCATTGCCTCCAGCACGACCTTCACGGTCTTCGGTCCGGCCGGATCGACGACTTCAATCTTGAACGTGTCCGGGTCCACGTCACCGTTCTCGTTGAACGGGGTGGCGGAGGGAAATGCCTTGTTGCTGTTGGGACCGCCCTTGTTCGTCACGAAATTACTCACGTTCAAAAACGCAAGCGAGGCGTCTTCGCGATACGGCTTGTCGCGCGAACCGTGCGTGAAACGCACCAGCACGGGCGGCGCGCTCTTGAGCAGGAACACGCTCGTCGTCTCCGAGGATTTCGATTCGTCCTTGGTCGCCAGATCCGGGATCGTCACCACGTCGCCCGGCTGCAGATCACGGGTGAGGAAGGCGCTGTTGGCTGGCTCGTCGCGCAGCGGCTGGCAATCGAGAAATCCAGCCGCGATCGCCAGTCCGCACAGCGTGTCCCCCTCAGTTGCAATTACCAGGCTGGGCATAAAGAGATCATCGTACGCGCGCCGAAGTCCGGCCGGGCGTCACTTTGGGTTCCACGTGCGTTTGTCGCGATTGGGGAAAGTCACCTTGCAACTGCCCGGCTCGAAGCCCTCGATCCGCGCAAAGCCCTTTTCGTCGAGCGTGCCACTGGCCAGGGAGTTGTCCGGCAGCGTGACCTTGTAGGGTTCCCCCGGCACGGGCTGGCCCTCCACATCGACGAGTTTGATTTCGATCCAGCTTTTCTTTTTTTCTTTTTCTTCTTCGGTTGCGGGCGGCTTGTGGGGCTTGACCTGGGCGGAGCCGTACTTGCCGGCCTTTTTCTGAATTTGTTCGGCCTTGATTTTTTCCACCTCGCCGGGATCGGCCACGTCGGCCTCCTGCGCCACCTCCGGTGCGGTGGGCGGCACGAGCGCTCCGGCAGTTCCACTTTTGGCGCTGGGCATGGGGGAGCTCTGATCAGTTGATCTTCACCATGGCGGAGCCAGAGAGGGTGAGCATGGCGGGCGTTTCGACCTTGGCACCCGCGTTGCCTTTGAGGCCGGCTTCTATCATGGCCTCCGCTTTGAGGTTCATGGTGGACTTCAACGTGGTGTCGCCCATGGAACTGGTTTCGACCGTCGCGCTCGGTTCGTCACAGCCTATTTTGATGCCGCTCTTTTCAATCGCAATGAAATTATTGCCTACTTTGATGGTGACGTTGGTCAAACCCTCGATGACAATGTTGTCGGCCTTGAGATAATAGTTGCCGGTGACGACTTCGGAGTGGTTCTTGGCGAACTCCTCGGTCACGTCGCCACCGACCTTGAAGGATTGGGTGTTGACCACTTCTTTGGCTTCCTTGCCCTTGATCAACAAATGCCGGTCCTTGCCGATCTCCTCGCAATGATCGTTGGTCACTTGTTCGTGGCGGTTGTTTTCGACTTTTTCGAGCTGGTCCTTTTTGACGATGAGATGGCGGTTGTTGCCGATCCACTCGAAGCAATCGTTTTTGATGCGAATGTCCTGGTTGTGTTCGGCGTGGATGAAGATTTGTTCCTCGCCTTTCTTATCCTCGAAACGCAATTCGTTGAAGCCGCCACCGCCCTTGGTATTGGACTTGAAACTCGTGATCGTGCCCATTTTGGGCGGGTCATAGGGCGGCATGGATTCGCCGTTATAGACCCGGCCGGTGATGATCGGCCGGTCCGGGTCGCCTTCCAGATGCTCGACGATCACCTCCTGGCCGACGCGCGGGATGTTGACGCTGCCCCACTTCTTGCCGGCCCGTTCCTGGGAAACGCGCACCCAGCACGAGGCGTTTTCGTTTCCCTTGCCGTAGCGGTCCCAATGGAACTGCACCTTGACCCGGCCGTATTTGTCGGTGTGAATCTCCTCGCCATCCGGGCCGGCCACGATGGCAGTCTGCGGGCCTTGCACCAGCGGTTTGGGCGTCAAGCGCGCCGACCGGTACTGGACCTTCGAATCAATCGCCGTGAAGTGGCAGGTGAACAACTCGCCCGGCCCTTTCTGGGCGCTGTCGAAGCTCCCGGCGTCGAGATGGATCGCGGTGGAGGTGATGAGGTATTCGCGGTTCTGGTCGTCGCGGGGATGCTCTTCGAGGGAGAAAGTGCAGCCGTTGCACACGCCGCGCGCCAGGGCCTGGCCGTGGAGGACTTCGTGTTGCGCCTGCAACTCCTCGATCCGCATCTGGGCGTAGGTTTCGCCGTCGCTATGCTCCACGTATTCGCCGGGGAAATCGTAGATTTCAAAAGCCGCCGAGGCGTGATTGCGCGTGATGTTCTTGCTGGTGCGCAGCGCCTTCTTGGGCTTTTCAAAATCGAAATCATTGAGCGCATACGCGCCGGGCTGGACCTCCTGTTCCAGCGTCCAGGTCGTCACGTCGCCTTTGGCGGTGCCCACCTGGCCGCGCGGCCGGAATTTGATGGCATCATAGCTGGCGAATGGATTATGCCCGCTCAGGGAATCGGCCAGCATCAGCGTGTGTTTGCCGTTTTCATGCTCGAAGTAATAGTAGATGCCCTCCTGTTCCATGAGCCGGCTCACAAAGTTGAAATCGGTCTCGCGATACTGCACGCAATACTCCCATTCGCGGTACGTCCCCGACGTCCGGTCCTTGAAATCCGAAAAGCCGTGGTCCGAGAACACCTTCATGATGATGCCGGGCACCGTCATTTTGTCCGGCGGTTTCTCCATGCCCTTGTGAAAGATGCGGCAATCCGCCGTGCGCGTCAGAAACCACAACCACGGCACGAGCGTCGCGCGGTAATGGGGATAACCCGCCTCGCTGTCCAACTGGACGAAGCGGCTGACGAACCCGTTGAAGTGGCGCGGCTCGTTGGTGCCCGGCAGGTTCAGGCGGATGGTGGCGTTCTGGCCGACGATGTCATCGAAATTGACCTTGTCGTTGGTGCTGATGAGGTCGGCTTCCATCTGGAAGAGCCGGCCCAACTGTTCCTGGATGGAAACGCTGCGCAACAACAACGCGTCGGTGCCCAAAGGCGTCTCGATGGCGATTTCCCGGTTGGCTTGAGTCAGTGGCATGATGGCAATCCTGGTTGGTCAATGGGATTCTTATAGCCCAATTTGGGAAAGTGGCAATCCGAATCCTGCGCCCTCCTGGCCGCAAAGATGCCGTCTGGGAAACCACGAATGGACACGAATAAACACGAATTCCATCAACCAGACGTGAAAACCAGGAGCAATCGTTCTCACCATTCGATGCGCCGCCCAGGCCAGTCTCCCCCGAAAGTTTTCGGGATTCGCCAAGCCCCTCTCAATTGGTGTTCATTCGTGTCCATTCGTGGTTCAATTTTTGCTGTTCCCTCTCCCCATCCGATGGGGAGAGATTCCACAGCCCGCACAAAGCCGTGAATTGTGCCCCTGAACCGGAGAAAACCGAGCTTGGTCGCGTCAGCGTCCTGGACTGCGCCCGTCCTCTGGCGCTTTGGAAGTCGTGGGTTGTCGAAAGCGCCGGAGGACTGGCGCACTCCAAGACCTTGCGGTGATACGAACGGTTCATGGGTAGGATAAGGGTGAGCGGGTTTCCAAACAGGCTCACGCGTTCCACCCCGGCAAACGGTCAGCGCGATTTGTCGAATCGTCGGGGCTGCCCCGTCGCTCAATCAAACGCAAACGCGAAGTTGTCGTCCTTCACCGTCACGTGCACGCGGCTGATCGTGCCCCCGTTGCACAGGCGCGTGAGAAATTCGCGGCCAATTTCCGGCAGCAGCGAGTTGGTGATCAGCGCGTCCACCATGCGCGCGCCCCGCTCCAGCTCGGTGCAGCGCGTGCCGATCAACTCCGGCACGCTCGGATCGAAGGTGAACGGCACCTTGTGGTTCTGCCGGACGCGCTTTTCCACACGGGACAGGTTGAGCTTGATGATCGTGCGGAGCATTTCCTTGCTGATCGGGTAAAACGGCACCACCACCAACCGGTTGAGCAAGGCGTCCGGGAATACTTTCACCAGCGGCCCGCGCATGGCCTTCTCCAACCCCTCGGCGCTGGGCATCAGTTCCGGGTCTTTGCACATGTTGATGATGACATCCTGCGCGGCGTTGCTGGTGAGGATGATGATGGTGTTCTTGAAATCAATCACCCGCCCTTCGGCATCCTCCATCCAGCCCTTGTCGAAGACCTGGAAGAAAATCTCATGCACGTCCGGGTGGGCCTTTTCCACCTCGTCCAGCAGCACCACGCTGTAAGGCCGGCGGCGGACGGCTTCGGTGAGCACGCCCCCTTCCCCGTAACCGACGTAGCCCGGCGGCGAGCCTTTGAGCGTGCTCACGGTGTGCGCCTCCTGGTATTCCGACATGTTGATCGAGATCAAATTGTGTTCGCCGCCGTAAAGCGTCTCGGCCAGCGTGAGCGCCGTTTCGGTCTTGCCCGTGCCGCTGGGACCGACGAGCATGAAGACGCCAATCGGCCGGTTCGGATTGTCCAGCCGCGCGCGGCTGGTCTGGACACGCTTGGAGATCATTTCCAGCGCGTGGCGCTGGCCGATGACGCGGCGCTCCAGGTGATCGGCCAGCTTGAGGATCTGCTCGATTTCGTTTTTGACCATGCGCCCAACCGGGATGCCGGTCCAGTCGGCGACCACGCTGGCGATGGCGTTCTGGTCCACGCTGGGGAAAATGAGCGGTGACTCGCCTTGGAAAACGCCGAGCTTTTCCTGCAACGGCTTTAACTCGGCCAGGAGCGCGTCGCGTTGCTCGGTGGTGAGCGCCTTCTTGGGATCGGCGGCCATGCCGGGCTTCATTTCCACGGGCTTGGCCTCGATGGTGGAGCCGGCGGCGCGAAGCTGGGCGCGCAGATCGAGGATTTTTCCGACGAGCACCTTTTCTTCGTTCCAATGGTTTTCCAACTCGACGAGGGCCGCGCGTTCCTGGGCGAGTTTGTCCGCGATTTCATTGGCGCGAACCTTGTGGTCCATGCCGACGCTGGTCTCGCGGTTGAGAATTTCCTGCTCGGTTTCGAGCGCCTGGATGCGACGGCGGCAATCGTCCACTTCCGGCGGCACCGCGTGCTGGCTGACGGCCACGCGGGCGCAGGAGGTGTCAATAAGGCTGACGGACTTGTCGGGCAACTGGCGGCCCGAGATGTAGCGGTGCGAGAGGCGCACGGCCGCTTCAATGGCCTCGTCGAGGATCTGGACTTTGTGATGTTTCTCCAACGGCGCAATGATGCTGCGCATCATCAGAATGGCCTTTTCCTCGGACGGCTCGTCCACCTTAACGACCTGGAAGCGCCGGGTGAGCGCCGGGTCTTTCTCGAAATGTTTTTTGTATTCGTCCCAGGTGGTCGCCGCCACGGTGCGCAAGGTGCCGCGCGCCAGGGCCGGTTTGAGCAGGTTCGCCGCGTCGCCCGTGCCCGCCGCGCCGCCCGCGCCGATGAGCGTGTGCGCTTCGTCAATGAAAAGAATGATCGGCTTGGGCGATTGCTGGACTTCTTCGATGACCTGGCGGAGGCGTTGCTCGAACTCGCCTTTCATGCTCGCGCCGGCCTGCAACATGCCGATGTCGAGTGTGCGCAACGAAACGTCCTTGAGGGCGGGGGGAACATCGCCGGAGACGATGCGCAGCGCGAAACCCTCGACGACCGCGGTCTTGCCCACGCCCGCTTCGCCGGTGAGAATGGGATTGTTCTGGCGTCGGCGCATGAGGATGTCCACGACTTGGCGGATTTCCTCGTCGCGCCCGACGATGGGATCGAGTTCGCCTTTACGGGCCTTTTCGGTGAGGTCCACGGAGAAGCGGTTGAGCGCCTCCTGTTTGCCCATCTGGGCGGGGGCCATCGCGCCGCTGGCTTCGCCCGGCGCGGCGCCGGCGGTCATGCCGGAGCCGTCGCTGGCGACCAGGCGGTCTTCGGGCGATCCGCCGACGATTTTCGCGAAATCATCGGTGAGCGCTTCAAGTTTGAGCTTGGCGAATTCCTTGGAAAGGTTGAGGAAGACATTGCGCAACTCGGCGGTCTTCAAAAAGGCCACGATGAGATAGCCGGTGCGGACCTGGAATTCGCCGAACATGAGCGAGCCGTAAACCCAGCCGCGTTCGATGGCGTTTTCAATGTGCGGCGAAAAATCTGAAATCGAGGTGGCGCCGCGCGGCAGCTTGTCGAGCGCGGCGATGAGGTCGGAAGCGAGCCGCGAGGGTTCGACGCCGAAGTGCTTGATGATTTTATGCACGTCGGAATCGGGCAACTGGAGGAGTTGATGGAGGAAGTGGACGGTTTCGACGTAGGGATTGCCCCGCAGCTTGCAGAAGACGGTGGCGGCTTCGACGGCTCTGTAGGCCAGCGGATTGAGTTTGCCGAAGAGAGTGGCGCGTTTGATTTCAGCCATGATGCGTTATGAGTTGATTGTGATCCCACCTTTTTAAGTCCGATGCGGTCGCCAAAGCAAATCAATTTGACGGGGGGACCAGGACGAGGTCATCGGCGTCGCGGTCGAAGGGTTTGGTCTTGAGCCAGGAGGTCCAGCCCAGCCGCCCGGCGCGGCCCAGGCAGGTGTCGGGCACTTCGCCGGCCTCGAGCACGAGTTGCACGTCCCAGAAGAAATGTTCGCCGACGTAGTTGAGCAGCCAGTATTTGAGGCGCTGGAAGGCGTCGCCGTGCGGAAGCATGCGCTCGTAATCGGCCAGATTCATCGGGCCCATCTTGATGCGGAAATTGAGCTGGCACTCCCAGATGCGCGAGCCGACGATGGTGGTCAGGCCGAGGCTGCCGGTCTCCGGGGAGTCGCCCAACTGGCACAGGCTGTCGGACGGGAGGCTCATCCAGCGGCCCACGAAAGTTTGAATCTCGGCTTTGATTTCGAAGAAGTCCTGGAGGATGGCTTCGAGTCCCTCGGCGTTGCGCGTCTGGCAGGCGAGCCGGCCGGCGAAATAAAGTTTGGCCCAATCCTTCACGGCGTCGCGCTCCTGCAACGATTCCATGCCGAGACCTAAAAAACTTCCGATGTAAAAGGCGTAATGCTGTTCGCCGGGGCGGTCCAGGTCCAGGGGTTTTTGATTGGCGGCCCAGGCGCGGTAAAACAGGGACATCATCCGGTGATGGAAGACATTCAAGAAGGCCGTGAAAGTCTGGTCGCCGTGATGAAGCTGGCGGGCGTGAGCGTATTCGGTGTAGTGCTGTGGCAAGGGGCCGTTGGGTCCGAAGAGGCCGAGGCCATGGATGAAAAGCCGGGGGACGGGATTGGCGTCGGTGCGGCGCAATTCATCAATCATGGAGGACGCGAAGCGCAGCGAAGGATTTTGCCCGAAGCGGATCGGGTCCTGCGCCGGCGAAATCGAGTAGCCGATGCGCGGCCGGTCTGGATACTGGCATTCGAGCAGCCGCACGGCCCGCAAAAAGTCGAACTCGTAGGGCCGCTTGGCGATCTTTTCGATCAAATGATCTGGCGTTTGCCCACTTGTGCCGTCCATCGGGTGATTTCTCCGCGTTGTTGGGTTCGGATGATCGTCTCGGTGAAGGAATTGAGGGAGACATATCTGGCAAAAAACTGTTCCAGCACGGAACCGAGAATGAAAACGCCCGTGCCCTCAAAAGCTGTTTCGTCAAAGTTCACGGTGATTTCCAGCCCGCGCGCAAAGGTGATCGGCCCCGGCGCCGGCACGCGGCGCACGACGGGAGTGGCCTTGACCGAACGCAACCCGTCGATTTGTTTCAAGGTCTGGCGGTCGTTGCTGTCGCTGTAGAGCTTGAGAATTTCGCGCAAGCCGCCGGCCCCTTCATCGCCTTTGGAGTCAATCAAGGAAAGGTAGTTGAGGGAAAGATGGCTGATGAGCCGCCAGGTGAACCGGCCTTCGGCCTGCGAGGGCCGGGGCAGCGTCGGCCCGCTCAGGCAGCGGATCGAACCGACCGGCGCGCTCATGTCCATGGTGAAATCCGTGCGGCCCACGCCCACGGCCATCTGGATGGGCAGATGCCGGTTGGTGCACAGCGCCTTGATGCCGAGCTGGCGGAGCTCGGAACGATACGGCGCGTCGTTCGCGTCCACCAGCGAGAGATAAATTTCGGTGCCCGAATAGTTGGACTTGCGGCCGAATTGTTTCTCCCTGGCCGTCAGCACACGCGGGACGCGGTTGGTCGTGTAGAACGCGCCGCTTTCCGTGTCCGTGTCGCGGGCGAGGTAGAACGGGCGGAATTCCTGTTCCTCGCCGGCCAGCGCGCCGTAACCGGTGGCGTTTTCGATTTCAAAAATCTCAAAATCCAGCGGCCGGTTCCGGTCCGGCACCACGTGAAATTCCGAGACGCGGTCGGAGAGGGAAATGCGGTCCAGCGACTTGGAAAACAGGTTGATGGTGGGCGCGCAAAACAATTCAAAGCAGGAGGCATTGAGCCGTCCTTCCAGGCGGGTTTCCTGTTCCTTCAAGGCGATGACCAGATCGAGCTGGTCGCCTTTGCATTGTCTGGCCGCCTGGGCGAAGCCGGAAAGCTCGAAGAACAGGAACCGTTGCGGGAAGGCGAAATACTCGCGCAGCAGGCGGTATCCCTCAAAGCCGCGCGGACTGGCGGGCAGCAACGCCTCGTGGTTGCCGAAGCCGACGCGGCGGATGTTCGCCGAGGGCAGCGAGGCCAGGGTCTTTCCGCGGTCGGCGACGGACTGGACCACCAGGGCCGCTTTGCGGGAAAAAATCTGCTCGCAGATCAACGCCGGAAATTCATCGGCGCCGCGGATGAAAAACGTGACCGGGTCCAGGCTGATCTTGTCGAAGGTCAGCCCGGCGGTCGCTTGCAAGCGCAGGCGGATGGCCGCCTTGGCCTGCGAGGACTGGGGCAGGTTCAACTCGGCGAGGTCGCGGGTGAAGTAGCGGGCTTCGCTGACCTTGAGCGGCAGCAGGCGGACATCGTGGGCGGATTGGAAGACGCAGGCGGTCCGCTCGCCCTTGCCCAGCGTGCTGCGCAAGAGCGTCCCGCGCGGAACGACGAACCCTTCGGCCAGCGCCCCCTCGTTTTCATCCGGATCAAACCGCACGACAGCCATCGAGGGGATGGGCGAGAGGTAATGCGGATAAACCGTCTCCAGGAGCGACTGCGTGAAGCGGGGAAATTCCGCATCGAGCTTCAGATGGACGCGGGCGGCGAGATAGGCGAAGCCTTCGAGGAGCCGCTCGACGTACGGGTCGGGACAAATTTCCTTGGCGTCCTTGTCCAGGGCCAGGCGGCCGGCGATCTTGGGGAACTCGCGCGCAAATTCCCCGGCCATTTCCCGCAAATGGCGCAGTTCATTGTTGTAGTGTTCGAGCAGCCGCTCATCCATCGCCGCGATCTCCTAAACTGCACTGGCCGGTTTCCAGGTCTATTTGTGTTTTGATGAAAAGCTGTTCGGGGATCGGGTCGGCCCACAACTCGCCCTGGATTTCAAACCCGATCAAGTGCCGGTCCAGCGAGGCCTTGAGGCTGAAATTTTGGCGGATGATGCGCGGCTCGAAAATCTGGATGGCTTCGGCCATCTGGCGTTCCAGTTCCTGCATGTTGGGGGCCATCAGACCGCACAACTGCCGGGTGCCGTAATTGAGGACCGACCGCAAGGCTTCGGGATAATCGCTGAGTTGGAATTTCTTTTTGCCCTCTTGCGGCAGGTGCGCGCTGGCGTTAAGGAGCCACTCCAGGTCGCGCAGGACGCCGCGTTTGTAACGTTGCGCGGACACCACGCGCTGGGAGCGGCTTTCCTGGGGGTTTTTAGGCTCGTCGTCGGTCAGCCGGTCCAGCAGGCAGGGCTGAAGTTTTTCAGAAGGAGTCAGCTCGGCCATGCGTCATGGAGGTTGCCAGCAAGAGCCTACCCGGCGTGCGTCAAATCAATGGTCTGACATTCCAGGAGCGGATACTCGGTCTGGTCGGTGGCCAGAATCCGCTGGCCGAGTCCCAGGCAAATCCCGCCGTCCTGCTCGGTCCATTCGGTCCTGCGCGCCAACCGCAGCGGTCCATCGGTGGAGTCCTCGGTGCGGACGTAGCGCGTCGGGATGTGCCCGGAAGCCTCGCCCCCATTGGTCCAGACGAATTGCGCCGGAACCCAGACCAGGTCGCGCAAGTCAGCCGGCTTCTCCATGTGAATGCGTTTAATCCGGCAGAAGGGCACCCAGACGTAACGGCCTTCGAGGATGATTTCCAGGATCGGCCCCAGGCGCTGATCGGCATCGGCGATCCACTCGAAAGGCTTGTCATCCACTTTCCCGGCGGTGGCGGGCGCGGAGTCGAACGCCTTGTCGCGCAATTCGAGCGCCGCTTTGAACTGGCCTTTGGCGATCAGTTCATTGGCCTGTACCAGCATGCCCACCCACTCCATCGGTTCGCCAAAAATGATGGGCGTGCGCTTGCCGTCGAAAATTTCCCGGCGCAGCACTTCGCAATTGATGACCGGACGAAACACCTGGGCGAGCAGCATCGTGTCGGCGTTCAACCCGGCGAGGACCTGAAGCTGCGTGAGCGCCTTTTCCCATTTGCCCATGACGCACTGGAGCTGGAAGAGAAACACCCGCAGGCGCGAATCCTCCGGCTTGTTGCGGACGGCGCCCTGGAGTTCCTTCAAGGCTTCTTCCAGTTGCCCCGCCCGGATGTGTTCTTCGGCGCTCATCAAGCAACGCGCGCTCCTCCGACGGAGGAGCGCAACGGTGAATAAAAAACCGCTTTTGGACCGGAGGATTAAGCCGATTTGTTTTCGACCAGATCCCAGCCGGCGATGACTTTGCCGCCCGGCTTGCCGGTCTTGTGGTCGGTTTCGAAATACGTCATTTCGACCTTGCCGAAATTGAATTCCAGGTCTTCGGTCGGCAGCCCTTCGCCCGTGCCACTGCCGGCCGGCTTGACCGAGGTGATGATGACGTCGGAGTATTTGATCTCCAGGTAAGGCTGTTTGTCGCCCGTGGCGCGGCAAAGCTCGACCTTGACCTCTTTGATGTGCTCACCCTTGGCGCAGGACAACATCAGTTTCGGCGAGGCCTTATCGAGGCTTTTTTTGCAGGTGAAGTTTTCGAAGTCCGCCCGCCCGCCGGTAGCCGCGCCGCCGTCGCTGCGCGAACCCGCCGCCGGCTGCTTGACCCCGAAGCCGTATTCGGCCAGTTCGATCCATTCCTTGTGCTTGCTGTCAGTGGATTCGCCCGGAATTGTCGCTATTTTAAGAAAGGCATCAAATGCCATAAGTTTACTCCTTCTGTTTTTTTAGGGATGCCTGCGCCCGGGCATCCGGTTTGATCTTATTTTTTCATTCATTATTCGTGACCCGCAAAGGGCGCGGCATCGCGGGTCAAAACATCGGTCAACCCGCCCGGTTTAACCGCCCGCCTTGGCGGAGGGCAGCTTGGACACCAACCGCAACGAGACGGTCAGCCCTTCCAATTGGTAATGCGGCCGGAGGAAAAACTTCGAGCTATAGTAACCCGGATTTCCTTCGACTTCCTTGACTTCCACCTCGGCCGCCGCCAGCGGCAGCTTGGCCTTGGCTTCTTCCGGCGCATTGGGGTCCGAGCAGACGTACTTGGAAACCCATTTGTTGAGCCACATTTCCATGTCCGCCCGTTCCTTGAACGAGCCGATTTTGTCGCGCACGATGCACTTCAGATAATGCGCGAAGCGACACGTCGCAAACAGATACGGCAGCCGCGCGGCCAGGTTGGCGTTGGCCGTCGCGTCCGGATCGTCATAGGTGGCCGACTTCTGCAAGGACTGCGCGCCGACGAACACCGCGTAATCGGTGTTCTTCCAGTGCGAGAGCGGCATGAAACCGTTCTTGGCCAGCTCCGCCTCGCGGCGGTCGGTGATGGCGATCTCCGTGGGGCACTTCATGTCCACGCCGCCGTCGTCGGTCGGGAAAGTGTGGCAAGGCAGCCCTTCGACCATGCCGCCGGATTCGGCGCCGCGGATGCGCGCGCACCAGCCGTAAAGCTTGAAGGCGCGGGTGATGTTCGTGCCCATCGTATAGGCCGCGTTGGACCAGACGTATTTGTTGTGGTCGGCCCCTTCGGTGTCTTCCTCAAAGTCGAAGTCTTCGACCGGATTCGTCCTCGAGCCGTAGGGGATGCGCGACAAAAACCGCGGCATGGTCAGGCCGATGTATTTGGCGTCTTCCGATTCACGCAACGATTTCCACGGCGCGTATTCGGCGCTTTGGAAAATTTTGGTGAGATCGCGCGGATCGCTCAATTCCTGCCAGGAATCCATGTTCAACAACGTGGGCGAGGCCGCGCTGATGAACGGGGCGTGCGCCGCGGCCGCGATCTGGCCCATCCCCTGGAGGATTTCCACGTCGGGCGGCGAATGATCGAAATAATAGTCGCCGATGATCGCGCCGTAGGGCTGCCCGCCGGGCATGCCGAACTCTTCTTCGTACATTTTTTTGAACAACGGGCTTTGGTCCCAAGCGGTGCCCTTGAACTTTTTCAACGTCTTGGCGACATCTTTTTTGGAGATGTTGAAAACCTTGATTTTCAGATGTTCATCGGTTTCAGTGTTGTTGACCAGGTGGTGGAGGCCGCGCCAGGTGCCTTCGAGGGCCTTGAAGTCCTCGTGGTGGATGATGAGGTTGATCTGTTCGGAGAGCTTTTTGTCCAACTCCGCGATCATTGCCTCAATGGTTTTGACCGCGTCGTCCGAAATCAGGGTGGTGGCCGACAGCGCCTGGGCGGCGAGGGTCTGGACGGCGGTCTTGACCGCGTCCTTGGCGGCGGAGGTTTTGGGTTTGAACTCCTTGTTCAGGAGTGACTCAAACTCGGTGACTTCAGCGGCCGGTGCGGCCTGGGCTTGCGATTGTGTGGCTTCGTCTGGCATAAAAGGGGTTCCTTTCTGTGGGATTAAGCGGTCGGCTCACTGGGTTTGGGCGCGGAGGAAACCGCCTGCAAGAGCGCCGGGTCTTGCAGCAGTTTGGCGACGAGGTTCTCGGCGCCGCTCTTGCCATCCATGTAGGTGAGCAGATTGGAAAGCTGCGTGCGGGCGGTCAACAGCTTGTTCAACGAATCCACTTTTTTGGCGACGGCGGCGGGGGAAAAATCGTCCATGTTCTCGAACGACATTTCGACGGCAATGTTGCCCTCGCCGGTCAGAGTGTTGGGGACTTGAAAGGCCACGCGGGGTTTGGAGGCCTTGAGGCGTTCGTCGAAATTATCGACGTCGATCTCCAGGAATTTGCGGTCACCCACCGCCGGGAGGGCTTCCGCCGGATTGCCCGAAAGGTCACCCATGACGCCCATGACAAAGGGCAACTCAATCTGCTTTTCCGCCCCGTACAATTCGACATCATACTCGATTTGCACGCGTGGCGCGCGGTTTCGCGCGATGAATTTTTGACTGCTTGCTTTAGCCATAATATTTTACCTCCGAATTAATTGTCGGTTGTTTAATGGTTTTTTATACCGTCTGGAAATGGTGTCAAGCCGGATTATCGGCGGTTTCGCCGGCCCCGGTGATGACCTTCAACTGCGAGAGCGCTTCGGGCGTCAGATCGCTCATGATGGACATGAAATCCTTGTCCACCAACCGCCGGGCGCGTTCGAGGATCAACGGGATGGGGCTGGACGGCTCATATTGCCGGTAATACTTGCAGATGGCGTCCAGCGCCGCCACCACGTCGGCCGTGGACTCGATGTTCTTCCGCACACCGCCGCCACCGCCCGCGCTCCGCGCCGCGCCGCCGCCTGTTTCCGCCCCCGCCTCGCCGGCTTCGTCCGCCGCGCCAGCGCCTTCCAGATAGGGACCGAAGGCATTTTGAATCTCCTTCAACGTCCGCGATATGTTATCCCAATTCGGCCCGCCCCCGGCGCCAACGGTGTTGTCCAAGTAGGTCCCGAGTTCCGTGACCATCGTGTTGGCCTGGCACACCACGTCATAAGTTTCGCGAAGTTGCCCCTGGTCGCTGTCCCGGAACGCGGCTTCGATCTGGGCCGTGGTCGGAACCGGTTTTCCTTCCGGCAACGATTCCGCCGGGGGCGATTGGGAGGCCTGAATGTCGGCCAGACCGAACCGGCCCATGCTCACCGAATTGCACAACGGCGCCTGCTGCAAAAAGCGGACGAACTGGTAGGTCGCGGTGCCGGCCGGCGCGGACAGGTCGTTCAAGATGTTGACCCGTTCGGTCGGGTCGTTGTTGTCCTCCACGTCCAGCTTGGGGTAGACGCCTTCCCAGTATTGCTGAAGCAGGCCCGACAAGACCGCCAGCCCGTCGCGGAAACCGGCCAGGCCGTCAATGCGCAGGTTGGCGAGGCAAAAAATCACCACCGCGCGCAAATGTTTGGATTGCTTGAGCAACTCGACCGACAAGTCGCGCAGTTCCTTCCAGTTGGGTTCTTCGGCGGGGACTTTGTAGTCTCCCATTTCGACTTCCGGCTTGCCCTGCACGAGGGTTTCCAGTTTCGAAAGGCTGGCGTTGTAGGTGAAGTCCTCGCCGCAAGGCTGTTCCGGGGAAACAGGTTTGAGGAGTTCTTCAACAGCGATCATAATTATGCCCGGTCTCGTTATAGAAGGGTTCCGCGGCTTTGCCAAGAGTTTGTTTTGGGGTGGCCCAGGCCTGCCGAGGGCGCCAGACTCAGATGGGTGCCGGCCTACCTTCTGCGCAGGGTGAATTGCCCTCAAACGCGCGAAATTCAGTGTTTGCCTCGAAGATAATTTTGCACCTCGCCGTGATCGCCCGCAAAATCGAAATTCAAAACGCCCTTGCGCGCTTCAAACACCAGACGCCACGCCAGACCCGTGCGGCACTCGTAAAGATGTTTGCCCAATTTCCGAATGGCCAGCCCGGTGTGCGCGTGCGGTTTGCCAAAACCCTCCACCACCAGCCGCAAGGCTGCGGACACTTCTTCTTCCCGCCGGGCTTCCCGCACAATGTTTTTGAACCGCTTGGACAGTTCAACGGAAATCATCTTTGCTCCCGGTGAACCGTGTCATTTCACCGCGCGCGCGCGGCTTTCAGTTCCTTGCTGATGCGTTTTTCCGCCGCCGCCAGCTCACCGGGTGTCAAACCGTATTCTTGCAGCGCGTAATCCGTGGAAACCACTTCCACCGGGCGCAACGCCACAATCCTGCCCTCAAACACAAAACCAACGTCCTCACCTTGCGTCGCCTTTTTAAGCCAGTAGCCAAGCCGTCCGCGCCCCTCGGTGATCGTTAGAGTTTTCATACGCTCATTATAGGCACATGCAGGCAGCAGTGCAAGGATGCTTTCACCGGCCGCCGGTGGTTAAACAAGTTCATCTGGTTGGGGAGGCGATTGAGGCGGGCGCGACTTGCGTACTTCGGCCATCTGATAGGCGATGCGGAATTTGCGCAACTCGTCAGCGATGTCGCGCAGCCTGGCGTAGAACATATAAAGTACCCACGCGCTGACGATGAACATTGCTAAAGTGACCCAACATAAAACAATCTGCAAATCGTGCGTGGTCTGCATGGCTTGGTTCTGGGCGGCTTGCAGTTGTGCGAGGATATCGTTGTTGTTCATAGCTTGATTGGTTTGATGCAATCCTCCGTCACCAGTTTCTTCGCGTCGGGATAATTCTTGGGCACGCTGGGGGCGGCGACGGGGAGCCGCCTGCCCTGCGCGTAAGACCACGGCAGGCGTTTGAACAAGGCGTAGCGCTCGCGTTTCAGCCAGCCGCAGGTCCAGTGGCGCATGTAAACGTAAAGATTGTCGCGACCGCGATTGCCGGGGCGGTTTAACATTTTGTGAAAATGCCGGTGGCGCGGATAAAGGTAATGCGCCTTGGCCGCGAGACGTTCGGCGAGATCGGCGGGCAATTCGGCGTTGAGAAAGCGGCTGGCCTCGGTCACCACGCTTTCGGCGATGGCGTCGGGCATCAGCAACGTGTCGCGTTCGAGCGGCGTTGGGAGCGAAGCGCGCCACGCGCGGAATTCCTGGCGGAGGCTGGTAGGGCGCGCCGCTCCGCGCGCGCCGCCCTCGTAAGCTCGGACTCGTTTGTAGGCAGGCGGCGGCGCGCACGGAGTGACGCGCCCTACCTTACGCGCTTTCGACGAGGGCGATTTCTTCGGGCGTGAGGTTGTAGAGTTCATACACGAGTTGATTTATTTGGACTGCGCCGGCAGAGCGGAGCGGCGACGGCGCTTTCGAGCGCACGATGATGCCCGATTATCCGGGAATTGTCCGCCCGGGCGAAAGCGGTGTCGCGCTCCGCTTGCCACCGCAGTCCAAAAGCTGGCGCTCATTGGCCGCCCTCCACCAGTTCAATCTCCTCCGGCGTGAGGTTGTAGAGTTCATACACCAATTGATCAATTTGCTGGTCGGTGGCGGTGACGGCGTTTTGGAGCGTGGCCTTTTCCGAATCCGACGTGGCAGCGCGTAGCTTGGGCATCAATCCCAACTGCTTGTCCACCAGCCCTACTAGCTTGTCGTGCCGCGCTTTGTCGGCGGCGTTGGAAAAATCAATTTGACGGATTGGCAACGCCTTGATGTCTTGGGGATTCAGTTTTGGGAATATGGTTTTTCCAAAATTCGGCAGCACGAGACCGCCATACCAACTCAACAACTTCGAATTGGAAAGGCCGAGCAAGTAAAGAATGCTGACGTTACCTGTTCCCTCGTTCCGCTTGAACGGGGTGATGCTGTGACCGTGGTAGTACGTTTCCCTTTCGATGAATGTGGCTTGGATTCTTCTTTCGTTGTCGGGAATCTCCCGAAAAAGAAGTCGAGGCCCGGTAAAGAATCGCGGCTCGCGCGGTGCTCCGAGCCACGGACCGTAGCTTAACCATTCCCCGCTCCAAGATGAAAAGTAACGATCAATGTCCTCGCCAGCCATCACTTACCACAAGTCTTGTCTTTCTTGTGGTCGAAGTGATAACCGCGACGCTTGATTATGTCGGCTGTTGGGGCCCTCCGCTTCGGAGGAGAGCAGCGGCGCGGGCAGGAAATCGCGCAGGTGTTGCTGGAGTTGAGCCAGGGTGGTTTGGCGGAGGGTGGCGGTGGTGCGGCGACCCAAGGCGGCCAGGCGGCAGCGGAAGGCGGGGAAGCAGGGAGTGTGCATAGAGCGGTAGTTATACCGCCTTATTGACAGCGGTGCTACTCTTTTGTGAATGAAAGACCCCCTGCCTCAATGCGAAGCCCGCTACGTGCGGTTGCGGGAGCGTTTCCAAGACCTGGGTTGGATCAGTGAAGGATACGTGCAGGATCGCGGGCCGGGCGCAGGCGGTCCGTGCTACCAATGGACGCGCAAGGTGCGCGGCAAAACCCTCAGCGTGGCGCTCTCGCGCGAACAATATGAATGGTTGCGCACGGCGATTGCCAGATGGCGTGAGGTTCAAGACACCCT
>CAZIFU010000245.1:0-3155 GCA_964539075.1 uncultured Verrucomicrobiota bacterium | reverse complement strand
GGCAGTGTTGTAGCTGATGGTGTAGGGCGCCGTGGTGGCGGTGCCGAGGAGCACGGAGCCATCGCACCAGAATTCCACCCTGCCCACGAGGACGTCGTCAGTCGCCGTGCCGGTGAAACTCGCTGTGCCACTGAGGGTCGCGCCACTCGTTGGCGCGGTCAGGCTGACCGAGGTGGGCGGCGTGATGTCGCCGCTCTGATTCACGGTGAACGTCGAGCTCGCGATAGTCATCGTGCCGGCGCGAGAACTGGTGCTGGTGTTGGCTGCAACCGAATAGCTGACCGATCCGCCACCGGTGCCGGCCGCGCCGGCCGTGATCGCAATCCACGTGGCGCCGCTGGTCGCCGTCCACGGACAGCTCGCGGTCGTGGTCACGCTCACGGAGCCGGGGCCGCCGCTGGCGGCTGGGGAAGCGCTGGTCGGAGAAATCGAATACGTGCAAGTAACGCCGTTCTGATACACGGTGAACGTCGAGCCGGCGATGGTCATCGTGCCGGTGCGCGTACTGGTGCTGGTGTTGGCGTCTACTGTGTAACTGACCGATCCGGGGCCTGTGCCGCTCGCGCCTGCCGTGATGCTGATCCACGTGGCGCCGCTGGTTGCAGTCCACGGACAGGTCGAACCCGTGGTCACGCTCACGGAGCCGGTGCCGCCGCTGGCGGCCGGGGAAGCGCCCGTCGGAGAAAGCGTGTAGCTGCACGGGCTGGCCGTGGTTGCGCTTGCCGTGCCGGAATAGATCGAGTTGCCCCGCGAGTTGTAGGCGCAAACGCGGTAATAATATGTGGTCCCAGCGCTCAGCCCGAGGTTCGTATACAAAAGTACATTTTTGACGGTCGTGCCGATCTGGCTCCACGGGCCGCTGGATAACATCGCCCGCTGAACAATAAAGCCCGATTCGTTCAATGAATTATCCTGCCAGGTGAGATTCACCTGGTTTGTATTGACGCCCGACGCAGCGAGATTGGACGGCGCTGCCGGTGGGGCGGGCTTCGCAGCCTGGAGGGAAGCCGCCAGCAACAAATTCATGAGGCCGGCCAAAAGGAGACGCCCCATCGGGACCCGACGGCGGGCGCCGAGAACGGAAGCGCGGTTCGAGGTTGTTTTCGAAGCGATGTGAATCGCTTCGCCGATGCGGTAAGTATGTATGCTCATTATTTACTTCGGTTTGCCGTCTTGGTTTCACGAACCTTTCGCAGACGCACGACCGGATCGCTTTAAGCCAACGCCATGCCAAGCGCTCAAACTGTTTTGTCGCAATAAACAGAAGTGCTTGTGGTCAATGGGTTTCGCACGGGTGAGCAAGAGTCCAGCCGACATTCTCACGGTTGGTGTAAAAAAGAAACTTCACACCGTCTGGAAATTGTCCTTCCAAGTCACCGCGCAGCCGAAGCTCTTCCGATCAGTGCGAATTGGGGAGGAATCATCAGCGCAATTTGCGAATCGCGGAGGAAACACCAGCCCAACTTGCGTTTAGATGAACTTGAAATCCTGTCAATCGCTCAACGTGACCCAAGCGATGAGAAAAAACCGTCAAGCTTCCAACCCGGCGAGGCGTCTGTTGAGGTTCGAACCCGGGTCAGCTCGCATAACCGGGATGAAGGCCGGGTTGAGTCAATTGCGGCGGTCTAATACCACGTCGGAATGAGCATCGGTACATGGCGCACAGGAAATCCCCTCACCCCGGCCGGCTCCCGGAGGGAGAGGGAGAACGGCATCCGGTCACTACCAAGACGGGCGCGCTCAGACTGCGAACCCACTGGCGACGATTCCCCCCCCTCTCCTTCCGGGAGAGAATTCCCCGAACGGTGTGCGCGCCTTGAGCCCCTGAACCGTAGCAGCCGACGTAAGGAGGCTCTGACTTCCTTCGCCCGAAATGGAATGAACCTCCTTACGTCGGCTGCCACGAGGTTCATGGGAAGCCTCCTTTCTTTTTAAGCATGCATTGGGACCATGAACCGCGTCGCATCTCCTGGGAGCGCCGGCGTCTCGCCGGCTTCTTCGCATGTGACTTGGCCGGCGAGACGCCGGCGCTCCCAGGCCGGTTCATGGGTAGATTCCACGGTTTTCTGACCGCGCATTGGACCCATGAACCGGTTAGCGCTTCTGTTGTCGCGCCAGCGTCTTGGACTGCGCCAGTCCTCTGGCGCTTTTGACCGAGTGGCAGGCAGATTGATAGCGCCAGAGGACTGGCGCAGTCCAAAACCTTGCGGGGCTTCGGCCGGTTCATGCGGAGGAACAGGATAAAACCCGCAGGCGACCCAGGCTTCGGCCTTCAGGCAGAGCGGACTGCACGCGTTAGAAGCCATCTCATAATTGGCAGGGCGCGTCGCTCCGCGCGCGCCGTGGTGTGAATCGAAAAAACAGGCCTTCTGTACAAATCGGCCTCCCTCGGCGCGCGCGGAGCGACGCGCCCTACCACGGCATTTAGGAGATAAGTTCCAGGCGGGGGACTCGATTCGTCAAGGCAGCAATTTGATGTGGTAAAAACGCTGCGTGGCGCTGCCGAAGTCGTTAGTGATGGAAGTGCGGTTGCTTGTGGCCACGACATCCGGGTCCAGCGCGGTCCAGGTCGAATTGGTCAGGGCGGCCTTAAACTCGGCACGAAAAGTTCCATTCGTGAACGAAACCCAGGTGATCTTCGCGAATCCGTTTGTCACAGTAAAAGCGGTGATGGTGGGCGACGGGACCAGCCGGAAAATCGTGCCCCCGCCGGCCGGTCCCTGATCGAACGCGGTCCCGTAGAAATTCCCGTCTCTTTTGCCCTGAATCAATGCCGCCACCGGCGAGGCGCCGTTGGTCCCATTGAAGGTGGCCAAAGTCGCCAGCACGCCGTTGGTGGATATGCGGAAGAGCGTGCCGAGGTTGGTGGTCGTGGTCCCTTCGGCGGTTCCGTAGAGATTGGTGTCGCTCCCCAGCGTCAGACTGGCCGCGGGAGAATTGCCGTCGAGACCGCCAGTGAATGAATACAAGTTGGTCAACGCGCCGCCGGGCGTGATCCTGAATACGGTGCCGCTGTCGGTCGCGCCGCCCGCCAGCGTCGTGCCGTAGAAATTGCCATCGGGAGCCTGCACCAAACCGCCTTCCGGATCGCTGCCATTGCCGCCATTGAACGAAAACAGCAGGGTGAACACGCCGTTCGACGTGATTTTGAACAC
>CAZIFU010000244.1:0-31087 GCA_964539075.1 uncultured Verrucomicrobiota bacterium | reverse complement strand
GACGGCGCGTTTGTCCAATACGGCCCCGACATCCGCTTCTACCGCGACACCGACGCCGATGGTCGCGCGGACAAACACGACGTCATCCTCACCGGCTTCGGCACGCAGGACTCGCATTTGTTCCCGCACCAGTTCACGCGCGCGCCCGGTGGCTGGCTGTTGCTCGCGCAAGGTTTGTTCAACTACTCCAAGGTCCGTCGCTCCGATGGCAGGGCGTTCGCGGATGGCGCGACCGAGATTCCCTTCAACCAATGCAAGCTCGCCCGCATGACGCTCGACGGCTCCGCGTTCGAGAACCTCACCGCCGGCCCGAACAACATCTGGGGCCTCACCGTTTCGCGCACGGGCGAGATGTGGATTCAGGAAGCGAACGACCAGGGCAATCCCATCGTCCCCTACGAACCGGGCATCCACGTGCGCACCGGCTCGAAGGAAAAGCTGCGGCCGTATCAGCCGCTGTTTCCCGGCACGATCAACCCGCCGCAAATGGGCGGCACTGGCCTCAGCGGCCTCGCGCTCGCGGATGATCGCGACACGCCGTTCCAACGTGCTGCCGGCGTCTCGCCGGCAGATCCAACTTCTCCGGTGGGAAAGAAACCCGATGGGACTTCCGGCGGGACGCCGGAAGCACGTTACGCCGCCGGCACGAAAATTTTCTACCTCGCGAATCCGATCACCAGCGTGATCAACGTCGTGAAGGCCACGCCCGACGGCCCGCGTTACCGCTACGAGAAACTCGCCGACTTCATGACGACCACCGACCGCTGGTTCCGCCCCGTGGCCATCGCGTTCGGTCCCGACGGCTGCCTTTACATCACCGACTGGTATAACAGAATCATCTCGCACAACGAGGTCCCGCGCACGCATCCCGACCGCGACAAGACCCGCGGCCGCATCTGGCGCGTGCGTCACAAGGACCAACCGCGCGTCACTCCACCCGATCTGACAAAACTCTCCGAAACGGAACTCGTCGCCCAACTCGGCGGCCCGAACGCACTCGTCTCGCGCCTCGCATGGCTGGAGATCGTCGACCGCAAGGCAACGAGCCTCGCGCCCGAGCTGGAAAATATCGTCGCCGACAAATCCGCTCCCGCCGACCGTCGGCTCGGCGCGCTGTGGGCGCTGGAAGGACTGAAGCCGACTCCGACTGCGACGCTGCAAACGCTCGCCGCCGACAAGAACGAAAACCTCCGACACGAAGCCGCGCGCGTCGCGGCCGCGCAGCCGCGACCCGAAGCAGAGTTCATCAGCATTGCGTCACTGCTGGTCAGTGACGCGCAGCCGGGCGTCCGCGCCGCGATTGGCGATGCTCTGCGTCGTGTGCCAAATGCGAGCCCTCGCGTGATGGCGCTCGCCGCCAGCCTCGGACGCGAGCCACTGAGCACCGGCAGCGATTGGGAAAAGTATGAACGCGAGTTCGAGCGCTACATGGCACGCTGGGCGATGGAGTTGAACCCGCAATCCACCGCCGCGCTGCTGAACTCCCCCGAAGGCAAAGCGCTCCCGCTGGAAAATCGCGTCCTTGCCACGCTCACGCTCGGCGGCAAAGAATCCGCCCTCGGCCTGGCGAAACTCGTGCCCGATTTGAATCGCCCGCTCGGCGACGAGGAAGTCCGCACACTCGCCGCGCATTTCGGCGAGGCCGCCGTCCGCGATGCCCTCGGCTCCGCGCTCGCGAATGCCAATTCACGCGTCGCCGTTCTTCACGCGCTGCTCAACCTGCGGACGAGCCTCGACACCGCCAGGCTCACGCCCACGCTCACCTCTGCCGCGAAGGCGTTGCTCGCCGGCAACAACGTCTCCGACCTCGCGCTCGGCGCCGAAGTCGCGGGCGCGTTCAAGCTTGCGGGCACTGAGGCCGAGCTCGTTGCGTTGCTCAAACGCGGCTGGGGCGCGTCGCGCACGCCGCCCAGTCAGGCGCTGCTCCGCCCCGAATCGCTCGCCGCGTTGCGCGCGCTGCGCGACCTCGGCGCGGGCCCGGCTGATTTGTTTGAGCAACTCGCCAGCGATGCCGCCGAGCCAGCCGTTCGTGAAGCGGCGATTGCCGCACTTGGTGCCTCCAAGGCCACCGATGCCAGTGAGCGGCTCGTGAAGTTGTTGCCGAAACTTTCCCCGACACATCGCGGCACCGCCCTCGACCGGCTCGCGGGCAGCAAAGCGGGCGCGACGGCGCTTATGGCCGGACTGAAATCAGGCTCGGTTGCGCGCGCGGACGTCGGCTTGAGCACGGTGGAGCGCTTGCACGTGCTGTTGCCCAAGGACGAGAGCATTGCCGCGCTATGGAAGGAGCTCGGCGGCGATGCGAAGCGCGCGCTGCGCCTCGGCGGCCGCAAGCAGGACTTTGTCGAAACCAAACTCACGCTCGACGGTCCATTCACGGTTGAATGCTGGGCGAAGCTGGATGCAAACATCGGCAACCAGGACGGCATCCTCGGCGCTCCCGGCGTGCTCGACATGAACTTCTACAACTCGCAGTTCCGCGTTTGGGTCAACGGTTCGCAGAACATCGTCGTCGCGAAGAAGAAGACCACTCCCGGCGCGTGGACGCATTACGCTGTGACTCGCGATGCGAAGGGCGTGTTCCGCATCTACATCAACGGCGAACTCGACGCGACGAGCGTGGATACCAGGACGGACGCGTTCACCGGCCTCGACATTGGCCGCACCTCGCCGGGGAAAGGTGGCACAGCGGGCTGGCTCGCCGAGTATCGCGTCTGGAACGTGGCCTGCTCCGCGAAGAACATCCGGGAGAATTTCGACCTCACCTTCCAGGGCGAGGCAAAACCCGCGGCGCTCGCGCACCATTTCAGCGGCGCAAACTGGGGCAAGCTCAGCGGCGCCGCACGCACCGAGCCGGTCGAGGACGCGCCGACGTTGCTGACTGAGGCTGAAGCGACAGTTCAGGCGGAGAAGTTCGCGAAGTTCCGTACGCTCGCCGGCGCGCGTGGCAATCCCGACCATGGCAGGGAACTTTTCACGAGCATCTGCCTCACGTGCCACCAGCAAGGCGGCAAGGGCGGACAGATTGCGCCGGCGCTCGACGGCGTGGGCATCACCGGTGTGGAGGCGTTGTTGCGGAACATCCTCACGCCGAATGCCGCGATGGAAGGCGGCTACCGCAAATATCGCGTCAAGACGAAGGACGACGAGCTTATCGAGGGTCTGCTCGTTTCCCAGGACGCGAACGCGATTGTCCTGCGCCAGCCGAACGTGCCGGACCAGCGCATCGCAGCGGCCAGGGTGGAGAAGGCGGGCTTCACCGGACAATCCATCATGCCCGAAGGAATCCTCGAAGGGATGATGCCGGAGGAGATTGCCGACCTTTTTGCCTTCTTAAAAACGTTGAAGTGAGCGTGACAGAACCGCAGTCAAACGAATCAGGAACCCAGGAATTCAGGAAGAGATGCCCCGCGGCCCCTTGTTCCTGACTTTTTGAGTCTTGAATGCAGACATTTTCGCGGCTTGCGAAATACTTTCAGACAAAGCAACCAGAACGCACCGGTGAAAGACAACTACCAGATTGGTTCGAGCGAGGAGTGGTTGAAACACTCCAACGAGGAGCTGGCGCGAATGCTCAAGAAGCGCGAGCGGCAGATGCGCTGGCTGCGGTTGTTGGTCATCGTGCTGCTGCTGGCGCTGGGCTGGGTGGTCTTCAAGTTACTCCACGCAGGCGGCTCCGCGCGCGACCTGTTGCGCTGGCGATGACGCGATGACACGAGGCGCGGAAACTTTGAACCTCTCACTTCGACATGCTCGCGGCCTGCGGGGATTTTTCCAGCGGCACAGGAGCGCGGTCCCTCCACGCGCGGACCGCTTCACCGTGCGAAATATCCTGGGCGTTGGACTTTTCCCACGGTGCCAAGCTGTCGGGCGGTGAAGCGGCGTGAACGCCACGCTCCTTCGGTTGCGGCAGGGCCGCGTCGCGCCTTCGCGTCTTCGTTGTTCACTTCCCCGGTCCTCTTCAATTTGAAACCGGCTTCAGCGTCACCTGTCGCAAATCCATCACGGCTTTGCCGGGCTTGGTCCTCGGTTTGACGGTCAACATGTAAAGGCCGGGTTGAGCGATCTGGATCGTGCCAATCTCGCGCGCGACGAAATTCTGGAAGCCGCCGGTTTCCTGCACGGTCATGCTCAAGGTCTGGCCGCCGACGGAGAACGCCACCTCCGCGCCGCCGCTGCCGGGGCCGCACCCTTGCAGCACTTCCACGGTGAACCGGCCGGGCTTGAGGATTTGAAAATCCCAGTGCACCCAGTCCTCCAGCTTCGTCCAGTATCCGATGGTGTTCTTGTTGGTCTGCGGCTCGTAGCGGACCGTCGTGCCGTGGACGGTCGCGTCGCGGGCGTGGAGCAGCACGGAGCCGCCGGGCTTCTGGCCGACGGCCATGCCCGGCGGGACGGACGCCTCGGCCTTGGGGTCAAAAGCAGGATTGGGCAGCATCATTTGCGCGCCGGTTTCGCGGCGCCAGGCGTCGAGTTTGGTTTCGAGTTGCTTCGCCTTGTCCGGCATTTTCCCAGCCAGATTGTTTTTTTCACCGAGGTCGTCTTTGAGGTTGTAGAGTTCGAGACTGCCGTCTTCGTAGTTCTCGATGAGTTTCCAATCGCCCGAGCGGATCGCGCCGCCGGGTTTGCTGCCCTGGTTGGCATAATGCGGGTAGTGCCAGTAGAGCGCGTCGCGCTTGGGCGCGCCGGACTGCTTGAGCAACGGCACGAGACTCACGCCGTCAACCGCCGGGAGGGACGGCGTGCCGCCGTCTCTCGAAGTTGAGGCCGGCGACACGCCGACCCTCCCGTTCACGATGTCGAGTATGGTCGGAAAGAAATCAATGCTGCTGACCGGCGTGCTGTTGACGCTGCCAGGCTCAACCACGCCGGGCCATTTGATGATGAGCGGTTCGCGGATGCCGCCTTCGTAAAGGTAGCCCTTGCCCGCGCGCAACGGCGCGTTCGAGGTGGAGGGCGTGTTCGGCCCTTCCTTCACCGTCAGGCCGCCGTTGTCGGACATGAAGAAAATGATCGTGCGTTCGGTCAGCTTGAGTTCATCGAGCTTTTTCATGAGTCGGCCAACCCCTTCGTCGAGGCTTTCGATCATGGCGGCGTAAACGGCGTTCGTATGAGCTGCGCCCGACTGGATGCGCGCCTGATATTTCGCAATGAGTTCCTCCTTCGCGCCGAGCGGAATGTGCACCGTGTAATGCGGCAGGTAGAGGAAGAACGGCTTGCCTTTGTTGCGCTCGATAAATTTCTCCGCCTCGGACGTGAGTCGGTCGGTGAGATAATCGCCCGGCTTGCCGCTTTCGAGGCCAGGCATGACGCCGAAGCGCGTCTGGAACGGATAAAAATATCCCGTCGGCGAACCGGCCGGGCCGCCGGCGACGTTGAGGTCGAAGCCCTGCTTTTCCGGCTCGAAACCCGCATCGCCCAGGTGCCATTTGCCGATGCTCGCGGAAACGTAGCCTGCGGGCTTCAACGCCTCGGCGAGCGTCACTTCTTCGAGCGGCAGGTGCTGGAGGAACTCAGGGCGAAGCAATTTTTGATCGGGCCGGTCCGAGCGGCCGGGCAGCCAGTCGGTCAGGTGCAGTCGCGCTGGATATTTTCCGGTCAGGATGCTGGCGCGCGTGGGCGAACACACCGGGCAGGCCGCATAGGCCTGGGTGAACTTCATTCCTCCGGCGGCGAGCCGGTTAATGTTGGGCGTCTGGTAAAACTTGCTGCCGAAACAGCCGAGATCCGTCCAGCCCATGTCGTCAATGAGGATGAAAATGATGTTAGGCGTGGCCGGGACTGCGACGGCCGCAGCGAAGCTCCAACCTCCAAGGACCAAGATCCAAAGAAATCCTAAGCTCCAAGCTCCAAAAAACATTGGGCGTGAAACGACAGGCTTGGAGTTTGGAGCTTGAGTATTGAAGCTTCTTTGGAGGTTGGAGGTTGGAGGTTGGAGCTTCGGCGTCATTGTTTCCTTTTCGTCCCGCCCGGAACATAGTCCGGATTCGGCTTCGGCATCTCAGCACCGACCAATCCGCGCCAGGCGTGAAGGCGGTCGCACAGTTCGGCGGCTTTCACGGGTTGCACCTTGGACAAATCGGTTTTCTCAAACGGGTCGTCGTTCAGATGAAAAAGCTCAACGCGCTGGTCTTCGAGGTATTCGAGAAGCTTCCAGTCGCCGGCGCGCACGGCGCTGACGGGCGTGGTCGTCTCGTAATAATGCGGGTAATGGAAAAAGAGCGCGTCGCGGTCGAGCTTCGCGGCGGGATTTTTCAGGAGCGCGCTGAGGTTGAGGCCATCGGTAACAGCGTTCGTGGGGCGTGGCACGCCGGCGGCGGCGAGCAGCGTGGGAAAGAAATCAGTGAGGACGACGGGCGTTGCGCATTCCGCGCCGATCGGCGTGACGCCGGGCCATTTGACGAGAAGCGGGATGCGGATGCCGCCTTCGTAGAGCGCGCCTTTGCCGGAACGGAGCGGCGCGTTGCTGGTCACGGGCACGGGCACGCTCTGGCCGTTGCGCTTGTCCATGCCGAGGTAACCGCCGTTGTCGCTGGCGAAGATGACGAGGGTGTTCTTCGCGAGACCGCGTTGTTCCAGATGCGTGAGCACGCGCCCGACGCTTTCGTCAAGGCTCTTCACCATTGCGGCGTAGGTGGGATTCTGGTGGTTCAAGCCGGGACGGAGTTTCGACTCAAAATATTTCACATCGGTGGGCTTGGCCTCGATGGGCGTGTGCACCGCGTGGTGGGCGAGATAGAGAAAGAACGGCTGCTTGCCTGCGTGGTCAATGATCTTGAGCGCCTCGTCGGTCAGGCGATCGGTGAGGTATTCGCCGGGCTGGCCGAACTCCAGGTGCGGCACATAGCGGAATTCCGACCCGAAACGACCCGTGCCGCGATACGGCCAGAAAAAGGTCTGCGGCGCGCCCCAGTGTGTGCCGCCGATGTTGACGTCGAAGCCGTGCGTCTCCGGGAAATGGTCGGCGTCGCCCAAGTGCCACTTGCCGACGATCGCGGTGAGGTAGCCGGCGGACTGGAGGTGCGTGGCGAGCGTGGTTTCCGTGTGCGGCAGGTCGTGGAGCGAGTGGGCCTGGAGGAGTTTGTGGTTCGTCGGCCCTTTGAGCGCGCCCTCGGCCCAGATCGTGATGCCGAGGCGCGCGGCGTGTTTGCCCGTCATCAACGTCGCGCGCGTCGGCGAGCAGACTGACATCGCGTATGCCTGGGTGAAACGGACACTCTCCTTCGCGAGCTTGTCGATGTTCGGCGACTCGTGCAAATCCGCGCCATAGCAGGCGAGGTCCGACCAGCCGAGGTCGTCGGCGAGGATGAAGACGATGTTAGGCGGTGCGGTGGCACCCAAGCTCCAAGGACAAAGTTCCAAGCTCAAAAGAAGCACCAAACTCAAAGCTCCAATCCATCCTCGCGAACACCACCGACCGTCGAGGGCTTTGGTTTTGGAACTTCCTTTGAGCTTTGAGCTTGGAACTTGGAAATTCATCGCAACATTGATGCGGCGTGAGTGCCGCGCCCTCGGACGCAATTCGAAAGCGCTCCGCTCACTTCAACTCCTGAATGCGGAGGTTGCGCCAGCGGACTTCTTCGCCGGGCTTCTTTTTCGTTCCGTCGCCGATGCCGTGGACTTGCAGCGCGATGAGGCCCTGGAGCGTCATTGAATCCTTCAGGTCGGCGGCCTTGACGCCGTTGATCCAGGTCTGGATGTGATCGCCCCGGCACTCGATGCGGGCCTGGTTCCATTCCCCGTTCTTGAATGCCTTGCTCGCGGCCGCGTTGTCCTTGAGGTCGGCGAGAAAAACGCCGCGCCGCGCCTCGTCATACACACCGCCGGTGTAGGCGCGCGACGACGGGTCAATCTCGTATTGGTAGCCATGCACGCGGTCGGCCGGGAATTTCTTGGTCTTCCCTTTGATCACGATTTCCGTTTCCTTCTCGTAGAACTGGCTGCGGAACTGGACGCCGGAGTTCATGTCATTGGCCACCTTGAACTCGAACTCCAAAATGAAATCGCCGTAGGTCTTCTTCGTGCAGAGGAACGAATTGCCCGTGCCGGTGACGGTCTTGCCGACGATGCAACCGTCCTCGACGCGATACTCCGCCTTGCCGCTGTGCTGCTCCCAGCCCTCGAGGTTTTTGCCGTTGAAAAGTTGCACCCAACTCTCGGCTGATTTTTCGGCGGCAACCAGTGGTGCGATCGCGAGGCTGAGTAGAAATGCGGCGAATTGAAATGGTCTCATAGGTTTTGGGAGTTGGCAGTGATCCAAAGTCGGGGGTGGCGGGTGGTTTAAAGTTCCTTGATGGAGATGTTGCGGAACTGGATGAGGCTGGAGGCGGGAATCCACTCGCCGTTCGGCTTCTTGCCGCCGTGGTGTTGCAAGGCCAGCGCGCCATTGGCGGGCACGCCGGGGAGTTGCGCGTTTTCGATGACCGTCTTGCCGTTGAGCATCACGGTCAACTTGTCGCCCTTCATCGTAATTTCAAAAGTGTTCCATTCGCCAACGGGTTTGTCGGCATTCACCTTGGGCGTCACCCCGGCTCGGACTTCCGGCGGCATTTTTTTGTCCATGCGGTAGCCATAAACTTCGCCCGAGCCGATGGGCCAGCACCAGATGTTGATCTGGGATTTCTCGCTGCCGCGCAGGTAAATGCCGGAGTCGGCGTTGGGCGTGGGCGTGATGATGTCCTTGCCGTCGGGGCCTTTCTTGTGGGTGCCGTCGGGCAGGACGGTCGGCACGGGGTAAAGGCCGGTCGTTTCCTTGAGCCGCCAGTCAATCTTCAGGACGAAGTCGCCATACTCCTTTTCCGTCCAGAGATGCTTGTCGCCCGGCGCTTCGCTCTGTGCGTCGTAATCAATGACGCCGTTCAAAACCTTCCAATGACCGTTGTCGCCCGCGGGGACTTTCCAACTGGTCAAGTCCTTGCCGTTGAAAAGAGAAACGAAACCATTGTTCGCGTCCGCCGCGCGGCCCGCCGCCGGCAGCGCGAGCCAGGCGGCCGAGACCAGGGTAAGGACAAGAGAAGTGTTTTTTTTCATAGCGTTTTGCGGGATCAGTTTTCCGGGAATATTCGCCGGCGAGATTAATGCGCGGGAACGGCGTTGGCAAGCGGCCAATGGCGTTCCGCCTCAGACAGCGCGGGTCTGTTGATAATACCATTGGAGTTGTTCGGGGCTGCTGGCTTCATCCACGTTCTCCTGCGTCAACGCCGTCTCGCCGCGCGCGGGCGGCAGCACTTCCTTGAGCTTCCATTGGTTGCCGAGCCGGCCAAAAGTCCAATACTCGGTGAAGGGCGTGACGTATTCGTCGCGGCTGATCAGCAGGCCGTTGCGCTTGACGCTGCGCTGCGCGTGCGCGCTGGTGCGCACGGTGAACTCATCGAGCTGGTTGTCGGCGAAATTACGGACCAGGATCAACTCCACCTTGCGCACGCAGAGGTTGCGGAATTCGAGCGCCGTGCCCCTTTCCGCCCGCGCCGCCAGCTGGCCCTGCAAATCCGCCGCGGCTTCGGGGAAAAGATCGTTGACCGGCACTTGGTCCGCCGCGCCGGACTCTTGCGCAAGATAGACCGAAAGGAACACCTGCCGCGCGCGCAGCAACATCGCTTCGCGATCCCACAGTTTGTCGGTCGTCACGAGGTAATTCAGCAGGTGCTCGACGCGCGTTGCTTTGGTGGCGGTGGACTTCTCCAGCCACGGCCCGGCCGGTCCGCCGGGGCTGTCAGTCTCGCCATAGACCTGCTTCGTGCCGGCGTCGGTGAAAGGCTCGAAAAAGTTTTCGTCCTTGAGCACGTCCGACTCGCGCGTCTGCTCGATCTCGCGAAGGAGCCATTTGCCTTCGTGCCGCTGGAAAGTCCAGAACTCCTGGAAAAGGGCCGGCGCGTCATCACCGCGCAGAAAAACACGGGTGCGGTCGTCCATGTAGTAATCGCGCGCGCGCGCCGTGATGAGCGCGGTGAACTCGCGGTCGGTCTGCTTGTGAGGGTAGCGGACATTGACCAGGTCCACGCGCTCGACGTGCACGTCTTCGATGACATTGATTTCGTGATTGCGGATCATGCCGCCGAGTTGGCCGCAGTGCTCGGCGTAGAGGTCGGGCATCAGCAGCGGCTTCATCGGCGCGTAGTCGCGCGACTGCCAACACTTCTGCAATTGCCCGAAGGTGTCTTTGGAAAATTCACGCAACTTGTCGGGCGCGAAGGCGTCGTCCACGCGCGAGATGAACTGGAGCAATTTATCGGTTTTCTGCGCTTTCGCCGCCACTTCCTCCAGGCTGTAAACGTAGTCCAGGTTTTCCTGGCGCTGTTGCAGGAGACGGGAAATCACGACGACCAAAGCGATGAAGCCCGCGCCGCCCAGCAGGATGAACAGGGCCTGCTTCTGCTCCGCCGGCGTCATACTGGATGAACCGCTGCCGCTGCTGGAACCACCATGATAACCACCGCCGAAACCACCGCCGCCGCCCTTGTTGTGCACGACAAAGCCATCCGCGACGAACGTGTGCGGCGCGTCCACTTCCAAGTTGAACACGTCCAATTCACCGACGCTTGCCTGGCGAAGCAGCGCGGTCGGGCGCAATCGTCCGTCCTGCCAGACTAAAAGGCGCTCGCCCGGTGCCAATTCGCCAGCCTCGCGAAAGCCACCGTCTGCCAACCGCACGGGATGTTCCGGCGACACGCGCAGGGTCCCGCTGTCCGTCTCCAGCGCCAGCACCTTGGCGCGCGTGGTGAAGATTTTGCGGACCGCCGCCGCGCGCAGCCGATCATGGTCGGTCACATCGAGCACCGAATCGCCGGGCGCAAGTTTCTCAATGGCAACCTCACCTTGCGGCGTGCGAATCATCGTGCCCGCCGGAAAACAGCCGCCGCCCTTGTTGTGCGCCACGAAGCCGCCGGCCACAAACGTGTGCGGCGCGCCGACCTGAAGATTGAAGACCGGTTCGACTGCCCCGGTGAAGTGGACGTCCAGAACGGTCGCCGGCTGAAGCTGTTTCTCCTGCCAAGCAACGATGTGTTCACCGGCCATCAATTCCCCGGCCGGTCGGAACGTGCCGTCGGCCGTCAGCAGCGGATGCTCGAACGTCGTTCGCAACTCGCCGCGGTCGGTTTCCAAAAACAGGATCGCGTCGCGCGCCGTGTATATTCGTTGAACACTCGTCGCGCGCGTGCGTCCGTCCGCCACGATCGCCAGCACGGTGTCCCCGGCGTGGAGAGTTTCGATGGCGACCTCTCCGCGCGGCGTGCGGATCATCGTGCCGGCGGGGAAGCAGCCGCCGCCTTTATTGTGCACCGCGAGGCCGCTGGCGAAGAACGTGTGCGGCGCGTCGGTCTGCAGATTATAGACCCGCGTTGGCGCTCGGACGCGTTCGAGGCTTACGAGGCGTTGCGCGCTCAAGCCGCGGCCATCAAACGCATAGACCTGGTCACCGACCCGCAACGCCTCCAGCGTTTTGAATGTCCCCTCGCCCACGTAGAACGGATGTTCCGCCGTGACGTGCAGCACGACGCTCCCGGTGCGGACGACAAAAAACTCCTCGACCTCGTGCGTCAACACCTGACGGACGAGTGCGGAAACGATTTCGCTTTCCGGCGTGAAGGCGAGCAACGCCTCGCCCGGGCGCACGTCACGGATGGCCGTCTGCGAACCGTCGGCGCGCAGGATGGGCGTGTCCGGCAGAAAGCAGCCCTTGTTGTGCACGACCACGCCGTTGGCGACAAACGTCCCACCGGGGGTGACCAGCAGGTTATAGGCGGGCCGGTCCGCAGTCACAAGGCGCACCGAGAGCAATACCTCCCGCTTAAGCCCGCGTTGGCTGGCCACGAACAACGAGTCGCCAACGCGCAGCCGTTCCGCGACGCGAAACACCCCCGGCAGAATTTGAACGGGATGCTCAGCCGTCACGCGCAAGGAAACGCCGGCAAACTCGAGTTCGATGAATTCATCCGGTTCGACTTGCACGCACGCCTGCACCGTGGCGGCGCGCAGTTCTCCGCGCACGACGGAGAAGACGTTCTGTCCCGGCGCCAGTTGCTCGACCGGCACCGGGCCGCCGGGCGTGAGGATGAGCGTGCCGTGTTCGAGACAGCCGCCGCCGCCGCGGCCCCACGCCGGGCGCGCGAGCAGCGCCACGAGGACAAACACGAATGCGATCCGTGCGATCATGACAGGAGAATCGGTTGGCCAGCGCGCACCGCCATTACAATTCGCCGCGGCGTTTCAACAACGCAGCGGGCCGCGCCAGCGGTTCAGTGCAGTGCCGCGAGGATGCCGCCCAGCACGGCGGCGGCGATCACGATGCTGATGCCGAGGATGCTGGCGCCCACCACGCGGCCGAAGTAGTCGGCGACTGCGCGGTTGCCGCGCGCGATTTCCTTGTCTTCATCGAGGTTGGGCGTCATGCGCTCGATGAGGCGCGGCAGGACGAGCGAGGCGAGGAGCACGAGCGCCACGCCAACGACACCGCCGACGATCGAAAAGACGACCGCCCAGCCGATGTTCAGGAGGGCTTCATTCATAAGCAGGTTTTCCGGTGTGCGACGGCGCGCGCGCGCCGCCGCGGAGTTGAAGGTTGCGGATGCGCGTGTGAAAGCGAAGGCCCAAAGGCATGGGCGCTTTTAACGGGACCGCACGGGGAAGGCAAGCGCGCACGAAGAAGGCGAGTTTTCATAAGATTGTTTGGAGCTCACGCTTCAGCGTGTCCCCGTGCCCGGACACCCTGAAGGGTGGGCTCCGAACAGATTTGGAACTGTACTATTTCGATTTTTCTTCGCCGGGCCGGTGCCCGCGCTGCTGCCAGGCCCAGCGAAAAAGATTGCGCGCGTCCACGTAGCGGCCCGCGTTGGACTCGGACCCGAGCACGATGATCAACAAATGGTCGTCGCCTCGCCAGCCGCTGGCGACCAGGCAATTGCCGGCCTGTGTCGTCGTGCCGGTCTTGACGCCGTCATAGCCCTCGATGCCGAGAAGCTGGTTGGTGTTTTCCCAGGCCACGGCGCGCGACTGGCCGTCCGGCGTGCGGACCTTGCATTCGTACCGCCGCGTGCCGACGTATTGGCGAAACACCGGTTCCTGCATCGCCGTCCAGGCCAGATGCAACAGGTCGCGCGCGGTCGTCGTGTAGTCCTTGTCCGAGCCGCCGTCGCCGTAAGGAATGCGATAAGTGGTGTTGGTGAGGCCGAGCTTGCGGGCCGCGCGGTTCATCCCGGCGATGAAGTTCGCGCGCGTGGTCAGGTTGGTAGTGGGTTCGACCGCCTCTTTGCCCGTGAAAACGATGGGCTGTTCGGGCGGGGCCAGACGGCTGTTGAAATGTTCCGCCAGCGCGTTGCCGGCGTCGTTGCCCGACGGCAGCAACAATCCGTAAAGACATTCCCGGATGCTGAGACTCTCGCCCACGCGGACGTCCGCCGTCGAGCCGCTGGTGTCGTCGGCCAGTTTGGAAAACGTGATCGTTTCCTCGAACACGCCCGGGTCGGCCTTGGCAAGCTGGAGGACGAGCCAGGCGCACATGATCTTGGTGGTGCTGGCCGATTTGATGCCTCTGTATTCGTGGAGGCCCCACAGGAACTGGCCGGTCTTGCCGTCGCCAATGGCCCAGGCCTTCGCCGTCACGAAGGGCGGGCCGGTCAGGTTGTCCGCCGGCTCTTTCGCCAGGGCGGCCCCGAAGCACGCGGCGGCCGCAAACACAAAAATGCTGAGGAGCCGTGAGGAGATTTGGGTGAAGGTTCGCATAGTTTTGATTGGGACAATAAAAAATCAGCGCGCGCCCGGCGGCAAACTCCACGGGCCAGCGTCTCGCCAGAGCGTCACTTCCAATCGTCCGTCCGGAACGGTGACGCCGGCAGGCCCGCGCCGTTGTAGAGATTGCAGTCGGGATTGTCCTGCCACGCGTAGCGCACGGCGACGGGCTTTTTCACGTCGGGATGCGAGACGATGATCTTGTCGCCGGCGATGCGCGCCTGGGCGGGCTTCCATTGTTTGTCTTCGCCGGCGATGACGAAACCTTTCAACTCGCTGCTCCCGCCTGGCGGGACCACCAGTCCGCCGTCGGTATGCTTGAACGAGAGCGTCACCTCGCCGCCGCGAATCTTGTGGCCATCGGGCAGCGGGCCGGACGCGGCGACGCCTTTCTGGCCATACACGCTGGCCTGCGCCCACAGCGCCAGCCGTTTGCCCACGTCCTGCTTGTTCGTCGGATGAATGTTCTTCGGGTCGCCGATGTCAATCGTAACGGCCATGCCGGTGTTGGGAACCTTGAGCGACTTGAGCATCGCTTCGCGGACAAGGAGCCAGCCTTCGCCGCGCGTGAAGTTCGGCAACTGCACCCAGGCGAACGGAAATTCGCAGCCCCAGCGCGCGCGCCAGTCCTTCACGAGCAACGGGAGTTGATATTGGTAAAACGGCGCCTTCGCGTCGGTGGAGTTGGCCTCGCCCTGATACCAGAGTACACCGCGAATGGCGTAGGGAATCAGCGGCGCGATCTTGCCGTTGAACAGGCCGCCCACATCACCTTTGCGCTTGCGGACTTCGACGGGGTTCTGCGGAGCGCGCGGCGACGTCTTGTTTTCCGCTTTGGCTTTCTTCGCGGCGTCCTTCCATCTGGCAAGGTCTTTCTCGTATTTTGCCTGTGCGGTGGCTTCGTCGAAGCCGGTGCTTTCCTTCACCACGGTTTCAAAGAACGCCTTCAATTCGGGCGATTTCTTCTGCGCTTCGGGGCTGATCCAGGATTCAATGGGCGTGCCGCCCACGGACGAGTGGATCAAGCCGACCGGGACATTGAGCGCCCGGTGAATCTCGCGGCCGAAAAAGTAGGCCGTGGCGGAAAAGGCGCCCACGGTGTCGGGCGAGCAGACCTGCCAGGCGCCCTTGCAATCGTCCTGCGCCGACGACGCCGCACCGGAGGTGACGGTAAACATGCGGATTTGCGGAAAGTTCGCCGCGGCCTTTTCCTGCTCGTAGTTGTTGGCACGATTAACCTGCAAGGCCATGTTCGACTGGCCGGAGCCAAGCCAGACCTCGCCCACGAGCACGTCGCTGAGGGTGATCGTGTTTTTGCCTTTGACGGTGAGCGCGTGCGGCCCGCCGGCTTTGAGCTTGCCCAACTTCACCCTCCATTTGCCCTGCGCGTCCGCTTTGGCGCTTTTGGACTGGCCGGCGATGGTCACAATGACTTTCTCGCCGGGGTCGGCCCAGCCCCAGACGGGCGCGGCGACGTCCTGTTGCAGGACCATGTGATCGGAGAAAATCGCCGGCAGTTTCACGTCCGCGCGGAGGGAGTGGGAACAGAAGGCGGCGAAGGAAAGGAGGCAGATGAGCCGGAGGTGTGTTTTCATGAGTTTCAGACGTTTGAGTTCTGGAATTAGTGTGATTGCAAAAAGTAATTTTCCGATGAACGACGCGCTCCGAACTTGCAAGCCACACCCCTCACCCTGCGCTCTCCCTTCATCCGAGGAGGGGAGAGGGTGGCCTCTGGCCGGGTGAGGGGACTGATCATTCTGCAACATTTCGAAAATTTATTTTGGCGATCAGTCCAGACGCACAGAGTGTTGGCGGAATTATCTGGCTTTGACCGCCGCGTAGCCGGGCTTGGGTTTGCCGTTGTCATCGAGTTTGTCACACGCCCAGAGCAGGCCGCGCGTCACCAGGTCGAGATAAACGTCGCTCTGCATGGTGGCGTTCTGATGGCCGAGTGTGGTGCCGAAGACGCGGGCTTTGCCGTAGGTGTTCACCCAGATGACCATGTGGTCCTTCTTGGTATCCTGGCCATAGGCCTGGGCGAGCGGAATGGTGTTGGGCCAGAGTTTTTCGTTCTTGTAAAGCTCGTCGTCCGGGTCGGGCCACGTCGCGGGAAATCCTTTCATGACCGGATGTTCGGGCTTGAGAGCCTTGACCTCCAGGTCGCGCCGCTTCTCGTGGCTGAAGGAGCTTTGGCCGATGCACATTCGCCACTCGTCGGTTTTGGCGGCGCGGTAACTGTGCGTCGAACAATGCAACATGACGGCCGGCACGCCCCCCTGGTGCGCCGCCGTGATGGTCTCGACAAATGCGTCGTCGCTGACCATCCCGAAACATTCATTGTGCACGATCACGTCGCAGCCTTTGGCCCAGTCTTTCTTGTGGTAGATGCTGATCAGGTATTCCTTGGTGTCACCGCCCTCGTGGACGATGGTCCAGGTGACGTTGGCGCGGGCGCTGATGCCCTCGGAAAGGATTTTTTTCTGGCTCTCGTAGTCGTGGCAGCACCCGCCGGTAACCAGCAAGGCGCGCAACGGCCTGGGTGGCTCGGCGGAGTGAGCGCGAGGATTGAAGGCGGCCAGGCACAACGACGCGGTAATGAGGAAGGGAAACTTGTTGATCATGAAACAACCTTTCCCCGATTGGCCTGCGGGAAACAAGGGAAATCATTTGTGCGCACTGTCCGGCCCTGCGCCGTTGCAAAATGATTTACTCCCGGCTTGTCGGCGCTAACATTGCGCCATGCAACCTTTCCTCGCCGGTCCGGGTGCGCGCCTGTTGTTGCTTGGGGTTTTGCTCGGTGGTTCGACACCCGCAGGATTTGCCAAAGACGAGCCGATCAAAGAGATCCCTTCGCGGTACGAATTCCGCGCGGACCACGATCCTAACGGCATCGGGAAATTTTATCTGGGCCGCGAAATCGCCCACGTGATGGGGCATCAGGCCGCCGACTGGCTGGAGCGGCCCGAGCGCGAAGAGGAAGAACGGCCGGACCTGGCGCTGGCGGCGTTGAAACTCAAGCCGGGCGACGTGGTGGCGGACATCGGCGCGGGAACGGGCTACTTCAGTTGGCGCATGGCGCAGAAGGTGGGCGAGAAAGGCGTCGTGTACGGCGTCGAAATCCAGCAGGAGATGATTGACCTGATGACGCAGAAGATGGCCGAACGCAAAGTCTCGAACGTCAAGCCGCATCTCGGCACGATCACTGATCCCAAACTCCCCGCCGGCGCCGTGGATCTGGTCATCATGGTGGATGTGTATCATGAGTTCGATCATCCTCACGAGATGGTGACGAACATCTGCCGCGCGTTGAAACCGGGCGGGCGCGTGGTCTTCGTGGAATACCGCGCCGAAGACCCGGCCGTGCCGATCAAGCGCGTCCACAAGATGACCGAAGCGCAGGTGCGCAAGGAAGCCGCCGTGCATCCGCTCGAATGGGTGGAAACCATCGAGACGTTGCCGCGCCAGCACATCATCGTCTTCCGCAAGAAAGAGTGACGCGGTTGCGATCGGAAACGGTTCGCGTCCGGCAAATGGTTTTGGAATTGCAGCATGGAATCAAGCCAACCAGCCCCCGCGCTTCAGCGGCTTGTCAGCGCCGGGAAAGCTTTGCTCGCCGCAACGCTGCAAAACCCGCCGCCTTTTTTCCTGGCGCGCTGGCTGTTCCTGCGCCTGCTCGGCCTCATCTACCTCATCGCGTTCATTTCGCTCTGGACGCAAATTGACGGGCTGATCGGTCACAACGGCATTTTGCCCGCCGCCGATTTCCTGCAGGCGGCGCGGCAGCAGATCGGCCCGGAGCGCTATTGGTGGATGCCGACAATCTGCTGGCTGAACGCGAGCGACGGGTTCCTGCACTTGCTCTGCGGCAGTGGCGTCACGCTTTCGCTGCTGGTGATGGCCGGCGTCGCGCCCGCCGCATCGCTGGCATTGCTCTGGGCGATTTACCTTTCGCTGGCGACGGTTTGCCGCGACTTTCTCGGGTTTCAATGGGACATCCTGCTGTTGGAAACCGGTTTTCTCGCGATCTTCCTCGCGCCGCGCCGATGGCTGCCTGGAAGCGGTTTCATAAGGCCAACTTCGGTGGGGCGAGACTCTGTCGAGCCAATTCAATCCGCGCCCGACACGGCTCGACGGAGTCTCGCCCCACCTAATGAAACCACTTCCAGGCTGGCGCGCGAAACACCGCCGTCGCGCATTGTTTTATGGCTGCTGTGGTGGCTGCTGTTCCGGCTCATGTTCATGTCTGGCGCGGTGAAATTGTTGAGCAACGACCCGCGTTGGTGGAACCTGACGGCGCTCGACGTTCATTACGAGACCCAGCCGCTGCCGACCTGGATCGGCTGGTATGCGCACCAGTTGCCCGCCGGGTTCCAGGCCACTTCGGTGGTCCTCATGTTCGCCCTCGAGCTGGGCCTGCCGTTCCTGATTTTTTGCGGACGGCCGCTGCGGCTGACGGCGGGGATCGCGTTTGTTTTTTTCATGGGACTGATCGGGCTGACCGGCAACTACTGTTTTTTCAACCTGCTCACTGTCGCGCTTTGCCTGTTGCTGCTCGATGACACGATGCTGGGCCGGTGGCTGCCGAAAAAATTCGCAGCGGCGCTGCCGCAACCATCCGCTGCGGCAAAGCCGGCGCCTTTCCGATTGATCGGCGTCGGTGCGCTGGCGGCGGTGATCCTGCTGGTCAGCGGCGTGGAAACGGCCGCGCGCCTCCTGCGCACGGGAAGTTTTCCGCGCCCGCTGCTTGCACTCGCGCGCTGGGTGTCTCCCTTGCGCTCGATCAATTCCTACGGCCTGTTCGCGGTGATGACGACCACCCGCCCGGAAATCATCGTCGAAGGCAGCAACGACCAACTGATCTGGCTGGCCTACGAATTCAAATGGAAGCCGGGCGATTTGAAACAGCCGCCGCGATTTGTCGAGCCACACCAGCCGCGTTTGGACTGGCAGATGTGGTTTGCGGCACTGGGCGATTACCAGGGCAACCCGTGGTTCATCAATTTTCTCGTCCGCCTGCTGCAAGGCTCGCCGGAAGTACTGGGGTTGTTGGAGAAGAATCCCTTTCCCGACGCGCCGCCGCGCTACGTGCGGGCCACGCTCTACGAATACCGGTTCACCGACGTCGCCACGCGCCGCGCGGAAGGGACATGGTGGCGGCGGGAATACAAGGGCGCGTATTGCCCGGAATTGACCTTAAGGCCGCAACCGGCGAATAAATAGAAACTGCGCGCCGGTCCGACCGTGCGCGCGACAACGGGAGTCCGCATGCTGGCTTTGGCACTCGTCATGCAAAACGCGGGGCCGGTCACCTACACGCTGGCCGGCTGGCTCTTTTTGCGTCTGCTCGGCCTCATCTACGCCGTCGCTTTCCTCTCGCTCTGGACGCAAATCATAGGCCTGGTCGGGCAAAAGGGAATTCTGCCGGCGGCGGATTTTCTGCGCTCAAAAAAATTCCCGGGCCGAAAACGCTTTCACCTTCTGCCCACCTTGTGCTGGTGGAACGCCAGCGACGGCGCGCTGCACGGGCTGTGCGGGGGCGGGCTGGCGCTGTCGTTGCTGCTGGTTGCCGGGTTTGTGCCCGCGCCGGTTTTGGTTTTGTTATGGCTGTTCCATCTTTCGCTGTTCACGGTGGGCCGGATTTTTCTTGGCTACCAATGGGACGTGTTGCTGTTGGAAACCGGTTTCCTGGCCATCTTCCTCACGCCGCTGGAGCTGTGGCCGCACTGGCCGCCCGCCGCGGAACCCGCGCCGGTTGTCCGGTGGCTTTTTTACTGGCTGCTGTTCCGGCTGATGTTCTCCTCGGGCTGGGTCAAGCTGGGCAGCGGCGACCGCGCCTGGCGGAGCATGACGGCGCTGCAACACCACTACGAGTCCCAACCGCTGCCGAACCGCGTCAGTTGGCATGTCCATCAACTGCCGGGCTGGTTCCACGAAGCGTCGTGCGTCGTCATGTTCGTCATCGAGCTGGTAGTGCCGTTTTTCTTTTTCGCGCCGCCGCCGCTTTCGTATGTGGCGGTCGCCGGCACGCTGTTCTTCATGCTGCTCATCCTCGTCACCGGCAGTTATTGTTTTTTCAATCTCCTGGCGATGGCGCTGTGCGTGTTGGTGATTGACGACGGCGCGTTCCGCAGACTGGTTGATCCTTTCTTTCCGGATTGGCTCGGAGAAGTTCCCCCGTCGGAATCAAGCGGCTGGCCGGTTTGGGTTCTGGTTCCCGTGGCGGTGGTCCTCCTGTCGCTCTCACTGGTGGTCGTCCGCCGCCTCTTTCACAGTTGGTTCCCGTTGCCGCCCGGTGTCGGCAAACTTCACTCGTGGTTGGAGCCGTTGCTGCTGGTCAACAGCTACGGCCTTTTCTCCGTCATGACCACGCACCGCTACGAAATCATCGTCGAAGGCAGCGACGACGGGCACGAATGGCTCGCCTACGAGTTCAAATGGAAGCCCGGGAACGTGACCGTGCCGCCGCGCCAGGCCGCGCCGCACCAGCCACGATTGGACTGGCAGATGTGGTTTGCCGCATTGGGCGATTATCAGGGCAACCCGTGGTTCGGAAATTTTCTGCGCCGCCTGCTGGAAGGCGCGCCCGCCGTCACCCGCCTGCTCGCCAAAAATCCGTTCCTGGACGCGCCGCCGCGGTACATTCGCGCGACGCTCCACGACTATCGGTTCACCGACAGGAAGACGCGGCGGGCCACGGGCGCCTGGTGGCAACGGAGCCGGCTTTGGCTTTACAGCCCGGTGCTTTCCTTGCGCGGCACAGAACGTCAGTTCATGCCGCCCGATGAGGAGGACGAATTGTGAGGTGACGGTTCGGTCGGACGGAGGTCAAAACGTCCCGCCATAAACCGCGTTCTTGCCAAGCATCTGCTCGATGCGCAGCAGTTGATTGTATTTGGCCACGCGGTCGGTGCGGCTCAACGAGCCGGTCTTGATCTGCCCGGCGTTGGTGGCCACGGCGATGTCGGCGATGGTCGCGTCCTCGGTCTCGCCGGAGCGGTGGCTGATGATGGCCGAGTAATTGTTTTTCTGCGCCAGCGTCACCGCGTCGAGCGTCTCAGTGAGCGAGCCAATCTGGTTGACCTTGACGAGGATCGAGTTGGCCACGCCTTCATCAATGCCTTTGCGGAGGAATTTCACGTTGGTCACAAACACGTCGTCGCCGACGAGCTGTATCTTGTCGCCGAGTTTCTCCGTCAGCAGCTTCCACGTGTGCCAATCGTTCTCCGCGCAGCCGTCCTCGATGCTGATAATCGGATATTTACCGGTCAGTTCCGCGTAAAAATCCACCAGTTCCTCGCCGGTGAGCTTGCGTCCGTTGCTCTTCTTGAAAACGTAGTGGCCGGCCGGGTTGTAAAACTCCGACGACGCCGCATCCAGCGCGAGGAAGATTTGTTTGCCGGCCTTGTAGCCCGCGTCCTTGGTCGCCTGCAGTATCGCCTCGAGGGCCGCTTCGGCACTGTCGAGGTTCGGCGCGAAGCCGCCTTCATCACCGACCGCGGTCGCAAGGCCCTTCTTCTTCAACACTGTCTTGAGGGCGTGAAAAATCTCCGTGATCGCCTGCAAGCCGGTGGAGAAGGTGTCGAAGCCCCTGGGGACGATCATGAATTCCTGGAAATCAATAGGCGCGTCGGAGTGGGCGCCGCCGTTGATGACGTTGGCCATCGGCACGGGCAGCACCTTGGCGTTGGGGCCGCCGAGGTATTTGAACAGCGGCAGGCCCAGCGCCTCGGCGGCGGCCTTGGCATTGGCCAGCGACACGGCGAGGATGGCGTTGGCGCCGAGTTTGGATTTGGATTCCGTGCCGTCGAGTTCGAGCATCGTGCGGTCCACGGTGAGTTGATCGAGCGCGTCCACGCCTTGGAGCGCGGGCAGGATTTTTTCAGTCACATTTTTGACCGCCTGGGAGACGCCTTTGCCCAGATAACGTTCCTTGTCGCCATCGCGCAATTCGAGCGCCTCGTGTTCACCGGTGCTCGCGCCGGAGGGAACAGCCGCGCGCCCGACCGCGCCGCCCGCCAGAAACACATCCACCTCGACCGTAGGATTGCCGCGCGAATCGAGAATTTCACGGGCCTGGATGTCAACAATGGTGCTCATAATTCTGTCGTCAGTTTCGCAATGTGGCGCGCATCATAGAAGCGGTGGGAGCCGAGTCAAGGCGGGCGTTTGAGCGCCGCTGCAAAACTCCGCTTGCCTCTGCTCCCGCGGTGTGAAAAATTGCGCTCCTGTTTCGGTCCGCCGATTCAACAATTCAACGACTCAACCATGCCCCACGTCAAACTGCACATTCCCGGCCCGGTCGAGGTGAGCGAGAAGACCTTCCGCGCCTTTTGCTCGCCGATGATCGGCCATCGCGGGCAGGGGTTCAAAGAGCTTTACGCGAAAATCCAGCCGCAGTTGCAGACGCTGCTCGCGACAAAGCAACTCGTTTTCCTGAGCACCTCCTCGGCCTGGGGCGTGATGGAAGGCGCGGTGCGGAACCTCGTCGCGAAAAAAGTGCTCAATTGCATGTGCGGCGCGTTTTCGGACAAGTGGTTCGACGTGTCCAGGCGCTGCGGCAAGGAGGCGGAGGCGCTCCAGGTGCCGTGGGGTTCGCCCATCCGCGCCGAGGACGTGGACCGGAAACTCGCCACGGGCCAGTTCGATGCGCTTACACTCATCCACAACGAAACCTCCACCGGCGTGATGAGTCCGCTGGCCGACCTCGCCGCTCTCAAGAAGAAATATCCCGAGGTGATGTTCATCGTGGACGCGGTCAGCTCGATGAGCGCCGTGCCGTTGAAGTTCGATGCACTCGGCACTGACGTGTTGCTGGCAGGAAGTCAGAAGGCCTTTGCGATGCCGCCCGGCCTGACGGTTTTTACCTGCTCGCCCGCTGCGCTCGCCAAGGCAGCCACAGCAAAGGATCGCGGCTATTATTTCGACTTCGTCGAGTTCGAGAAGAACGCGATGGAGAACATGACGCCCAGCACTCCGGGCATCGCGCACGTTTATGCACTGGCTTCGAAGCTCGAGGACATCTTTGCCGAAGGCATGGAGACTCGCTACGCGCGCCATCGCCAGACCTCGCAATTGACGCGCGACTGGGGCGCGCGCCACGGTTTCACGCTGTTCCCGGAGAAAGGCTGCGAGTCCGTCACGCTCACCTGCATCAACAATGGCGCGAGAGTTGACGGCGGACGCGTGATTGACGCGCCGAAGTTGCAGAAGCTCGTCAAAGACCAGGGCTTCCTCATTGACGGCGGCTACGGCAAGATCAAGGGCACCACCTTCCGCATCTCAAACATGGGCGACGAAACGGCCGAGTCGATGAACGCGCTTTTCGCCGCGCTGGACAAGGCGATGGGGCAACTGTGAATCAGTGGGGCAAGCTTCCCCGCAAGCCTTGGCCGGGCACGGCATCGCTGCTGGCGACTGGCGAAACCAGCCGTTGCGAACGAAGCCAAAAGCTGTCATCGTTCAGCCATGAAGATGGCCGAACTCATGCGTGAAGTGGCCGGCCTGCCCGCGGCGCGGCAGAAGGAACTGGCCGCGTATCTCCTCCACCTCCGCTTGCGGCATGATCGATCCTGGCGCGCGGAAATGACCCGGCGCATTGACGACCCGTCCCGCGCGAATTGGATCAGCCTCGAGGATTGGAAAAGGGCGGCCGGCCGGAACGGCAAGAAAAAGAAATCATGTCGCCCTACCGCGTCTTCATCGCGGCAACGGTGATCGCGGACTTGAGGAAATGCCCCCGCCGTGAAAGAATTCTCATCACGCGGTTTTTCGAGGAGCCTGCCAGCAATCCTTGCCGTGCGGGTGATTACGTGGAGCCTGATGACATCGGGCGGCCGATCCAAGTGTTGATTGTCGGGCGGCACGCGCTGTTCTTTTGGCCCGATCACGCGGTCAAAGAGGTGAAGATTCTCGATTTGAAAGTGGCCGGCAACTGAATGACGGCGGCGACGGCAAGATCAAGGGCAACACCTGCGCCATCAACACAAAACCGGTGAAGCCCCGATCCCAGAGCAACACATCGTTTTTTTCCACGCGCCCCAATTGCCCCGCCACCAGGTCCACTTCACCCTGGCGACCGGCGCCAGGCGCGCGTCCAGGCCAATGTGGTTGAGCAAATCATAAAGCACGCTCACGCGGGCGGGAGTATAACGAGTGCCGGTGTCGCCGAGGTGATTGGCCACCGCCAGCGCGCCAAACGTTTCGACCACTTGCGGATGGGAAGGCAGACGCAGCAGCGAGCCATCGCAGCCCGGCAGGCGATGGCCCCGCCAGTCGCGGCGATGTCCGGCCTGGTCGGGCGCATAAAAACAAGGCAGCAAGACTTCCTGATTCAATTCGATGAAGGCGGTTTGAGAAAGCTTGGCGCGGGCCTGGGTCCAGCCGCCGGGCGTGACCGAGCGGTCCTGGGCTTGGGGCCAGAGTTGATGGAAGAACGAGTGCAAGTGGCGCTGGATGGACTTGCTGGTTTTTTGAAGCAACAAAAGCATGACGATAGAAAACGTCAAAAGACGCTCTCGAGTAAAGTCTGCGGCGCGAAGGCGATGACGCGCGCAGAAATCCGGCGCGAACATCCGGGCGCGTACCTGCACGATAAAATGAACCCAACACGAGAGGGAAGAGCTTGGTGTGTTTTGCATCCCCATTGTGAAACCATATTGTAAATACAATGTACATACATTTTTGCATCAAGTACTTGACTAAATGGCAGTGGGGCCGGGAGGGCCGGGGTGGAGGGGAATTCTCAGGGAGTGAACGCTGCCAATTCCCGCCCTCGACGGGCTAGCCGGGTTGCAGTAAGAGTTGCGCTCACGCCACCCAACCCAACGTGGCCGCCCATTCATGGACGCGGAAAGATCTGACAACCCGCCCGACGAACCGGTCGAGCTGCCCATTGACGGGGTGCTCGACTTGCACACGTTTGTCCCGCGCGAAATCAAAGACCTGCTACCGGCTTACCTGGCGGCCTGCCGCGACAAGGGCATTCTGGAAGTGCGCGTCATTCACGGCAAAGGCATCGGCAATCTCCGGCGGACCGTCCACGCGCTCCTGGCCCGGCTGCCGGAAGTGGCTTCGTTTGCCACCGCCAGCCCGGCTTACGGCGGCTGGGGCGCGACCATCGTCCGTCTGCGGTCGGACAGTTCCTCGCAAGAATAAATACATCTGTCGGGCGGCAGATAGAATTGAAACAGACTTATTCCGTGAAAAGTAACGCGAGCGTCTGGGCTGCCGCATTGAGCAACTTGCCTAAAACTCCACTTGCTCTTCGACAACAACTTGGAGTTCAATGACCTTGATCCGTCGCCTTCAGAGGCACTATCAAATTGATTTTGTCGCGTCAGCGTTGGAACAACTTCGCGCCTTGCCCAAGGATGCCCGGCGTTTAATCGGCACGAAGCTTAACCGCCCGTTGAAAAACCTTTCAATTGTAGCCGCCGACGTTAGTCGGCGCTGATTTCCTGAGAGTTCCAAAGGCCTTTTGCGCCGACTAACGTCGGCGGCTACTTTTTTAACGGGCTGTTAACCGCGCACAGCACGACCTGACGGGCGACATCAAAAAGCTCAAGGGATTCAAGAACAAGTATCGCCTGCGCGCCGGCAATTACCGCGTGCTCTTGGAGTTGGAAGGAGCTTGCCTCGTGGTGTATGATGTCGGCGACAGAAAAGACGCTTTTGAGTAACGCCACTTTGACAGCATCCAAGCCGCCGGGCAACTGGACGCAACTCAACAAGCAACTTGCCCAGGCCAAAACTTTGTTGCGCCAGATGCGCGAAACCGTTGAGGACATCGAGGACGCCCGAACCATTGAACGCGCCAAACGCGCCAACGCCAACAAACCGCGCATCCCCTGGTCGCAGGTCAAAAAGGAATTGCAGTCAGGGTAGCGCAGTGAGTCCCGCCACGCGCCGCCGCACCACCGTTCCCCATCACCCCGGCAACCTCGCAACCGGGACCCTGCGCGCCATCATCCGCCAGACCGGGCTGACCGTGGAAGATTTTCTTCGCTAAGGGCGTCCTGCCGATTGCTGCAACGCGAGCGCGCGCCTGAACCGGCCTGCTGTTTCGTCCCTCAATTATCACCTACCAGTTCTCAACCAACGCACGTCCCTCGACTCCGTCTTCGAAGCCGTCGGCGCGCACGCAAACAAAAAAACCGGCGACGCGGAATTGCAGGCCCGAGGAATTGTGCCCGTGAGCAAACACCACTGGTGGCAATGAATTAAACCATACGTGTCTGCGAAGGGCTGAACTTTTGAAAACCACTGTGAGCAACAGGAAAAAACTGAAATTCCGTTCGCCTTCAAGTCAAGTGTAAGCAAGGCGTGAAGCTGTAAGCAGAAATCGTTGCAGAAATGTTGCAAGTGATTACCTCAACATTCTCAGCAACGCTCCGCGTGGAGACAACCTTGACGACTTATGGAAGGAGCTTGAGAGCCTTTCTCTCCCGCAAGGTCCGCGCTTTGCGTATTTCCACAATCGGAAAGAGCAAATCCGTTATTTCAACGTCGTATGCCCTGAACGCGCTCCTTGTGAAACGGTGCTGAAGGATTTGAAGAACGAGTTGGCTGAATACCGGAAGCAGGTGGCGCAGTCTCCGAGTCCAGAGAGCGGACATTTCGGGCAGCATCTCTTGCTCCTGACGCTTAAATCCGGGAAAGACCTGTGGATTCCATCTGTGACGTTGCCGCCGCCCTTGAATCGCGGCGTGATACCACCAGAATATTTGCAGCGCATCGCCAGGTTGAACTCGGAAGATGAAGGCCTGATTATGGACGAGCTTTGGACTCACTACGAGAAAGTGACAGTGGACTGGACAAACCAACCGGCGCTGTTGCTGAAACAGCCAGAAATCCTAAATTTGCCAATACTAAATTCACCATTGACACCGCAACCTTAATTGACGATAAAGCCCATTACCGCTGAGAAGCCATGAGAACGCTGCTAAAAATCTTCTTCTTCCTTGCCGCAGTCATTTCTATCGCCGGGAACACTCACGCGAGCATGTTTTGGGCGCGGCCTTACGATCCCAACCTGCAACGATGGCTCACGCGGGATCCGATTGGAGAGCTTGGCGGCATCAATCTTTACAAGTTCGTGGTTAACGACCCAATCAACCGCATTGATCCATTCGGGCTAGATGTTCTTGTCATCATCAACGGCCCGATTCCTCCGAATCCTAATGGGAACGGCTTCGTCGAGAAAAACTTAGGAAATCCGCTTGGGCATAGTGCGATTTCCTTTACGGACCAGGGAATTTACAGCTTTGGCAATCAAGTCCCGTACGGTTCCTCGCTGCTGACTTACCTGCAGAATCAGGCACAGCTTCGAGACTCCACTGTGTACTACATGAAGACCACCCCCGAGCAGGACGCGAAGATGGTCCAGCGTCTTTTGGAAATGGACAAGACGAAGGACATTCCCCTTTACCACAACTGCGCTTATCGAGTCAAAGGTGCGCTGGAACAAATTGACGTTAAGCCTGCTGGAATTTATAATCCTCTTGTCTCCTACGATCCCGGGATGATTGATGCGGCAATGAAACTTCAAGAGGCACTTGGCAACGCAGTCCACATCAATATTCCGATCAGTACTTCGCCCAACCATCCCCTTTTCAAAGATCCGCTGCTCAAAACCTTCGAACCCAAGCCTTAGTCCGAATGAACGTGCGGGCTTTGCGTCGACCTCTTGTTTTCGTGATTTTGACGCTGTTTGTCGGTTTGGTCGCGTTCGTTGCGTGTGAGTACAATTGCCAGTTGGGAGAATGGCATACGCTGCAGAAGATTGAGTTCGCCTATCGTCCTATTGCCTTGGCTCCGGGAATTCTTCTGACCAATGCAGAGGCTAAACGCATGCTGTGCAAGATTTCCGGTACAAACAAGGTGTGGATACTGCTTAATCCCGCATGCCATCCGATGGTCAAACGAATGCCGGCGATGGATATTCGACTCACTGCAGATGAAATTCAACGAGTGCTGAATGAGCCTCAATTGAACGAAGCCGTTCGGCAATACCTCGTGAATGGCAGCGGCTCGACAGACAAGTGAGATCGAATATCTGCCTTCGAACTTTTTGGCTGGATTCAAACTTTGATGCTGAGCGACACGTTGTCTTCGCAGAGAGGATTCTTGGTTGAACGCAAACGCGGTTTTTGATTGGGAGACTGGCCGAACGAGAGGACGGATTTTCGGGCGTTGGCTTTGAAATGTTTAAGGTTTGAGGAAAGATCGAAGCTTGCGAAATGAAAATTGCCATTGGCTCCGACCACGCGGGTTTTGAATACAAAGAGAAGATCAAAGCGTTGCTCGCGGAGCTGGGTTATCAGGTCCAGGATTTTGGGACGAATGGCCGGGCCACGGTGGATTATCCGACATTCATCCGGCCGGTGGCCGAGGCGGTGGCGCGCGGGGAATTTGAGCGCGGCATCGTCCTGGGCGGCTCCGGCAACGGTGAAGCCATCGCCGCCAACAAAGTGCGCGGCATCCGCTGCGCGCTCTGCTGGAACGCCGAGACCGCCCGGCTCGCGCGCGCGCACAACGACGCGAACATGATTTCCATCGGCCAGCGCATGATTTCATTGGAAACCGCGCTGGAACTTGTCAAGGTCTGGCTCGCGACGCCCTTTGAAGGCGGGCGCCATTTGCAACGCATTCAACAACTGGAGCCGTCATGAGTTTTTTTGGTTTTGATCCTGAAAGTGTGGCGGCCCGGCTTCGGGCTGCCGGCCAGCAACCCGGAATGCTGACGCTCACGCAGTCCATGCGGCGTGGGAGCCTGGGTTTTGGCGCGGTGAGCGTCGTGGTTTATGGCGTGTGGGCCGTGGCGGGGCGCGCGCTGGCGAGCCGCCTCGGCGAAGCGGGTTTTTACGCGGTGTGCGCGGTGTTGTTCATCGCGCTCGCGGGCTGGGCGCTCAGCGGCCTGGTGGTGGAACGCGCCGCGCTTGGGCGGTTCTACGGATTATTTGCCGCGGCGTTCGGCATTTACGCCGTGGGCTGGTGCGCGGCCTGGTTCGGACTGGCGCGCGCGATCACCGGCACCGGCGCGGGCTGGGCCGGTTCGCTGCTGGGCACCGCGTTGATGGGCTGGGTGTTGCTGGCCGCGTTCGGCGCGCGCGGCGTGGCGGCGTCGGTGTTGGTCGTGTTGTTCGCCACGCATTCGACCGGCTATTTCCTCGGCGACTACTGCTACACCTTCTTCAAGACCGAGCGCGCGTTGCAACTTTTCGGCGGCGCGCTCGACAAGGCGGCCCTCGCGACCCTCAGTAAATTCCTCTGGGGCGCGGCGTACGGTCTGAGCTTCGGCGCGGGGCTGGGTTACGCGCTGCACGTCTGCCAGGAGCCAGCGCGCGCCAAGCTTTCTCCCGCGCAGAAATGAAACGCCTTTTTCTTGCGCTGACGTTCGCGGGCACCGCAATTCTCGCCAGCGCAGCGGGCGTCCCCGGCGTACGGCAGGCGGACAAGGTCTTCCGGAACGGAATCATCCTGACGATGGATGCGCGCGGTCGCAGCGTGGAAGCGGTTGCGATCCGCGGCGAAGAAATTCTGGCGGTTGGCGACGACGCGGAGATGGCGAAACTGGCCGGTCCGCAAACGACGGTCGTTGATCTTCAAGGCAAGACCCTGTTGCCCGGCTTTTACGCGGCGCATGACCATTTCCCGTCGGCTGGAGTTCTTGGACTTTATCACCTGGATTTGAACAGCCCGCCCATTGGCGGCATGCAAAGCATCGATGACATCGTGGCCGCGCTGCGGGAAAAAGCGGCGCGGACACCGGCCGGTCAATGGGTGGTCGGCCGCGGCTACGACGACACGCTGGTGCGCGAGAAGCGCCATCCCACCCGGCATGATCTCGACCGCGCGTCCACCAATCACCCCATCTGGATCATCCACACCTCCGGCCATCTGGGCGTCGCGAACAGCCGCGCCCTGGCGCTGGCCGGCGTCACCCGGAACACCCCGCAGCCGAAAAGCGGCGTGATCCGCAAAGAACCGGAGACCGGCGAGCCAATTGGCGTCCTCGAGGAGAGCGGTTCTCTGGTGTCGCGGCACATCCCCGGTCTGTCCTTGGAAGAGCGGATGGAAGCGATCGGCCGCGCGGACCGCGAGTATCTGGCCAGAGGTGTGACCACCACCGTCGTGGCCGGTGGCACCCGCCAGTCGGTCGCAGACCTCAAGCAGGCGTTGGAGCGCGGCCGGTTGCACCTGCGCGTCGTCGCAATGCTCACCAGTGGCTCGGCAGTTCCCGCGTCGGCCGACGAGGCGGCCAGGCTGGGCGTCACACCGGATCAAGTGCGCCCGGGCGCTGTGAAAATCTGGCAGGACGGTTCGATCCAGGGCTTCACCGGTTATTTGACCGCGCCTTACCATATTCAGCCCGCCGGCAAGACTGATTACCGCGGCTACGCGGTTCGCTCGCGCGAGGAACTCACCCGCCTGGTTCTGAAATATCACCGCGCTGGTTATCAAGTCGCAATCCACGGCAACGGCGATGCGGCAATTGATGACATACTCTTTGCCTACGCCGAGGCGCAGCGCGATTTTCCCCGCCCGGACGCCCGCCACCGGATCGAACATTGCCAGACGCCGCGCGAGGACCAGTTGGACCGGATGAAACAGCTTGGGGTCACGCCGTCGTTCTTCGTCGGGCACGTCTTTTATTGGGGCGACCGGCACCGAGATATTTTCCTCGGACCGGAGCGCGCGGCGCAGATCAGCCCATTGCGTTCGGCGCTGGATCGCGGCCTGCGGTTTACAATTCACAACGACACGCCCGTCACGCCGGTGGACCCGCTGCTGCTCGTGTGGGCGGCGGTCAATCGTCTGACGCGCGACGGCCATGTGCTCGGCAAGGCACAATGCATCGCTGTCACCGACGCGTTGCGCGCGGTGACCAGCAACGCCGCCTGGCAGAATTTTGAGGAGACGCGCAAAGGATCCCTTGAACCGGGCAAGCTCGCGGATATTGTGGTCCTCGCGGCCAATCCATTGACGGTCGAGCCTGTACGGATCAAGGACATCGTCGTGATCGAGACGATCATCGGTGGACAGACGGTCTATCGCAGATGAGACAGCGCGGCAAAGCTGTAACCGCAGGTTTTGGACTGCGGTGGCAGAGCGAAGCGGCGACACCGCTTTTCCTGTGGCGGTCCGTGTCCGAAAGCGGCGTGGGAAACCAGAACAACAGTCTCGACGGGCCGCTTCGCGACCAGCTCCGCTTCCCGCCGCGGTCCAAATTCGTTGTCGGCTATGCGTAAACTTTCGTCATTGTATTGCAGCATATGAAACACTTCCTCGTGCTCGTTGCGTTGGCTTGCTGCGCGCTTCACTTGCCGGCAGCGGAGGCCGACTTGATTCTGCACAATGGCAA
>CAZIFU010000243.1:0-26931 GCA_964539075.1 uncultured Verrucomicrobiota bacterium | reverse complement strand
GCCTTTCTCAATGACAAGGCCCCGGACGCCTACGAAAAAGTGGTGGATCGCCTCCTCGCCAGTCCGCACTATGGCGAACGCTGGGCCAGGCACTGGATGGACGTCATTCACTTCGCCGAGACGCATGGCCACGACCAGGACGTGCCGCGCGAGCACGCCTGGCCCTATCGCGATTACCTGATTCATGCCTTCAACAGCGACAAGCCGTATGGTCGCTTCGTCGAGGAGCAGGTCGCGGGCGACGTGCTTTATCCCAATGAGCCGAAAGCGATCACCGCCCTCGGCTTTCTCGCCGCTGGGCCGTGGGATGAAAGCTCGCTCCGGGACATCCGCGAGGACTCCATTGACCGCAAGGCCGGCCAATACCTCGACCGCGACGACATGATCACGACGGTCAGCCTCGCCTTTCTCAGCACCACGGTCCAGTGCGCCCGCTGCCACGACCACAAGTTCGACCCGATTTTACAGAAGGATTACTACCGTTTGCAGGCCTTTTTCGCCGCGCTGCTGCCGCGCGAAGACCTGGCCGCGGCCACGAAGCAGGAGCAGGCCGAATACGCCGCCCGGCTCGCGCAGTGGCAGGCCAGGGCGGGTGACCTTCTGGGTCAAATCGAGGCGATTGAATCCAAATACCGCAACAGCGCCGCGAAGGACGCCATTTCGAAATTCCCCGAGGAAATCCAGGCGTTGATTCACAAACCGGTCGCTGAACGCACGCCCTACGAACACCAGATTGCCGAACTGGCCTACCGCCAGGTTTATTACGAATACGACCGGCTGGATCGCAAGTTCAAAGGTGAGGACAAGGAAACCCTGCTCGCGTTGCGCAAGCAAATGGCCCAATTGGACAAAGAGAAACCCGCGTCCCTGCCGGTGGCCTTCGCGATGACCGACGTTGGCCCCGACGCGCCGCCGCTCTTCATCCCGAAGAAAAGCCGGGAGCCGGTTGAGCCGGGCTTCCTCATCGTGCTCGACGAGCAGCCGGCTGTTATCAGACCCGTGCCGGCCGCGCCGAATTCCACCGGCCGCCGCGCCGCGCTTGCCGAATGGCTCGCACAACCCAGCAACCCGCTCACCGCGCGCGTCATTGTCAACCGTGTCTGGCAATATCACTTCGGCCGCGGCCTGGCCGCCAACGCGAGCGATTTCGGCAGGCTCGGCGAGCAGCCGTCGCATCCCCAATTGCTCGACTGGCTGGTGACGCGGTTCGTTGCCGACGGCTGGAGCTTCAAGAAGCTGCACAAGCTCATCCTGATGTCGGCGACGTACCGGCAGTCGGCGTTTGGAGTCCCGCCTTCAGGCGGTTTCCGGGCGTTGGACAGCCTGAAGGCTGGACTCCAAACTGATCCCGAGAATCGCCTCTACTGGCACGCGCCGGTGCGGCGGCTTGAAGCCGAGCAGATTCGCGACGCCATTTACGCCGTCACCGGCGAGCTGGACCTGAAAGCGGGCGGCCCCGGCGTAAACTCCTCCGAACCGCGCCGCGCGATTTACTCGAAAATCATGCGCAACACGCGCGACCCGCTGCTCGACGTGTTCGACGCGCCGCTCTGGTTCACCAGCGCCGCTGGCCGCGATACGACCACGACGCCGGTGCAATCGCTTCTGCTCATCAACAGCCAGTTCATGCTCCGGCGCTCGAAAGCCTTCGCCGACCGGCTGGAGAAGGAAAGTTCGATGGATGAAGAAAAACTCGTGGTGCGCGCCTACCAACTGGCGCTGGCCCGCCCGCCTGGCGCGCAGGAAGCCGCAGCCGCGCTCAAGTTTCTGCGCGCACAACAGGCGCACATTGATCCGGACAAGGCCGGCTCCGCCAGGGCCGCTTTCCTCTACGACAAGATTCCCTTTCGTGACGGCCAGGCGGCGATCATGTCGCCCGAAGGGCCGCAGCAGCGCTTCGAGGTTCCCGACCATGCCGCGCTGCCCGCCAGCGAGTTTACCATCGAAGCCTACGTGCTGTTGCGCTCGGTTTATGACAGCGGCGCGGTGCGCACCGTCGCGGCCAAGTGGAGCGGCGACACCCGGCAGCCGGGCTGGGGCTTCGGCATTACTGGAAGGCAGTCGCGCCGCAAGCCGCAGACGCTCGCGTTGCAGCTCGTCGGCACCAAGCTCGACGGCGCGATGGGCGAGGAGGCGATGTTCTCCGACCAAAGCATCCAGTTGAACAAACCGTACTACCTCGCGGCGTCGGTGAAGCTGGCGCGCGACGGCAAACCTGGCGAGGTGACGTTCTTCGTGAAGGACCTCTCGAACGATGACGAGCCGCTGCTGGTCGCCAAGGCGGCGCATCACGTGACCGGCGGCTTTCACAACGGGGTGCCCTTCACCATCGGCGGCCGCAGCCAGAAGGAGGGCTACTTCGACGGTCTGGTGGACGACGTGCGACTCTCGAATGCCGCGCTGGAAGCGGACCAGTTGCTCTTCACCAACGAAGGGATCAATCCGCACACCGTCGGCTACTGGCAGTTTGAGGCGAAGCCGGATGTCTTCCGCGACGCCAGCGGCCACGGGCTGGACATCCAGCCGGGCGTGACCTTCGCGAAGGCCAAGGTGGACACGCGCAAAGCCGCGCTCGTGGACTTCTGCCACGTGCTGCTCAATGCGAACGAGTTTTTGTATGTGGAGTGAGCGGTAGTGTCTTAATCTTAATCTTGCTCTTAATCATAATCTCTGACCGGCAAGGGATTAAGATTAGGATCAAGATTAAGACACCACCGAGTGAGCGGCTTCGTTGACACGCAAAGACGACGCAACTACACTACGACCATGCAGACGACCGCGCCGAGGCCGATCACAGTTCACGATTTCCGCGAGCTGCCGGAGGGGCCGCCTTACTACCAGCTCATCGAGGGGGATTTGTATATGTCACCGACGCCGAATTTCTTTCACCAAAGCATCGTGATGAACATCGCGTTCATCCTCCGGCGATATCTGGAGAAGAACCCGATTGGCAAAGTCGTCATCTCGCCGTCGGACGTGGAACTTTCCGACCTGAACGTTTACGTGCCGGATGTTTACTACGTGTCCAACGAACGGAAGCACATCTTCACCAAACAAGGCGCCGCCGGCGCGCCCGACCTCGTGGTTGAAGTGTTGTCGCCGGGCACGGCCAAATATGACAAAGGCGTGAAACGGCAGGTTTACGCACGCACCGGCGTGAAGGAACTCTGGCTGGTGGCGCCCGAAGCAAATGAGGTCAGCGTTTATCGCCTTGAGGAATCGGCGAGCGAGCCAGTGGGCGTTTATGGGACCCGACAAAAATTCACTTCACCGCTCTTTCCCAGACTCGTCATCCACGTCTCCAAAATTTTCGAACGATGAACTCCTTCACCGACTCACGTTGCTTCCGTTGTGAGCGCGCTTTCACTCGTCGAGATTTCCTGGCGAAAAGCGGCGCGGGTTTCGGTTCTTTGGCATTGTCCTATCTGCTCGGCCTGCAAAGCGCCTCCGCCAACCCGCCGCCGGTGGTCTCACCGTTGAACGCCAGGCGCGCACAACTCAGGCCGCGCGCCAAGAGCGTCATCTTCCTGTTCATGGAAGGCGGGCCGAGCCACCTGGATTTGTTCGACCCGAAGCCCGCGTTGCAGAAACTCGCCGGCCAGTCCATCCCGCCCAGCTTCGCCAAGGTGATCACCGCGATGGGCGAGTTCAATTCACCGATCCTCGCCGACCGGCGCGAATGGAAACAACATGGCCAGGGCGGCCTCTGGATTTCCGACTGGCTCCCCCACACCGCGCAGATGGCGGACGACCTCGCCGTCATCCGCTCCTGCTGGGCCGATGGCATCAACCACTCCGCCGGCGTCTGCCAGATGAACACCAGTTCGATCCTCGGCGGCCGGCCTTCGCTCGGTGCCTGGGTCAGCTACGGCCTGGGCACCGAGAACACCGACCTGCCGGCGTTTGTGGTGATGCAGGACAGCCAGGCCCAGATCGTCAATGGCCCGCGCAACTGGAGCGCCGGCTTCATGCCCGCGCTCTACCAGGGCATCCGCATCCAGGGCGGCCGTGAGCCGATTCCCAATCTGAACACGCCCGAGGGGGTCGCCGAAGCGCAGCAGCGCGGCAAACTGGATTTTCTGGACCAGGTCAATCGCCACTACGCCACGCTCCATCCCGAACAGACCGAACTCGAAGCGCGCATCGCCAGTTACGAACTGGCTTTCCGGATGCAGGCCGAGGCGCCGGAGGCGGTGGACATTTCCAGCGAAACTGAGGCCACGAAGAAACTCTACGGCCTGGAGGACAAGCAGACGGCGACCTTCGGCAACCTATGCCTGCTGGCCCGGCGGTTGGTCGAACGCGGCGTGCGCTTCGTGCAACTTTACCACGGCGCCGGCAACAAGTGGGATTCGCACAGCAAAATCGAGCAAAACCATTCGCAACAATGCCGCGCGATGGACAAGCCGGTGGCCGGCCTGTTGCGCGACCTCAAAGCGCGCGGTTTGCTCGACGAGACGCTCGTGGTGTGGGGCGGCGAATTCGGCCGCACGCCGATGAGCGAGAAGGGCGACGGCCGCGACCACAACCCGAGCGGCTTCACGATGTGGCTGGCCGGCGGCGGCGTGAAGGGCGGCCAGACCATCGGCAGCACCGACGAAGTGGGCCTGCACGCCGTCGAGGACCGCCTGCACGTGCACGACCTGCACGCGACGATCCTCTGGCTGATGGGCCTCGACAACATGGGGCTGGTCTATAACTACAAGGGCCGGCCCGAACGCCCGACGATCAACGAAGGGGAGCCGTTCCGCAAAATCGCCGTGTAATCCTGCTGCGGCACGCGCGCATCTCACTTGCCGGGCCTCCTTCTGGTTGGCCGGGACAAGTTTCACAAACCAAACAACGCGTCTGTGCGCTTTGATGCCATTGCTCAAGAATAATTGGAACAGGCGTTAAAGCGGCCCCCTCACCCCGGTCCTCTACTCGGATGGGAGAGATTCCATGAGCCGCCCAGGCTCACGAATTGTTCCCCTGAACCCAGCAGAATGGCAGGGCGCGTCATGGAAAAATTTCACGGACGCGCGTCCGCGAATTGGGCCCCTGAACCGGACGGAGCCTTCGTCCGCGCGTCAGCGTTTGGAGTGCGCCGACACGAGTCGGCGCTGTGGCTGATTGGGAAAGCGCCGGCTGGGGCCGGCGCACTCCAAACGCTTCGCGCCTTCTCTGGCCCGATTGGAGGCCGCCTCGTTGCATGGCCGACGAGGGTCAGGGTGAGGGCATTTTCTTTGCGTCCCGCGTTGCGGGATGTCGATTCTCATTCCGACCTTGTCTGACACACGCCCCGGCTTGGGAGTTCCCATTTTGCGCGCTTGCCACGCGCGGCGGCTTTCCCTAACGTCCGGCCCAGCCTATGAATACTGCAATCCGAGGGAAGCTGTTTCTCATGATGGTGCTGGAGTTTTTCATCTGGGGCGCCTGGTTGCCGTTGATTTTCGGCTACCTGCCCAGCCTCGGCTTCACGCCGGCACAACAGTCGTGGATTCTCAACGCGTTTCCCATCGCTGCCATCATCGGCATGTTTTTCAGCAACCAGTTTGCCGACCGGAATTTCGCGGCGGAAAAATTCCTCGCCTTCAGTCACCTGGTCGGCGGATTGGCAATCCTCGGCCTGGCGTTCACGCGCCAGTTCTGGCCGTTCTTCGGATTGATGTTCGTGCACTGCCTGCTCTATGTGCCGACCATATCCATCACCAACTCCATCGCGTTCGCGCACATGAAAGACGCGCAGAAGGAATTTGGCATCGTGCGCATGGGCGGGACGGTCGGCTGGATCCTCGCCGCGTGGCCGTTTGTGTTCATCCTGGTGGACTACGACCAGGTGCGCGCGGCGAACCCGGCCGGCTGGCTGGAATGGCTCGGCGCCGTGCTCGCCCATCCGCTCACCGGCGACGCCGCCAAAGCGGGCGCGCGCTCGACTTACATCGTGGCCGGCATCGCGTCGCTGGCGCTCGCCGCGTTCAGCCTCGTGCTGCCGCACACGCCGCCGAAGAAAGCCGCTTCGAGCGAGGACAAGCTGGCGTGGTTGGAAGCGACGCGGCTGCTCAAACATCCCTTCGTGCTCGTGCTCTGGCTGGTGACATTCATTGATGCGTTTGTGCACAACTGCTACTTCAACTGGACGGGCACGTTCCTCGGCGCGAAGGCCGACGCGGGCGGCGTGGGGATCGCCGGCAACTGGATCATGCCGGCCATGAGCGTCGGTCAGATCGCCGAAATCCTCACCATGTTCATCCTCGGCGCGACGCTCAAGCGCCTCGGCTGGCGGGCGACCATGATCCTCGGCATCCTGGGCCACGCCGCGCGGTTCGCCGTTTATGCGTTTTTCCCGCAGCACAAGGAACTCATCATTTTCGTGCAGATCCTCCACGGCATTTGTTACGCGTTTTTCTTCGCGACGGTTTACATTTTCGTGGACGAATATTTTCCGAAGGATGCCCGGGCCAGCGCCCAGGGATTGTTCAACGTGATGATTCTCGGCGTGGGCGCGCTGGCCGCCAACTCGGTGTGTCCCTACCTCATCCAGAAGGTTTTCACGCAGAATGGGACCACTGATTTCCACGGCCTGTTTCTCGTGCCGATGACCGCGGGCATTGCGGCGGCGGTGGTATTGGCTCTGTTTTTCCGTCCGCCGGCGAAGTCCGCGGCGGCGGTGATGACCGCGGGGCATTAAGGCCCGGCCTCATAAAAAACCCTGCCGCCGTGCGACAGCGCTTAGACCTGAAAACCGAAGTTGAGATGGGGAGCGCACGCGCCGCGCGTGCTGTTTTCCGCGCCCTCGCGGAAAACATCGAGTGCACCGAAAAGATCCAAACGTTCAGGAACAGGTCCTGCAATAAACGGCTGGACGCGAGGCGCGTCCAGCGACCCCCGAGGCGGGTGTGCTCCCCAACTCCGGTCACGGTTCCGTCGCTTGATCGCGTTCCGCACGCCGCGCCATCGCGGCGGCGCGAATCGGCGAGTCGAGGCGGATGGGGCCGCTTTGAAGCAGCTTTTTAAGATCAGCAATGGTTGCGGCTCGCGCGGGCTCATTGGCCAGATTCTTCGACTCGCGCGGATCGGCTTGCAGATCGTAAAGTTCGTAACCGCGCCGGCCGTAATCCCATTCCGTGTAGCACCAACGCCCCGTTCTAACGGACCGCCCCAGCCAGTCTTCGCGGGCAACCATCGTGTACGCGGGTCGATTCCATGAGGCGCTGGGATTATCGAGCAACGGCACGAGACTCGTCCCCTCCAATCCGGACGGCGTCGGTAAACCGCAGAGTTCAACCAGCGTGGGGTAAATATCGACAAACTCAACCGTGCGTTGGCAGCCCTGCCCGGCCGTTTGCTTGCGCGGATCGATGATCAACAGCGGCGCCCGGGCCGAGACATCAAACAACGTTCCCTTCGCCCACATCCCTTTCTCGCCCAGGTGCCATCCATGATCGCCCCAAAGCACAATCACCGTTTTCTCGCGCAGCTTGAGCCGATCCAGCGTATCGAGCACCTGCCCCAACAGTTCATCCATAAAGCTCATGCAGGCGTAATAAGCCGCGATGGCGCGCCGGGCTTGCCCGGGCGTGGGCCGCTCGCCGTAAAACAGGTCGAGATTATAACGCAAGGCGTAGCGCGGCACGGAATCGGCCGCCGTTGGTTCAGGCGCGAAATCCTCGGGCAACGGCATCTTCGCCGGATCAAAAAGATCGAAAAAGCGTTGCGGTGCCATCAGCGGCACATGCGGCTTGTAGAATCCCACTGCTAGAAAGAATGGTTTGCCCGCCGCTGCCCAACCTTCCAAAGCCTCAATCGCCTGCCGGGCGCTTTTCACATCGGCGGTCCACTCGTAGTTCTTCGCGTTCGCCGCGGCCTCTTTCTCCTCCGCGTTGGGCACCGGACCAAACACGTTGGATTTCGTGCGAAGTAAAGTGACCCACTTGCCCGTGGGCGGCGCGAGGGTTCGGTACGGCTCCCAACGCGTCAGATCGGCGATCATCTCGCGATGCACCCGCTGCTCGTCGCGAACGCCCGCGTCGCCCGCCGACCACGCCTTCGGTTCGGGATAGTGGAAAATCTTCCCGAACAATTGGACCTCGTAGCCGTTCTCACGGAAGTGCTGTGGCAACGTCACCCAATCCTTTTGAAGCAGCGCCGGCCTGGCAAAATCGACCGTCTCGGTTGTGGTTGGGTAGCGCCCCAAAAGCAGCGAGATGCGCGACGGATTGCAAAGCGGGAACTGGCAGTAGGCGCGATCGAACCGCACCCCGCGGCGGGCGAGCCGATCGAGGTTGGGCGTCTTGGCGATCGGATCGCCATAGCAGCCGGTGCGGGTGTTGAGATCATCGACCGCGATGAACAAGACGTTCGGGCGGTCGTCTCGCGGAGCCGCGCCAGCAACGGACACAAACGCAGTGCTGGCAGCCAGCACGGCTAACAAGGATACAGGGCGGGGCATAGTAGGGAATGGTTGAGAGCCAATGGTGGATATTACCGGTTTTTTCGCCAGGCTCAGGCGTCAAAGATCGAAGGATATCTTTTGTTCCGAATGATGTAAACGCAGTAGCCGCCCCAGTAGCCGCCCCGGTTCATAAAAAACCCTGCCGCAGCGCGACAGGGTTGAAATTGGTTGCGGGGGCAGGATTTGAACCTGCGGCCTTCAGGTTATGAGCCTGACGAGCTACCGGGCTGCTCCACCCCGCGATCAAGGGATATCAATATAGAAGCGAGTTTCCCGCGAAGCAAGCCCTATTCTCAGTTCTTTTCCAAACGCCAATCGAAGCAGCCCCGGACCCCGGTTCAGGGCAACACGAATACCGAGATCAGGAGTAACAACGTAAAGCCGGCCAGAACCAGAACGCGCAGCAGGGTGGGCTGTTTTTCCAACCGGCGGACAGCGGACAGGAGTTTTTCGACAAGACGGCGCAGGCGCAGGCGTTCGCTGAAGGCGCCCGCCAAGGCCAGCGCCCCGAGCGCGTAGCCGGTGGCCGGTTCAGGCACCGGCACCACTTCACCGGTGATGAGAATCGCGGCGGCGTAGGTGCCCGGCGCGTGACCGGCTGGATTCAAGAATTGGATTTGAGCCACTTGGCCGCTGGTCAGGTGCGTCGCCAAACTCCCAAAAATCACTTCATCGGTGCCCCCGCCCGTGTCCGAGCCGCTCCAGTTGTCAATCTCCAGCGTGGTGCTGGCCGTCCAACTGGCGGACGCGCTGGCGGCAAAATGCAATACGCTGGCACCCGCGCCCAGATCAATCGTCGAACTGGCGCTCAAGGTCAGGACGCCCAGCGTTTCGTTGTGGCCAGCCGTGTCGAGCTTGCCGCCGGCCAGCGTGAAGGGCGCGGTGTCTTTGACCCGGTTGTTGAGCGTCGCCGGGCCGAGGAGCAGCGTGCCGCCGGTCTGCACACTGACCATGCTGACTTCGCCCAAGGCGTTATCTATGTTGGCCACCAAGCTGCCAAAGGTGACGTCCGCACTGCCCGTGAGTCCGCTGGCCATATTGATATCCACCGTGCCCTCGGTGGTTTTGTAAAGACTGGCGGGGCCTTTGATGGGCGCGTTCACGGTGCCGTTTTGCAGGTAAACATTGTCGCGCACATTGAGCGTGCCGCTGCCGCTGATCGTGCCGTTCGTCAAGGTCAGTTCGGGGATCGAGTTGGTGATGGTCGCGCTGGCGCCCGTCATGAGGGTGCCGCCGCGAACGAAATGGGGACTGTTGGAGGAGAGCGTGCCCGAGCCGCCGGCCGTGAGCGTGCCCGCGCGGATAGTCGTTATGTTGGTGTAGGTGTTGACGCCGCTCAACGTCATTGTGCCCAGGCCGATCTTCTCCAGGCTGCCGTTGCCGGAGATCACCCCCGCAAAGGTCGTGTCGGTGTTGTTGGTGCCCGTGGTCAGGGTCTGGGAGCCGGCGATGCCCACGGTCGAACCCGCCACGCCCGCCAGCGAGCCGATGGTTTCGCTGTTGGTCACGATCAACGCCGCCCCGGAAACGGCCACGTTCACTGCCACGCTGTCCGCCAGCGCGCTGCCATTCGTCAACACCAGCGCGCCCGCGTTGATCGTCGCTCCATTGGTAAAGGTGTTCGTCCCGCTAAGTGTCATCGTGCCCAAGCCCGCCTTGGTCAGTGCTCCGTTCTGAATTTTGGCGGAAATCAACAGGTCGATCGCACTGGCGCCATCGGCGACGGTGAACGTGCGGGTGCCGCCGTCGAGATCAATGAAGCCAGGGTTGGCGAGCGCCAGACCGTTGGTGATGAAAGATGTGGCGGAGGAGGAATTAATGGTTACATCGCCTTGCAGCAGCAATTTGCCCGCGACGCTGTTATCCGAATTTAGCGTCAGCGAGCTGCCGGTCATTTCCAGGCCCACGCCGCTACCCTGGATTTGCAGCACTCCACCCGAGGCGCCGCCTTCCACGGTGTTCACCCCGCCCGTGATGTCCACGTGTTTGTCGCTGACCAGGCCCCCGTTGTTGATGGTGTTGACGCCACCGGTCCAGTGGACGGTGTTGCCGGTGCCGATGAGGGTGCCTGTGCCCGTGGTGAACGTGCCGCCACTGTTGGAGAAAGAGGTGACGGTCTCCGTCTTGCCATTCAAGTTGAACGCGCCGGAGGACATGGTGATGGCGGAAGAATCATTGATCTGGTTATTGGCCAGCAACTTCAAGGTGCCGCCGTTGATGGTCAGGTTTCCGGCAATCGCATCGGTGCCGGCCGATTTGTTGAGATCCAACTCACCCGCCGAAACCGTCGTCACCCCGCTAAAGTTGTTGGCTGAACTACCGCTGAGTTCCAGTGTGCCCGTGCCGGCTTTCGTCAGGCTGCCGGCGCCAGAAATCACACCCGCATTGGTCGTGCTGTTGTTGTTTCCGCCCGTGGTCAGGGTCTGGCCGCTGGCGATGCCCACCGTCGAACCGGCCACACCTGCCAGCGAGCCGATGGTTTCGCTGTTGGTCACAATCAACACCGCACCGGAAACCGCCACGTTGACCGCCACGGTGTCTGCCAGCGCGGCGCCATTGGTCAATACCAGCGCGCCCGCGTTGATCGTCGCCGCCCCGGTGAACGTGTTCGCCCCGCTCAACGTCAGCGTGCCGGTCCCGGTCTTTGTAATTCCACTCGTGCCGGTTCCAGTGATGGCGTTGGCGATTCTCGTGTTGTTCACTCCATCAATGGTGAGTGTCTGGCTGGCACCCAGGTTTAGAGTCGTGCCACTGAAAGTCAGGCTGCCACCCGCGATGGAACCGGCGTTCCATGTTTGCGCGGCCCCCAATGTGATCGTGTTAACGCTGAATGTCTGTAGACTGTCATCGTTGTTCGTCACTCCACTGCTGATCGTGAGCGTTCGGTTGCCACCAGCTTCACCAATCGTGAATGCCCCCGCATTGGTGAACGTGATGCTTCCCACAGTCAACGAAGCTTGGTTGATCGTGACACTAGTTCGGACTGAGCCGGTAAAGATCACATTTTCACCACTGTTGAAATTAGCGTTGCCGTCCCAGTTTGCCTTGCCATCCGAACCGGTAGTCCAGTTACCGTTATTAGCATCCCCGCCGTCCCAAGTCCTATCGACCGCCTGCGCGCTGGGGATGCTGCCGATCAGCAGCACGACGATCACGGCCAGCGCGGCCAGAAAAGTGGGCCGGCCTTTGAATCCGAAAGCTGTCCGGCGAAGGTTACAAATCAATGCAGGTGTTCTCTTCATAAAATCGGCTGCTGCGATCCGGACCTTTGCTTGTCCGAGCGGCGGGCGTTGTCGGCGAAAAGCGAACAAGTGGGAAAAAATGCGCGGGTCGAAACTTCATCTCTGGAGATTCCTTCCCGCTTTTCAGTGTCCAAATAATCCATATCGTCATCTTGATTGTGTACACAAACGGCGCCCGTCCGCCATCGGGTGACCCCCGGTATTACCACTGGGGAAACCCCTGGACGCGGGGCTAGCCAAGGGCAGGGGAAGATGAGTGAAATGAGGAAGGACGTGCCGTCGCAACAGATGTAGTGGGAAGAAAGAACCAACTCGCGAAAGCATTCGGAGCTCAACTTCCAACGCTCAACATCCAAGGAACACACCAACGAGAGTCTCCGGAAGCGTTTGGGTTTGAATGTTGGGCGTTTCGGTGGGTTCAGGGGTTCAATGCGCGAATGATTCGGGGAAGTCTCACCCCGGCCTTCTCCATGAACTGATGCTCCAAAAGCCAGGCGGGCCGGGGCGTCGCGAAGCGTTTGGAGTGCGCCGGCAAGAGCCGGCGCTTGGTTCGCAATCCACAGCGCCGGCCCGGGCCGGCGCACTCCATGCGCTGACGCGCAGCAGGCAACACCGTGGCGAAGGTTCAGGGGTTCAAAGCGCGAACTTCTTTTCGGCGAAATCTCTCCATGAACCGGAGCGCGTGTCCAAACTCCTTCAACGCACCTTTCTCACAAGACTGGATTGATGAGTGCGTCGTTCAACCCTGCATTTCGGAAGAACGAGCTGCGCGAGTCCCTGATTTCCTCTGCAAAGTTGAAGAAGTCAGGGGCTCGCGCAGCCCATCCCTCCGGGAAAAACGCTTGACTGCGATTCAGGCGACACGCCCTTGTTCTTAGAAGCAGTTTCATAAAGCCAACTCCGGTGGAGCGAGACTCCGTCGAGCCAGGTTCATTTATGGTGGGTTCGCACCCTCCAGCGACTCAGACACGGACTTGGCTCGACGGAGTCTCGCCCCACCTTTTGAAACCAATTATAGCGACCGGGCTACTTGAGCCAGAGCAACGGCTGGGTGATGGCGATGTTGCGCTGGACCTCCGGGTCCGCCGGATCGGGTTCGAGTTTTTTCCAGAGCTCGAGATACTTCGGCTCGCCGAAGGCGAGGCCGGCGAAGAGCAAGCCCGGCTGGCGCGCGGGCCAACCCGCCCACGCCTGAACGTCCGGCGGGCGCGTCCACTTCGATTTGTCCGCGAGAAATGGATGGAGGAACTCGACTGCCCGGCGGATGCCGCGGCCGTCGCTCAACGCGAAGTTCCACAAGTCGTCGCCCGGCCGCGAAAGCACCTGGCAGAGCGTGGCCATGTTATCGAGCTGGAAGATCGAGTAGCCGTAGGGCTTGGTGCGCGCCAGTTCGAGCGGGAACCCGCCGTCCGCCGCCATCTGTTTCGCAACGAACACCTCCTCGAACTGACGGCGACATTCGGCCAGCTTCGCTTCGTCGCCGATGAAGTCGGCATAAACCGCCAGCTGAAGATGGAACGCGACCGAGTGATTGTTTTTCGCGTTCGCCTCATCCTGTCCATTCTTGCTGGTGACCATCCAACCGGCAAAGTCGCGGAACCACAGTTTGAGGCCCGCGAGCACTTCGGGCGGAAGCGCTGGCGACTTCTGCATGGCCTCAATCGCGCGCGGCACCTCGATCAGATGCAGCGCGTCAATGATGCCGATGCCGCGGCCCGCCGAGACGCCGGGAATGGCCTGGGCGAATTGGAGGTGCGGGTTCATGCGCGTCTTCGAATCGAGAAAGAACACACGGAGAAAGTCGGCGGCCTTGGTGGCGTAACGGTTGTCGCCGGTGATCTTGTAGGCGGCGCCGAGCGCGGCCACGGAATCGCGCAGTTCCTTCACGACCAGCCGGTGCTGCGAGAAATTGTCCGGGTTCGACTGGCCGTCGCGCTGAATGTAAGGCAGGCCGTCCGCCTTGGCCGGGTTGGGCCACCAGTAATCGCCGTTGGAATAAAAATCGTTCGGGCCGCCTTCGCTGAGTTTGGAGCGAAATTTCGTAATGGTCACGGGCGCCTTCTTCAGTGCGGCGTCGGCGGCCTTGAGGATGCGCACGCGATCAATGGCTGCCACGTCGAGCGTGACTTTCGGCGGCGGTGGCCGGGCGGAAGCGGCGGCCGCTTTCGCAGACTTTGCACCGTCCGTGGGGGTGCCCGGTCGGGTCGAATCACTGGAGGAATTCTTCGTTTTACCGGGGCTGCTCTTGGAGCTTTTACTCTTCGCACCCGTCGCCGAGTTCGTCACGTAAAGGAAAGTTGTCTTGAGGCCGTCGCTCGCCACGCTCAAGGCGGCTTTGGAGCCGGTGACTTGCAGGTTGATTTGCGCGCGGCCGTTGTAGAGTTGCACCACGCGCGAGCCGGTCGAAGTGCCGAGGTTGTCGAGCAGCCGTCCGTCGCCCGCCAAGCCGAAGCGCACGAGGTTCCGCGCGTCGAGGCAGGGCACACCTGCTTTGTCCACGAGCCGCGCCTGCACAGTGGCGATATCGCCGGCGCGGGCGATTTCGTTGAACAGGAGCTTCGCGGGCTTGTCCCACTTGGCGGTCTGATAATCGAAGGCGATTTCGTCGCTGACCTCGGCGCCGTCCTTGCGGCTGACGGCGCGCAGGGTGTTCCTGCCCTCGTTGAGCTTCACCATCCAGCGCAGGCCGGCGGCGGGGAAATCCTGGCTGTTGCGTTGCTTGACGCCGGCCGACTTGCCGTTGACGAACAGCTCGGCTTCGCGGCAGTTGGAATAGACTTTCACCATTTTTTCCTCGTTGGGTTCGCCCCAACGCACCGGCCAGGTGTGGCCGTAGAGATGGATCATGGGCTGTTCGGCCCAGTAGCTTTGGAAAACGTAGTAGCCCTCCTTGGGCGTGAGGTCGCGCTCGACGACGCCTTTCTGGTTCATGCGCGGCACCGGGTTGTCCGCGCGGAGCGGCGTGGCGAAGTCCTTGAAAATCCATTGCGCGCTGCCCGTGAGCCACGGCATCTGCTCCTGCTCCTTGAGGTGCCAGTCGAACAGATTGCAAATGTAACTCTCCGACCAGTCGCCGTCCTTCGAAACGCGGACTTTGCCGCCGGCGAGCTTGTAGGCCGCGCCTTTTTCGGCCGTGCCCTGGCCGGTGGCGACCGTCTGCAAAATCTTTTCCGGGTCCTCGGAATGCCGCCGCGCGTGGCTGTCGCCGCCCCACTCGGCATGGAAGAAATGGTTCACCGCCTTCATCTCCTTCTCCGCCGACGCGCGATACTCGGTGTATTTGCCGGAATACCAGCCGGCCCAGATGCTCGGCGAATAAACGTCCACGATGTCCTTGCAGAAATCGCAGCGGCGGATGCTCGTTTTGCGCGACGGATCGAGCTGGTGCGCCAGCGTGTTCAACTCCTGCATAAAGGCGCGAATCTTGTCCTTGTCGAACGTCTCGAAATCGCCGGGCCAATCGTTCTCGTTGCCCAGGCCCCACAGGATGACCGCCGGATGGTTGTAGTGCTGGTCAATCAACGCGCCGAGCATGTCCCGCGCCTGCTGCCGGTAGCGGTCGCCGCCCAGGCCGCCGCGGCACCACGGGATTTCCTCCCACACCAGCAGGCCCAGTTCATCGCAAAGGTCGAGCACCAGCGGCGCCTGCTGGTAATGCCCCAAGCGGACGAAGTTCGCGCCCATGTCCTTGATCATCCGCAACGCTTTGCGGATCGCGTCGTCGGGCCCGGCGGCGGCGGTTCCCGCGTGGTCCTCGTGGTAATGCGTGCCGCGCAGCAGCAGCCGCTCGCCGTTCAGCTTGAACGGCCCGTGCTCGACGAATTCGTAGCGGCGCAACCCGAAACGTTCCTCGACCCGCTGCTCGCCATGCGCGCTCTTGAGTGTGACGGTACAGCGGTAAAGCGCCGGCTGTTTGGGTGACCAGAGTTGCGGCGAGGTGATGTTCCACGCGTTGATTTCCTTTTCACCCGCCCACGGCGCGAGTTTCTGTGTCGTGGTGTGAATGACCTTGCCCTGCGGATCATGGACTTCGACGGCGAATTCCACCTCGTCCTGGAGCACGTTTGGATTGTAGAGCCGGGCGCGGATTTTTGCCGAAGCCTGTCCATCCGCCGCAACCCCCGGCTCGATGTGCACGCGCGCCAGTGAAATCGCCGGCACATACACGAGGTTTACGTGGCGGTAAAGGCCGCCGTAACGGTTGAAATCGCTCAAGTCCGACGGGATGCTTTCGGCATCGCGCGAGTTGTCGCAGAGCACGGCCAGCGGCACGCCGTCCTTGAACTCCTCTTTTTTCAACGCCTGGGCTGCTGCGTCGGTGATGTCCACCGTCCATTGGTCGTAGCCGCCGAGGTGCTCGCCGACCTTGTCGAGAGACACGAAGACCTGCGACTTCTGGCCCGCACCCTCGAAGTGCAGCAGCGTGCGGCCATTGGGGAAGGGGTTCGCGAGTTTGAGCCGCGTGCGATACCAGCCCGGCCCCTGGTAATAGCGTGTGTCCGGGTCAACGGCGTCACGCGCATTGAAACAGTGCGGCAGCGTGACCGGCGTCCACGCGACGTTGTCGCTGGCCTTGTCGCCGCGCCAGATTTCCCAGACGCTGCCGAGCGCGCCTTGGTAATGTTCCCAACCCGCGTCGAGTCGCTGGCGGGTGGCAGCGGCGGCGGTGGCGGACGAGACGAGAGGCAGCGCAGTGAGGGCGAGCAGCAGCAGCAGACTTTTGGTTTTCATCGTGTCGGTTGATCGGGAACATGAACGGTTCGGGCTTCGAAATCGAGCCTTTCTCAGCTGTAATGATGCAGTTCAGAACCACGAATAGACACGAATGGACACCAATCCGATTGGCTGATGGACGGTTTGGCCTTTCTTCGCACTGCTCACCGTCTGTTGAGTCTGACCAACTCAGGCAAACAGTCCGGGTAGGCCCGTCCTTATTCGTGTCTATTCGTGTCCATTCGTGGTTGCATTGAATAGTTACGGCTAAGCGCCGACGGCTTTTTTAATTTCCTTGAGCTTCTGAAACTCCGGCTTCGTCGAGTAATACTTGTCGAGCGGATAGCAGCCGCTGATGAGGCCGTTGCGCGGCGCGGTGGTGCAATCGCTGAACGTGCGGCAGATCGAGCGCGTTTGCAATTGGCCTTGCTGCATCGCGTCCGCCGGCAGCGTTGGATAGGACAGCACCATGCGGCCCAGGCCGATCAGGTCCGCCCAGCCGTGGCGCACGACGTATTGCGCCACGTGCGGCAGGTATTCCTGCAAATAACTGTAGCCGGAGCCGACAAGAACAGGAGTTTTGAGTTTTGAGTTTTGAGTTTTGAGTTGATCGAGACGGAGCTTGAGTTGACGCACGACCTGAATCTGGCGCTCGACATCAATCAGCGGGTCATGCGCCGGCTGGTAACCATCGCTGGGCGGATACGCGGCGGGGCGTTGCAGGTGCGGCGTGTAGTAAGGCGAACCGGCGCTCGTGTTGAGAACCTTGATCCCCAGCTGTACGCAGAGTTCGACAAACTGGAAAGTCTCGGTAAGGTCAATCTGCGTCGGGTCGTTCTGGTCCACGCCGAAACCGTAGCGATACGGCAGGCAATGCGAGAAATCCTCGGGAATCCCAGGGCCGGGCTTGCCGGGCACCGACAGCGCCGGGTCGGGCCGGTGCGGCACCATGTCGAAACAACTCAGGCGCACGCCGAACTCGATCGGGTTGCCGCTGGCGCGGATGCCGGCGATGATCTCGCGCAAAATGCGCGTGCGGTTTTCAAAGCTGCCGCCGTATTTGCCGGGCCGCGTGTGCGCGCCGAGGAACTCGTGCAGCAGATAGCCGTGGCAATGTTTGAGGTCCAGGAAGTCCGCGCCTGAGTCCCAGGCGATTTTCGCCGCGCGGATGTAATCCTCGATGAGCCGCTCAATCTCGTCGTCGGTGAACACCTGCGCGTCGCTCGTCACCTTGAACTTCGCGTCGAGGATCGGGTGCCGGAACGCCACGCGCGGCTCGTAGCGGGTGTTCTCGTTGGGCCGACAGAACCGGCCCGAATGTGTCAGCTGAAAGCCGATGACGAGGTCGTCGGTGGCGTTGTAACGATCCCGGTGCGCTTTCTTCAGAATCTCCACCAATTCAGCGAGACCGGCCTTGTTTTCTTCGGTGATGACGAGTTGATTCGGGTTCGCGCGCCCGTCGGGGCGCACCGCCATCGCCTCGCCACCGCAAATCAACTTCGCGCCGCTCTCGCCGAAGCGCTGCCAGCGCCGGCGCATTTCGTCGGTGACGCCGCCCTGGGCCGTGCCGTCCCAGCCTTCCATCGGATGAATGACCCAGCGATTGCCGATGCGCTTGCCGTTGAGGGTGACGTTCGCCACCGGTTGCGCGAGGGGTGAATCGGCGCCGGTCGCGATGCTGTCCTCGCACGGCAACTCGAGGCCGAGCAACGCGCAGTGACGGCGAAAATCCTCAACCGTTTTCAGCGACGGGACGCGGGTGAGTCTGAAGGGTTCGGGCATAAAATTCTTGTTCGGTAGGAGACGAGGTAACGAGGCTCAAACGTCATGATTCCCGCGACGTTCAAAAAGTTAGAGCCTCCTTACGTCGGCGCCTACACAATCATGGAATGTCAAATACGCTTCGCCCTTCGCTTCGCGCAGGAGCAGCAGCGCCAGTTCGCGCGCGTGGTAATCGCCCCACATCGAGCTTTCACCGTTGGGCACCTGCTGGCCGGGCGCGATGTAGTCCCAGCCGTTTGGCCGGTGATAAACCGAGTGCAGCAACAGGCCCTGGTGCTTCGCGCTCGTGGAGAGATACGGCTCGCTGAAAAGCGTGCGGGCGATGGTCAGTCCGGCTTGACGATAGCGTGTTGCCTGTTGCGTGTGGCGTGTTTTCAGCAAGTGGTTTCCCAGGCGGATCAGGCCCTGCGCGGCGATGGCGGCGGCGGAACTGTCCACCGGCTCCCACGGGTTGAACGGGTCGGCGGGCTGGTGGAGGTGGTTCGATGGGAGGCGATGGAGGTTCGGCGCGCCCGTGTCCCACATCGGCACGCCGTCGGCGCAGGAATTTTCCAGGTAGAAGTCGGCGGTGGCCGTGGCTGCGTTCGTGAGAACGCGGCTGACTTCTTTTCGATCCGAAGCCGGACTGCGAACAGCCGCGCTCTCACGAGCGCAGCCACGCAGAAACTCCAGCTGCTCCGCAAATCCGCAAATCGCCCAGGCCAGCCCGCGCGTCCAGGTGCTGAACGGCGAGTAGCCCTGCTGCGAGTTCGGGCAACGGAAGACGCCGCTGGCCGTGTTGAAAATGGCTTCGTGTGCCGTGCGACCGCGCACGTCGTAAGCGTCCCGGCCCCGGCCGTAGTAGATGTTGTAGCGCGCCGTGTTCGTGGCATGTTCGACCAGGCGTTGCAGCAGCGAAATCTTCGCGTCCTGCTCGCCCATGAGCACGTGGCCGAGTTGATGCGCCACGGCCAGCGAGCGCAGCGAGCGGAGGGTGTCCACGAAGAGCGAGTGCGGCCCGTTGAACGAGTGGATGAAGCCCGTGCCGTCGGCCAGACGCGTCCACCTCGCGGCCTGCACGGCGCCGCTGATCTTGAGCGCAAGCTCGTAGAAATCCTTCTCGCGGTCGTTCCACTCGACTTTGCCCTCGTGCATCAGGCGGAGCAGGTTGCCGTAGGTGGAGAGATTGTTGAAGCCGTGGTCGTGCACGCCGGTGTGCGACACGTGCGCGGCCATCCGCTCGATGGTTTTGCGCCGGCCCAGCTCCAGGAACTTTTCCTCGCCCGTGGCGTCGAATTGCAGGAGGGCCGAGCCGAACTGGAAACCCTGCGTCCACTCGGTCCAGCCGCGCGACGTGTACCGGCCTTTCACCGTGAAGACCGGCGTGCCGCGCCCGGATGGCCAGGACTTTTCGAGGCCCAGGATTTTCTGCGCCGACAGATCGAAAAGCCGCTCGATTTTCGGGACGAGCGATTTCGCCGCAAGTCGGGAGTCAATTTTTATGGCCATGTTTTCTCGTCGTAAACGTTAAAACGTTGAAGCGTTAAATCGAGGGTCGCGCTCATTTCAGGAACAGCAGTTGAAAGCGTTTGCTGCGCGCGTCGGAATACTTGCCGATGATTTTTTCGTAAGCCGGCGCGTCGTACGCGAGCGCGGCCTGGCGCAGGACGGGGAGCAGGTCCTCCGCCTGCATGTCTTTGATTTGCGGGTAAGGCCACTTCTTCGCCGGCTTATCCACGAAGGGCACGAGGAAATCGAGCGCGCGCCGGATGCCGCGGCCATCCGCAGCCTGAAAATGCCAGAGATCCACGCCCGCGTGCTCGCCCAGCGTGGCCAGGTCGCACAGCGCGCGGAGGTTGAAGCGCGAGTAGCCGAAGGACGCAGCGCGCTCCAGTTCGAGCGGCTGGCGGCCGTCGGACTCGATCTGCATGGCGATGCGCTTTTGCCTGGCCTCCTCCAAAATGTCGCGGGCAAGGTCGTTGCGCCCCAGGCACAGCGCGATCCGCGCCGCCTGGGAATCGAAGAAGCTGCCGTGGTTGTTCTTCGCGGCGCGCTCGTCGCGGGCGTTGTCATTGGTCAGGAGCCAGTCGAGGTAGGAATTGAGCCACGCTTTCAACGCCTGCCGGTCCGGTGCGATCCACGCTTTCGAGCCGGCGAGCAGGCCCAGCGCGTCGGCGGTTTCGGCGAGGTGCCGGCCTTCGATGATGCCCGTGCCGCGGCCGTCGTTGCGGCCAGGCACGGCCTGGGCGTAACGCAGGTGGGGATTCATCCGCGTCGCCGGATCGAGGAACCACGCGCGGGCGATGCGCGCGGCGTGAGCGGCGTAGGCTTCCTTCCCGGTGAAAAAAAAAGCCAGCGCCAGGGACTCCACGCTGTCGGCCATGAGTTTGAGGCGGACTGAATCGTTGGCGCGTGGATCGCGGCTTTCGGGGTTCACGTTGCCGTCCTTGCGGAGGTAGGGCAGGCCGTCCCTCTTCGCCGGGTCGGGCCAGAAATAGGGCGCGCGGCTCACGTAGTCATGTTTGTCGCCGGTGGGCGGGACCTTGTCCTTCTCCATGACGCTGGGCGGTTTGACCTTGAGCGCTTCATCCGCTTCCTCGACGAGTTGTTTCAACGCCTTCGCCAGCGTTTTGTCGCCGGCGGCCAGACGCTGTTTCGCCCCGGCAAGCGACCCCGGTTTCGCGCCGAAGTAGCGGGGCGGGGCGACGTCCGCTTGTGCGGCGGTGGAGAAGAGCAGCAACCCGAGAGACATTGCGATGAAGGAGTGGGTCATTCTTGTTTCGGTTCTTTTTCGCGCGAGCCAATTGCCCGCGCCCCGGTCTAAAGTCGTCGGAAATGGAAACCGCCGTCCACATTGATGGTTTCGCCTGTGCTGTAAGGCAGGTAATCCAGCGCGATGGCGGCGACGGCTTTGCCCACGTCCTCCGGCGTGCCCCAGCGGCGAATCGGCGTCAGGCCCTCGGCAAACAGCTTGTCATATTTCTCCTTCACTGGCGCGGTCATGTCGGAGGCAATGACGCCAGGGCAAACTTCATAAACGTTGATGCCGTGGTCGGCGAGGCGCGTCGCGTAGAGCCGGGTCAACATGCCGAGCGCGGCCTTGGCCAGGCAGTAATCGCCGCGATTCGTCGAGACGGCGTAAGCGCTGATGGAGGAGATGATGACGATCTTCGGGCGGTAGGGACGCGCTGCCGCGTGTCCCTGACTATCTTCGGACGAAGTTTGGGACGCGGAGCACCGCGTCCCTGCCGAATTGGTTTGCTCAATCATCCAGTTCGCTGCGAGCTGGCTGAGAAAGTAGGGGCCTTTGAGGTTGATGGCCATCAACGCATCGAAATCTTCCTCGCGGGCCTCAAGAAGATCGCGGCGGCCAATCGAAGTAATGCCGGCGTTATTCACCAGCAGGTCGAGCCGGGCGAACTTCTCCCGCGTGAAGTCAACCAGCCGCCGACGGTCGGCGTCCTTGCCCACGTCAGCCTGGCAAATCTCGGCGCGGATGGCCTTGCCGCCGGCGCTCGCGGCGGCCGTGCAGTCGGCAGCGGCTTGTTGCGCGCCGTCGGCATTGCCTGCGTAGTTGACGACGAGGTCGTGGCCGACCTTCGCCAGTTCCAGCGCGATGCCGCGGCCGAGGCCGCGCGACGCGCCGGTGATAAGAGCGACCGGGTTCATCGGTTCGGAGTCCAAGCTTCAGCTTGTCCGGGCAGGCTAAAGCCTGGACTCCGAACCGGCAAGCCGAAGCTTGGAACTCAACTCATAAACAATTCACCGGAGGGACGAGTTACACGAGTCCCTGATCTGTTTGCATTTCCCCGGAAGTCAGGGATTCGTGTAACTCGTCCCTCCGGAGGCGGGTGAAAATTATTTTCCCGGACCAGGGCTTGCGGTTGGGCCGGGTTTCACCGTGCCGGAATTTAGTCTTATCACGCCGGCGAGCACCGCCGCGAGCACCAGCGCCGCGCCCAGCACGCAGACGATGGCCGCGCCGGTGGGCAGGTCGAACTCGTAGGAAAGGAACAGTCCCATCACGCCCGAGAACGTCGCGACGAGCCAGCCGATGAGGAGCAGCGGGCCGAGCCGTTGCACCAGGAAGTTCGCGCACACGGCGGGTACGATGAGGTAGGAAAACACCAGCAAGACGCCGCCGATCTGCACAAAGCTCGTCACTACCAAACCAAACAGGGCGTAAAAGAGAAAGTCCCAACCACGGACGGAAAGGCCTTCGACCCGTGCGCGCTCCGGCTCGAAGGAAAGGGCCAGGAACTGCCCGCGGAAAACGAAGTGCACGATTCCGACGCCAACATACAGCGCGAAGGTCTTCCAGATTTGCGCCCCGGAAACGGTGAGCACGTCGCCGATGAGGGTTTTCTTCAGCTCCTCGTTCCCTTCGGTCGAGCGGCTGAGCAGAAGAATGCCGCCGGCGGCCGCGACCACATAGACAATGCCGATCAAGGCTTCCTGGGGCACGCGGTCATGTTCGTGCGTGCGGGTCAGCGCGAAAATAGCCGCGCCAACGAGCGTGAAGCCGAACGAAAACCAGTAGGTGTGCGCGTCGTTCACGTCGTGGCCGAGCAACAGGCAGAGGCAGGTGCCGAGCGTGGCCACCTGCGCCAGCGCGAGGTCCACAAAGATCACCTCCCGCCGCACGATGTGCAGGCCGAAATAGACCAGCAGCCCCGGCAACAACAGGCACGCGGCCAGCGGCCATTTCATAATGCTCCACGCGATGTCCATGTTTCCTTTGGGTGGGTCCGCCTATTTTCCAGCCAGCGCTTTGGCGAGGGAATTGACCAGGTAATCGTACAACTGGATGTAGCCGGCCTCGGTGCCTTTGACGCCGCCGGGGAACTGCGCGACGTCCAGCACAACGGCGCCGGTGTTGCGCGCGACGGTTTCGGCGGTTTTGCGGTTGAGGTGCGGCTCGGCAAAGATGACATGGATTTTTTCCTCCTTCATTTTGGCAATGACTTCGGCCAGGTGCGACGGAGAGGGCGGGATGCCGGGCTTGGGTTCGAGAAACAAATCCACCTTCACGCCGAATCGCTCCGAGAAGTACGGCCATGAGTTGTGATAGGCCACGATGCGCTGGCCCTTGAAGGGCGCGAGGGCCTGCTGCCATTCGGTGAGTTTCGCGTCAAGCCGGTCAGTGAATTTTTGCAAGCTGACCTGGTAAACGCCGGCGGACTTCGCGTCCAGTTTGGCGAATGCTTCGGCGATGTGTGCGGCGACGATCCGGGCGTTGGCTGGGTCGGTCATGTAATGCGGATTGCCGGTGGCGTGAATGTCACCCTTCGAACGGTCGAGCGTCGCGGGCACTTCGAGCAACTGGATGCCGGCGTTGCAGGCGATGCGTCCGGGCGCGCCCGCGTCGAGTCTCGGGTTGCGCGCGCCTTCGAGCAAGGGCGGCAGCCAGCCGATCTCCAACTCGGCGCCGCCTTCGATGAGCGCGTCGGCTTTGTTCAGCTTCACGATGAAGCTCGGCTTGGCATCCACGAAATGCGGGTCTTCCGTCGGGCGCGCAAGCGTGGTGAGTTCGATTTTATCTCCACCGATCTCCCTGGCGACGGCGGCGAGATCGGGCGTGGTGGCGACGACGTTGAGTTTGGCGTGCGCAGCGGCCGGCAGCAGCGCCAGCACCGCGCCGAAAATCAGAGGGAGCGTTGGGTTGCTCATATTTCGTTGAAACGTTGCAGTGTTGAAGCGTCGAAGCGTGAACCGGTTCAACGATTCAACGGTTTAACCCGTTCAAAACTTGTGCGCCGCGTGGGCGCCGAGCTGGAATTCGAGTTGCATCCAGATGGAGTGCTCGACACCAAACAATTCGCCGTGCTCATAGTTGTATTGCAGCCGCACCTTGGAGAACTCGCTCGGATACCAGGTCAGGACAGGCGAAACGCGCGTGCGCTGGTTGCGGAACACATCGTTGGCGTCGAAAGTGCCGGTATTACCGTCCACCCACTCGCCGCGCAGGCCGGCGACCCAGTGCGGCTTGATGCCCCAAAGCAACTGCGAATAAAAACCCCAGTCGCGCAGCGTCTCGGCGGGCAGCGGCGTTTGCGCCAGCGGATCGGCCCCCGCCTCGAAACGCCGGTAAAGCGTCTCCGCCTGCAACGCCACGAACGGGAAACCTTCCGTCGCGTTGGCCGGCTTCCATTTCCAGTAGGCGTCCACTCCGTAAATCTCCGTGCGCGCGTGCGCTTCGGTGTCATTTGGCCCGAAGGCGGCCGACGCCCCGACCACGAGCGTCTGCTGGTCCGTCAGCTCGAACGACGACGCGAGGCGCGGCGTGAAGAGCAGATCGCCGAGACCGCGCAACTCACGGTCGAGCGTGGCACGGCCATGAAAGCGGTTCGTGCCCGTGCCGTCGTCCTCGCCGGGGTTGCGGAAGCTGAAGGCCTGGTCGCTCTGGCCATTGAGGAGGCCGAGGAACAGCTCCGTGTAGAACGGCGTCGGCGCGAGCCAGGAAACTTGCGCGCCGATGTTGCGCAAGCCCTCCGGGCCGAAAGCGCGATTCAAGATCAACGGCTGATCCACGAATGCCCAGGCGTGCGGGTGCTGCGGGTTTTGCCGGCCGAAATTGGCGAAGAACTGGCCGGCCTTGAGTTGGAGGTTGGCCGGGAGTGTGGTGGATTGCAGGAATGCCTCTTCCAGCTCCGTGCTGGTGTCGCCGTTCTTTTCCAGCTTGAAGACAATGTTGGCGAAGCCCTTGAAGTACGGGTCCACCGCGCCGTCGAGGGCGATCTCGGCATTGCGCAGCGAGAAGCCGCGCTGGATCGGGTCGTGGTCGCCAAGCTGGAGTTGCGCCGAAGGATTCCGCGCGGTGGACCAGCCGAAGTCCATCAACGCGTCGAAACTCACGTTCATGTAGGCCGAGCCGGCGCGGGCGAGGGTGATGGGCTGCGCGGGCGACCAGGGCGTGCCTGGCTCCACCGGGGGCGCCGGCTTGCCCGGCGGCGCAGCGGTGCCGGGACTGGCCGCGATCTGCTCCTTGAGTTTCTCCTTTTGTTCGGTGGCCGTTTGCTTCTGTTGCAAGGCCTCGATTTGCCGCGCGAGCGCCTCGATCTGTTTCTGATGTTCTTCCTGTGCTTTCAGAAAATTCTCCTGAATCTGCTGAAGCTGCTGCTTCAACTTCTCCACTTCACCTGGCTCCTGGCCCTGAACCGCCATCGCGGTCAGACAAAGGGCGGAAACCCATCCTGAAAATCTTCCAAGTCTCATAAATTCTCCTGCGCAGCGGCGATTCGCCAATAAGGCGGTCGCCGAGGTTAACCAACACCAACAAACGAAACGACGGCGAAGAATCAGGAGAAGGCAGGCGGGGCGCGTTCCGGCAGCAGCAGATAATCTACCGCCGCCAGGAGCGGGGAAAAGCAAATCAAAACGGGCGAAGAGGTGGCTTGCGGCACCGGCAACGCGAGGGACGGTGTGGCGGAGTCAAGCTGTCCTTTGGCCAGGAGCGTGACGGCGCACTGATGAGCGGGCACCTTGGCGTCCGCGTGAAAGAACTCGTGGAACTGCTCCGAGGCCGCCAGCACCTTCAACAGGCAAAAGACCCCCAGGAGCAAGATCGCCATCGCCGATCTTGCGAGACTGGATTTCCCATGGCGTGTGGCCGCTCGCAAAGCAGCCGCAGTAAAACAGGCGCCGCGCCGGGTGGCAAGGGGTTTCTATGCAACCGGGCGGCGCGGCGGCGCGTCGCAAATCGCCTTCCTTCCAAGGGAGTTCTTGAAAATCGGACGCGAATGTGGCCAATTAGTCAGAGACACGCAGCAGGTCTGTCTCAAAACCCCTCCGGGTCGGAGGGACGAGCTGCGCGAGTCCCCGTTCTTCTTGGGACAAGCAACGTCGAGGAACTCGCGTAGCTCGTCCCTCCGAAGGATTTGAGATCGTCGTGGCAATGTGGCCCCGTCGAGAGCAGCTATGAACGAGAACTTTGAGAAAAAAATCGCCGACGCCATCGCCCACCCGCAGAACATGGGCGAGTTGGCCGGCGCGGACGCCGTCGGCACGGTGGGCAGCCCCGGCTGCGGCGACATGATGCGGCTGTGGATCAAGTTCAAGGAGGAGAACGGCCGGAAGGTGATTGACAAGGCCACGTTCCAATCGTTCGGTTGCGAAACGGCCATCGCCGTGGCCAGCCTCGCCACCGAACTGATCAAGGGCAAGACCCCCGAAGAAGCCCTCACGCTCAAGGGCCAGCAACTCGCGCCCGACCTCGGCCCGCTGCCGCCGATGAAAATCCATTGCAGCGAACTGGTCGAAGGCGCCCTGCGCGATGCGCTCGCGAAGGACTTGCCGGCGTCGCCCGCGCCCGCGCCGGAGAAAGCGCCGGCGCCGGCGGGCAATCTGATCGAGAGCCTCGGACAGGCCGGCCACCCTTCCGGCGGGCAGCGGATCGTGTTTTTGAAACCGGAGTGATTTAGCCACCCCTGACCGTTCCCCAAGACGGAACGGAACTCCAAGCATTTCCCGTTTCATACCAACGTGCATTCAAAGCGACACGAGTGCGCGCGGAGAGAAATCGCCTCACCCTCTCCCCAGCGGATGGGGAGAGGGAACAACAATGTTCGTCTTAACAACTCCAACGACGGCCGATTGCCGACCGAATTACGAGCCTTCTCCTTACCCATGAACCTCGCTGGCTGCGCAACGATGCGGCAAGGAAGCGGGTGATCGAAGTCGCGAAGCGTTTGGAGTGCGCCGGCCCCAGCCGGCGCTTTCCACGTCATCAATAGCGCCGACTCGCGTCGGCGCACTCCAAACGCTGACGCGCGGGCGAAGGCT
>CAZIFU010000242.1:0-27828 GCA_964539075.1 uncultured Verrucomicrobiota bacterium | reverse complement strand
CGGACGGTCGGCCGGTGCGCGATCATGGGTCCGCCACGTATGCCGGCAGTTTTGCGACGGCCTCCGACTTTGGCTCCCGCATCCGGGCTGAAGGACAGCGGCGCGGGCTGGGACGGGCATTGAGTTTGTTCTACGGCTCGGGCGTCATTGAGGGCGGATGCAAATCCGTCATCGGCCAACGGCTCAAAGAGTCCGGAATGTTCTGGACGCAAGCCGGAGCCACCAGCGTATTGAGCTTGCGCCTGGCTCTGAAAAGCAACTGCTGGGACGTATGCTGGAACCGCTTCAACAACTCCCAATCCCTCAAAATCGCCGCCTGATCCCAGGTTGCTTTGCGGCCACACACCCGGCGGTCAGGGCGAGGAATCATTCTGATTGCCATACCGCGCCGGGCAGGCACATGCTGGTGGCGAACTCATTGCCCCATTGATATCATCATGAGAACCGCGCTATGGACTATTTTCTGCGCCCTGACTTCGGTCGTTTTCGTTGACGCTGCCGCCCCGCGCCCGAACATTCTTTGGATCACCAGCGAAGACCATGGCCCGCACATGGGCTGTTACGGCGACACGTTCGCCACCACGCCCAACGTGGACCGGTTGGCGGCCAAGGGGATGATTTATCTGCACGCCTGGTCCTGCGCGCCCGTCTGCGCGCCGGCCCGCACGACGATCATCTCCGGCATGTTCCCGCCCTCCACGGGGGGCGAGCACATGCGCAGCATGGTCGCGATGCCTGCGGGGACGAAAATGTATCCGCAGTTCCTGCGCGAAGCGGGCTACTACTGCACCAACCACCAGAAGGAGGACTACAACCTCCGCAAGCCGGGTGAAGTCTGGAATGATTCCTCGGGCCAGGCGCATTGGAAGAACCGCCCGCCGGGCCAGCCGTTCTTCGCCGTGTTCAACTCCGAGAAAAGCCACGAGAGCAAAATCCGCGTGCGCCCCCACACCCAAGTCCACGATCCGGCCAAGGTTCGCGTGCCCGCCTATCATCCCGACACGCCGGAGGTCCGCCAGGATTGGGCGCAATACTACGACATCGTCAGCGAAGCCGATGCCGACGCGGGCAAGCTTTTGAAGGAACTCGAAGAGGCCGGCCTTGCCGAGGACACGATTGTTTTTTACTACGCCGACCACGGCTCGGGCATGCCGCGCAGCAAACGCTGGCCGTGCGATTCCGGCCTGCACGTGCCGCTCGTCCTTTACATTCCGGAGAAATTCAAGGACCTCCGCCCGCCCGAATACAAACCCGGCGGCAAGTCTGAACGCCTGGTGAGCTTCGTGGACTTGGCACCCACGCTCCTGAGCCTCGCCGGCCTCAAGCCGCCGGACTGGATGCAGGGCCACGCCTTTGCGGGCAAGTTCACCGAGGCGCCGCAACCGTTCATCTACGGTTTCCGCGGGCGCATGGACGAACGTTTCGACATGGTGCGCAGCGTGACCGACGGGCGCTACGTCTATCTGCGCAACTACATGCCGCATCTCTCGCAGGCCCAGCACGTCAGCTACCAGTTCGAGACGCCCACCACGGCCGTGTGGCGCAAATTGTTCGACGAAGGAAAACTCAACGAGGCGCAGTCCATTTTCTGGCAGACGCCCAAAGCGCCCGAAGAACTCTACGACCTGCAAAGCGACCGCGATGAAGTCCACAGCCTCGCCAACTCGCCCGCGCACCAGGAAATTCTCGCGAAGTTCCGCCAGGCCCAGCAGGACCTCGCGCGCAAAATCCGCGACGTCGGTTTCCTGCCCGAAGGTGAAATTCATAGTCGCTCGCAAGGGTCCACGCCCTACGACATCGGCCACGACGACAGCAAGTATCCGTTCGAACGCGTGTTCGCGACGGCCGAGCTGGCTTCGCGGCTCAAGCCGGACGCGCTGCCGCAATTGCAGCGGGCGCTTGCGGACCCGGACAGTGCGGTGCGCTACTGGGGCGCGCTCGGCGTTCTCATGCGCGGTTCCAGCGGCGTGGCCGGGGCGAGGGGAGAATTGAAGCAGGCGCTGGATGACGAGTCGCTCTACGTCCGCATCGTGGCCGCCCGGGCGTTTGGGCTGTTTGGCGGCGAAACGGATTTGAGGAAAGTGTTGCCCCTGCTGGCCGGGATTGCCCTGCCGGATAAAAACGGCGTGTTCGTTTCGATGGCGGCCTTGAATGCGATTGACGCGTTGGGCGACAAGGCCGCCGGCGTGCGCGACGTCATCAAGGCCATGCCGACCACCGGGCCTTCGCCCGACGCCCGTTTCAACTCGTATGTCCCGCGCCTGGTCGAAGCGATCACCGGCACTGCGAGCGCGGCGGAAGGCGAGACGGCCAAGCCCGCCAAGGCCGGCAAAGCGGCGAAGCGCTCGAAGAAGTAGGCGGTGGCCAACGTGGCGTTTGGAGTCCCCGCTTCAGCGTGCGCTCGGACAAGCTGAAGCTTGAACTCCAGCGAGATGGCGCGGGCGCAGAGCGGCTGGGCGAAGCGGGTGGAGCGTGGCGTTCACGCCGCTGAAGCGTCGTGGAGTGCGCCAGTCCTCTGGCGCTTTCGCACCGGAGTGAGCGCAGAGAAGTTCGTGATCGGGATTGCGAACGGACGTCCCATGCCAAAGCGGCAGAGGACTGCCGCAGTCCAAGACCTGGCGGAGATTCAAGCGAGCTTGGTTGGTCGCGAAGCGTCATGGAGTGCGCCAGTCCTCTGGCGCTTTGGGAGGCGGCCAAAGAAAAACGGGCGCTCCCGGAAGTGGGAACGCCCGATGCGAAGTCAATTCAGCAACTCAAAATCAAACTGACGCCAGGCGGCGGCGCAAGCCCGCGAGGCCCGTCAGCGCCAGCCCAAGCAGGGCGAGGCTCGCGCCCCCATCGGGCACCGCAGCCTCCGCAAGTGTAAACGTAAAGTCACCGACCCCATTCAATTGTCCAGGAGAAACATAAGCTCCAGCTACTTCCCAACCAAAGTTAATGTTGTATGTTCCCGGACCCAAAGTACCTGATGCCGATCCGAATAAACCACCATTGGGAGAGCTTACGGCACCGTCACCCACCGTATAAGAATAGGGTCCAGCAGCAACAGTCGGGTATCCATTTTCGGCTTATGACCATTTCTTGGCCCTCTGCTCTGGCCAACTGACCTATCGAGAAAGCCTGCGCGACATCGTTGCCTGCCTGAACGCGCGGCCTAGTTTGCAATATCATCTTGGGTTCCGAGGCCACCTGACACGAACCAACCTTGCCTACGCCAACGAATGGCGCGATTGGCGAGTCTTCGCCCCTGTGGCTGAGGTGCTGATTCGTCGCGCCAGCCAACTTTATCGTGACGAACAGAGCGATCCGGATTTCCCGCGAGTGGTCTTGGCCTTGGATGCTTCCATCATCCATTTGAGTTTGAAGCTCTTTCCGTGGGCTTACTGGGGCCGCTCACGTGCCGGCGCCGTGAAGTTGCACACGCTGATCTCGCTCAAAGGCAATCTGCCCGTTTGGGCCGCCCTCACGGAAGCCGCGTTTCCAGAGCTTAAAATGCTCGACCGCATTCCTGTCCAGCCTGGGGCGTTCTACGTGATGGATCGCGGGTATTTGGATTTTACACGGCTGATCCGTCTGCACCAAGAGGGCGCCCGCTTTGTCGTGCGCGACAAGTGTCACGTCCGCTTTTACGTCGTTGAATCCAGAGCGGTCGACAAGTCGCAAGGCTTGAGATGCGACCAAACCGTCCGGTTGAAAAGCCCGTGGTCCAAAAAACATTACGCGGCGGCGTTGCGACGAATCCGCTTTCGCGATCCGGAGCAGGACCGATCATTCGTTTTTCTGACCAATGATTTTGAACTGCCCGCGCTGGTGATCTGCCAGCTCTACCAGCGACGTTGGCAGGTGGAGTTGTTTTTCAAATGGATCAAGCAGCATTTACGCATACGACGATTCTTTGGCCGATCCCCCAACGCGAACTATTGTCAAATCTGGACCGCCATTTGCACTTACCTGCTCGTGGCGATCGCCAAGAAGGAGTTGAAGCTGGAGAAAAGCCTTTATGAAATTCTGCAAATCCTCAGCGTGAGCGCGTTTGAACAAGCACCTCTATCACAGTTGATTATAAAAGATGACACTTCAGCAAAAAGCGACGAATTGCAAAACGCCCCGTATCTTTTGGGTTTTTAACTGGACACTACTGCGCGTAGCTCGTCCCTCCGGAAGCATCCGCGCCTGAACGCCGATGAACGGTTCCATTCAACCCAACCCGCCGCCGCACCGGACGGCACGAAACGGCCGCGATCCGGGCCGGGTCTGACTACGGCGTGCATTGTTTGTGATTCAACTCACCGGCACCAGCGAGACGCGTTCGCCCTTGTCGTTGCGGGTGATTCCTTGTGCCTGGGGGTCCAGCGTGAGATTCCCGTCCACCAGAAAGGCATACCGGTGGTGGCCGTGGCGAAGTTCCACCGACAACAACCAGGCCCCGTCGGGCATCCGTTTCATGCGATGCGCCGCCGGGTTCCACCCGTTGAAGTCGCCCACCAGGCTGACGGCTTGCGCCAGCGGCGCGTGGCAGACGAAGTTCACCGCCCGCAAGTTTTTGGCGGGCAGGGGGCGTCTAAGCGGGCTGTAGGAACTGGGGTTCATATCGGTTATGGGCCATCACCCTCAAATCGGACGGTCAACCCAAAAGGTTCTGAAGAATGGTCTGCGCGGTCCGGCGCACCTGCTCGGACTGGGCTTCGAGGCGCCGATACTCTTCGGTCCAGCCGCGCTTGGGTTCGTTGCGTTCGCGCCAGAGCGTTTTGAGGACGCGCTCGGTGCGCTCGACCTGTTGCAGGGCCGAGGCGAGGGACTCACGTCCTTCGGGCAGGTCGGAAATCCCGCCCACGTTGAAGCGGCTGATGCGTTTGCCGCCCAACACCGCCTGCAACAACATCACCACGGTTTGTTCGTAAGCATACCACCGCTGGCGGAGCACCTCGCGCAAAAAACTGTGGCGCACCGCGAAGAATTCGGAACGCGGCCGCTCGGTGTATTGGCGGATCTCCTGGGCGGCGGCCGGAAACCAGTTGTAGAGCAGCGCGAAGGTCCCGTAGGTGTCAATCAGTTGCTTGGAGTTGTTATGGTCGGTCGCGATCTCGCCGATGCACAGGTCCTGCTGCAATTCGACGCAGATTTCCGGGAGGTCGTGCAGCCGGCTCAAAACTTCTTTGCCGACGGCCGTGCCGTAATTGAAGTCGCCGGGGATCAGCCAGTACACCGCCGCCGGACCGCCCCTTTCAAACGCCAGGCCCAGCCCCGAGTACCACATCTGGCAGGTGTCCACGCACCACGCATCCAGAATCTCCGAGTGCCGGGCGACGGTGTTTTTCCTGAAATCCCGGAACCGCTTGTTCGCTTCATTGGCGAAATGGGTTTTGCGGTCTATCACCGTGATCGGGCGCGCGTATTGATCCTTTTGCGCGTCCAGACGGGCGATCAACCGGTAAAGTTCCTCCAGGTCCGAATAATCGCCGGGTTGCCGGAAGGGATAAATGACGACCGGATGAATTTTGCCCTCGGGCGCTGCTCCGGATTTTTGCCCTGAAAGCCTTCGGGGTTGGTTTCCAGGCTTGCCCGCCGCGGTGATCTTCATAGAGTCATCATGACTGAACGCGGATTCAATTCCAAGCGTTTTAATCCGGCGTTTGAGTGTCTGAAGCAGTAACGCGGGGGGCCTTCGAGAAACGTTTCCGCGTCGTTCCTTCTCTTGGGGGAGAAGGTCAGGAGGAACGCGAGCCAGACCTCTCTTCTCGTTTCATTCCGCTGCGGTGTCCTGAACTCCGCGTCCTTGTGTTGAATGAGGCTACGCCGCCACGACTTTCGCGGCCCGGCTTTGGGCCGCGCGTTTGCGCTGGTTCTCGTCGAGGAGTTTTTTGCGAAGCCGCAGGTTCTTCGGTGTCGCCTCCACGTATTCGTCCGGGCCGATGTATTCGAGGGCGCGTTCGAGCGACATTTTGAAGGGCGCGGAAAGCTGGATGCCTTTGCCATCACCCTGCGAACGCATGTTGGTCAATCGTTTCGCCTTGCACGGGTTCACCGGGATGTCGTTCTCGCGCGCGTTCTCCCCGACGATCATGCCGGCATAAATCTGTTCGCCCGGTTCCACCATCAGCCGGCCGCGTTCCTGGATCATATTGAGGGCGTAGGCCATCGCTTCGCCGCTTTCCATGCTCACCAGCGAGCCGTTTTTGCGCGCGGCAATTTCGCCACGGTCGGGGCCGTACTCGTGGAAGAGATGGCTCATCACGCCCAGGCCGCGCGTCTGGTTGACGAGGTCGGTTTCAAAGCCGATCAGTCCGCGCGTCGGGATCAGCGCCTCGATGCTCACTTCCTCGCCGTGGTGGTTCATGCTGGTGATCTCGCCTTTGCGCCCGGCCAGGTTTTGCAACACCTCGCCCATTGAGGCTTTTGGAATTTCCAGAAACAACCTCTCAATCGGTTCGAGCGGACGGCCGTCCTCGTCCTGGCGGTAAATCACTTCGGGCCGCGAAACCAGAACCTCGTAACCTTCGCGGCGCATCTGCTCGACGAGGATGGCGATCTGCATTTCGCCGCGCCCGCTGACGATGAAAATGTTCGGCGCCTCGGTGTCGGCCACGCGCAGGGAGACGTTGGTCCGCGTTTCCTTGATGAGCCGCTCGCGAATATGGCGCGCCGTGACGAGCTTGCCGTCCTGGCCGGCGAGCGGGCCGTCGTTGACGGCGAATTCCATCTGGATGGTGGGCGGATCAATCGGCACGAACGGCAGCGGTTCGCGCTCCACGCTGTCGGTGATGGTTTCACTGATGAAGACTCCCTCGAAACCGGTCAGCCCGATGATGTCGCCGGCGTGGGCTTCGGGAATTTCGATCCGTTTCATCCCTTCGAAATGATAGATGGCGGTGACTTTGGAGACTTCCTTGCGCCCGTCGCCGTGGATGCAGACGGCCGGGTCGCCCACCTTCACTTTGCCGCAGACGATTTTGCCCAGCGCAATGCGGCCGAGGTAGTCGGAGTAATCCAGGTTGGCCACGAGCAGCTTGAACCCTTCGCCGGCGTGGGCGCGCGGTGGCGGGATGTGTTTGATGATGGCGTCAAAGAGCGGCTCCATCGTGCCGCTGGCGTGGTCGAGCTGCTCCTTGGCGTAACCGCCCTTGGCGCTGGCATAGATGACGGGAAAATCAAGCTGCTCGTCCGTCGCGTGGAGCGACTCGAAGAGCTCAAACACCGCGTCGAGCACCTGGTGCGGCGTGGCGTTGTCACGGTCAATCTTGTTGAGGACTACGATGGGCTTGGCGCCGGCTTCGAGCGCCTTGCGCAGCACGAAACGCGTTTGCGCCTGCGGGCCGTCCACCGAATCCACCACCAGCAGCACGCCGTCAATCATGTTCATGATGCGCTCGACTTCCCCGCCGAAGTCGGCGTGGCCGGGAGTATCCACAATGTTGATGTGGTAGTTCTTGTATTTGAACGCGGCGTTCTTGGCGCGGATGGTGATGCCTTTTTCTCGTTCGAGGTCCATCGAGTCCATCAGCCGCTCCTCCTGCGACTCATGCTGGTTGGCGCGAAAGGTGCCGGATTGCTTGAGCAAACAATCCACCAGCGTCGTCTTGCCGTGGTCCACGTGCGCGATGATCGCAATGTTTCGTATGTGTTGCATGATGTCGTCGGTCATCCGCAGGGAATGTAACCGCCGCCCGGCCTTCGCGCGAATGGCCGCGCGCCCGGTGGCGGGTTTGACCCTGCGGGTCAAATTGAGCCATGTAGTGTGGCTGGTTGGCGGAAAAGGTCAAGCCCCGGTCTGATGAAATTTTTTGGCCGCGGGCGTAACGCGACGGCATCGTCTCGCTGTCGCGCGCATCTCGTTTTTTGTAGAGGTGCTTGGCCATTTGTTCGCAGCCCTTTCATTAACACCCTGCTTTAGCAGGGTGATTGTGGCCGGCCCGACCTCATAACCGCTTGAGCGGTTTTCTGGCAAACGAAAACCGCTAAAGCGGTTGAAGGGGCTTGGCTTCCCTGAACACTCCGCTAAAGCAGGGTGTTAATGAAATCCGAGCCGCACCCCTGCAAAAACTGAGGGCGTGTTGCCCAAATCTGTTTTTCGGAGGAGTGAGCTACGCGAGTCCCAAACTTCTTCCACTTTGCCGGGGAAAACGGGGACTCGCGTAGCTCGTCCCTCCGAACATAACGCCTGCGGCGATTTGGGCAACACGCCCCTGAGATGCGCCCTCCGCTGTCACCGGGTCGAATTTCGACTGGCATTCCCGCGTCCAAGTCTGCACATTACGTCCATGTCCACCATCGAGCGAACCATCCAGGTCAACTACCGCCACCGGGTGCTGTTCACTCAACACGTTTTCGATCCTGCCAATCCCACGCTCAAAGACGTGCTGGCGCAGTCCGGCGACCGCGAGCACCACAAGACGCTCGTGGTGCTGGATGAATCGTTGGCCCTCGCGCAACCCCAACTGGCCCGCGACATCGAAGCCTATTTTGCCGCGCACCCGGATTGTTTGCACCTGGTCTGTCCGCCGCTGGTCATCGAAGGGGGCGAGCGCACCAAGAACTCCTACTTTCACGTCACCGAAATCCAATCCCACATTGACCGGTTCCATGTGGACCGCCACTCCTACGTCATCGCCGTCGGCGGCGGCGCGCTGCTGGACATGGCGGGCCTGGCGGCGGCCACCGCACACCGCGGCGTGCGGCACGTGCGCATCCCCACGACGACCCTCTCGCAGGACGATTCGGGCGTCGGGGTCAAAAACGGCATCAATGCGTTTGGCAAAAAGAATTTCATCGGCGCCTTTGCGCCGCCTTTCGCCGTCATCAACGATTTTCAACTCCTCGCCTCCCTGCCGCCGCGCGACAAACGGGCCGGGTACGTGGAGGCCGTCAAGGTCGCGCTCATTCGCGACGCGGAATTATTCGCGGCGCTCGAACGCGACGCCGGACTCCTGCGCGACTTCGAGCCAACGGCCATGCAGCGACTCATTTACCGCTGCGCCGAATTGCACGTCAACCATATCGCCACGTCGGGTGACCCGTTTGAATTCGGCTCGGCCCGCCCGCTCGATTTCGGGCACTGGGCAGCGCACAAGCTGGAGCAGCTTTCCGAGTTCAAACTGCGGCACGGCGAGGCGGTGGCAATCGGCATCGCGCTGGACGTGGTTTATTCGCGCAAGCTGGAACTGCTGGACGCGCCCGGCGCCGAGCGCGTTCTGCGTTTGCTCGAGGCGCTGGGCTTCGAGTTGTTCGCCAATGAACTGCTCAACGTGGATTCGGAGCACAACCTGCTCGTGCTGGGCGGCCTCGCCGAATTTCGCGAGCACCTGGGCGGCGAACTGACCATCACGCTGCTCAAAGCGATCGGGCAGGAGATCGAAGTGCACGAGATGAACCTGCCCAAGGTTGTCGAGGCCATTTACGAATTGCAGGAGCGCCACCACCGCCTGGCGCAGAAAATTTATCGTGCGTTCCCCTGAGGCGCCGGTTGGAATGGCCGTTGACGCATGAAACGGACGGCGGTTCTCAATGTGGTGGGCCTCACCGGATCGCTCCTCGGCCCGCACACTCCCCGCCTGAACGATTTCTTGGCCAAAGGCGCCCGGGCCACGATCGCGCCCGCTTTTCCGGCCGTCACCTGCACGGCACAATCCAATTACCTGACCGGCACGACGCCCTCGCAGCACGGCATCGTGGCCAACGGCTGGTATCACCGCGAACTGGCCGAGGCGCAGTTCTGGAAGCAATCCAATCACCTCGTGCGCGGGCGCAAGCTGTGGGAGGAGTTGCGCGAGCACGACCCGAAGTTCACGTGCGCCAAATTATTCTGGTGGTTCAACATGCATTCCAGCACGGACTTCTCGATCACGCCGCGCCCGATGTATCCCGCCGATGGCCGCAAGGTGTTCGACATTTACACGTGGCCATATTCGATCCGCGAGGAAATCAAAAAGGACCTCGGCGAATTTCCCTTCTTCGGTTTCTGGGGACCAGCGGCCGGCGTGGCCACGCCGCAAGGCTCCGCCGATTGCGCCACGCGCTGGATCGCCGGGTCGGCGAAATGGATCGAACAAAAATTCGCGCCAACGCTCAGTTTGGTTTACCTGCCGCATCTGGACTATAACCTCCAGCGCGTCGGCGTCGGAGGGACGAGCTACGCGAGTCCCACTTCAACCCAGATGGGGCCTTGTGTAACCCGGCCCTCCGAAGGACACCCCGCCCTCGCTCGCGACCTCCAGCTCATCGACGCCATCGTCGGCGACCTCATCGCGTTTTTCCGCCAGCGCTCCGTGCAGGTGGTGGTGCTCTCCGAATATGGGATCACGCCCGTCAATTGGCCGGTCCATCTGAACCGGATGTTCCGCGCCCAAGGGTGGCTCGCGGTCAAAGAGGAACCCGGATTGGAGTTGTTGGATTGCGGGGCCAGCAAAGTTTTCGCCGTGGCCGATCATCAGGTCGCCCACATCTACCTCAATGACCGTTCGCTGGAGGGCAAAGTCCGCGCGCTGCTCGAAAAAACCGAAGGCGTCGCGCAACTTCTGGGCGCGAAGGAAAAGGCGGCCGCCGGCATCGAACATCCCCGCGCCGGAGACCTCATCGCCGTCGCCGATGAAAACGCCTGGTTCACTTATTATTACTGACTCGATGACTCCCGCGCGCCGGACTTCGCGCGCACCGTGGACATTCATCGCAAGCCGGGCTACGACCCGGTGGAGTTGTTCCTCGATCCGAAGCTGTGTTGCCCGAAGCTCAAAATCGCCTGGCGCCTGGTGCAGAAGAAACTCGGCTTCCGCATGTTGATGGATGTCATCCCGCTGGACGCCACGCTGGTCAAAGGCTCGCACGGCGCCCGGCCCGCCAGCCTGGGCGATTGGCCGCTGTTTTTGAGCGAACGCTCTGACTTGCTCCCCGCGGGGCAGATGGATTCCACAGATGTTTATCACGCCATCAAGCGCCACGTTTTGCATTGAGCTGGTCCACCGGGAGGGGTGCGACGCGAGATGATCGGCAAGACGTTACAAGGTGGGGCGAGACTCCGTCGAGCCGTTGGTCGGAATCAGGAGCGGACTCGGCTCGACGGAGTCTCGCCCCACCGAGGGCCCCACCGAAGGCTTGAACAATGAGCGGGAATCCGCTCCACTACGCGCCACATTTGTTATGCGACCATTGACCAAACTCCTCGCGCTGGCCGTGCTGCTCCAACTGGGCGCGTTCGTCTCTCTCCGCGCCGAGAACTGGCCTGGCTGGCGCGGACCGCGCGGCGACGGCACCAGCCTGGAGAAAAATGTTCCCGTCCAATGGAGCGCCACGAGCAATGTCGTCTGGAAAACCGAACTCCCCGGCCTCGGCCACGCCTCGCCCATCGTTTGGGAGGACCGCGTGTTCACCGTGACGTGCGTGCCGGAGACCGAGGAGCGCCGGCTGCTCTGCCTCGACCGCCAGAGTGGCAAGATTCTCTGGCAACAAACCGTTATCAAATCACCGCTCGAAAAAAAGCACCGGCTCAACAGCCACGCCTCGAGTACTCCCGCCACCGACGGCCAGTTGGTTTACGTCGCGTTCCTCGACGTGCAGCAGATGGCCGTGGCGGCTTATGATTTCGACGGCCGCCAGAAATGGCTCGTTCATCCAGGCGCATTCAAGAGTGTCCACGGCTTTTGTAGTTCACCTGCGCTGTTCAAGGACAAGGTCATCGTCAACGGCGACCACGACGGCGATTCGTGGATCACGGCGCTCGACCGCACGACGGGCAAGACGCTTTGGAAGACGCCGCGCGCCAACCACACGCGCAGCTATTGCGCCCCGCTCATCCGCGAGCTGAGCGGGCGCACGCAGATGATTTTGTCCGGCGACAAATCGGTCTGCAGCTACGACCCGAACACCGGCAAGCAGCATTGGATGCTCGACGGGCCGACCGAGCAATACGTGGCCTCGCTCGTCTATAATCCGAAGGCCGACCTGCTCTTCATGACCGGCGGTTTCCCGGAGCATCACCTGCTGGGCTTGAAGCACGATGGCCGCGGCAAAATCGGCGCGGCCCAGATCGTCTGGCACAACACGAAGGCCACGTGCGTTTCTTACGTTCCCTCGCCCATCAGCGAAGGCGATTATTTCCTGGTCGTATCCGATCCCGGCTACGCGAATTGCTTCGTGGCGAAAACGGGCGAGCTGGTCTGGCAGGAAAAACTCGGCAGCCACCACGCCTCGCTCATCTCGGCGAACGGACTGGTCTATTTCCTGAGCGACAACGGTGTGATGACCGTGGTGAAACCCGGCCCGCAGTTCAACGTGGTTGCCAAAAACGAACTGGCAGAAACCTTCTTCGCCTCGCCCGCCATCAGCAACGGACAAATCTTCCTGCGCGGCGAGAAGAACCTTTACTGCATCGGCAGCCCCGCCGGAAAATTGACTCAGCGCTAAGCCGGAATGATGCAGTTGGAAACAGGGAGCGCGGGCGCCTCGCCCGCTGTTTCCGGCGCCCTCGTCGAAAACTTCCACCGACGGCCGCGTCCACCAATCAGTGACTTTTTCTCACGCCCGGCCAACCGGCGAGGGCGCCGGTTGGCAACGCCCGAGGCGGGCGTGCTCCCCGAATCCAGCTGCATCATTCCGGCTAAGAGGCCACATCAATCCGCACTACATCCTCTGCACCGGGCGCACTTCCACGGTGCCGTGATTGGCGAAGATGGGGCAGCCTTGGGCGAGCTTCACCGCGCTTTTCAGGTCTTTGGCCTTCACCATGAGGTAGCCGCCAACTTCATCATCGCCTTTGCCGTAGGTGCCGTTGGCGATCTTGCTTCCGCTTTTGCCGGACAGGACCTTCGCGTCATCGGCCAGCGGCGCGCCGCCGGTGAATTGTTTGCGGCTCCGCAGCCTGCCCATCCAGGTGAACCAGCTTTCCATCAACTTTTCCCGTTGTGCGGGTGACAGCGTCGCGGGGTCCACCCCGCCACGGAAGAGGAACATGAATTCATTTGCTTTTTTGCTCATGGGATTCCTTTGGGTTTAAGATTTGGGATTAACAATCACACTCTACCACAAGGCCGGCAAAGGTTGAAGATTTTTCCCCTTCTTCCACCACGCAGACATTATAGTGAATGGCCGGATCAATCGGTCGGCACGAGTTTGCCGGGAGAAACCTTGAGAGCTTTGCAGAGGCGGATGATAGTGGTCAGTAGAATATTCAGTTCACCCGCTTCCACTCGCTGGGTGTTGCGCAGGCTCAAGTCAGCCAATTCAGCCAGCCGCTCCTGAGTCAACCCCAAGGTGTTGCGCTGACGACGGACATTTGCGCCGAATGCTTGAAGTTGAGATTGTTCCAGCCTTGTTTTGGGCACGCGGTATTTCGGTCAGGAAAAACCTTGACTTGAACGCCGCAACACGTCGTAAGTTAGTTTCGGTCGTTATGTTTTCGAGAAGCAGAATACGATTTAGAGAATAATGATTCTGACCAAAAGGATGAGCTTATGAAAAAAATGATGCGTCGGCTTTGCGGGCTTTTGCGTGTTGCGGCTTTGACAACACTGGTGGTTCAAGATTCAGAGGCCGTTGACCTGCGAATTGCGCCCGATTTGAGCGGCGGAATGCGTTTCAATTGGAATACATTACCCGACGTTGATTATGATTTGCAGTACACCAGTCTGGTTGATGCCTTCTCGTTGTGGACTCCGGTCAGTGGGCCGATTACCGCCAGCGGTACGAATTTGAGCTATGTGACACCCTTTCCAGAGGGAGATCGGGGATTTTATCGGGTGCTGACTTACAACGGTGTCCCTTTGCCGTTCGTGACCATCAAATCGCCCACGAACGGTCAGACGGTCAGCGGCCTGATCACCGTTTTTCTTTCAGCAAAGGATGACAGCCGAATCACGGCGGTGAGCCTCTATGTAGATGACAATCCCGTTGGGGAGATTACTGAGGGAAAACTCGAACTCTCCTTGAATACGGCCCATTACTCGAATGGCGTCCATACTTTGAGTGCAAGAGTCCAGGATAATGTTGGGATCGGCTACCTCGGCGGGGATCCAGATGAAGTTACAATGGTCAATGAAGCGTTTTCCACACCCGTGACCCTCACCTTTGATAATCCCGTGCGGTGGCCCGACGCCGAAACGCTCTTTGAAACCGACGTGCCGATCCGCGTTGAAACAGATATTTTTCCCGCGGACTGGACTGTTTTCATCAGGAATGAAAGCGGCACCACGGTTCGGACGTTTTCCGGTACGACCCTCTTAAACTTGATCACGACAAACTGGGATGGATTGGATCAAAATGGACAACCGCTTCCGTCTGACGCAGCTTATGAAGTCGAAGTGGCGGTAACGTCCTCTCTAAGTCAGCTCCTTCAGGGAGGCAATCTTTTAGTCAGCCCAAACCAGGATTATTCGTTCAAGGACGTGTTCAAGAATGAATTCGGAGTGGAGGAATACCGCTTTGAAAACACTGTCAAAACCGAGCCATCCTGGACGCTTGCAGAGTTCATTGAAACCAAATTCAACCCGAAGACTGGAGAATATGAGATAATCAAAGAGCCAAAGTACGAATTGCTTGGTAAAGAAAGCAGTTTTACGGTTACTCAAAGAGTATCCGTAGCCGAATTCAATCTTGGCAGTGGTTCGCAGTTGATGATGGCGGCGGCGGGAGCAAGCGGATCCGTCAAAGCGTTTGTTTGGCGGGAAACGCCTTGGTCAAGCGGAGAAATAATTCTCGCGCGACAACAATACACCGCTTCCATTGTAGGAGTAGCATTCAATACGGTACTTGCAAACAATCTGAATCAATTGGCCACGAGAATTGAGGATGTAAACGGTAATATTGGAAATAATCGAGGTGTTTACGGTTCTAACCCCGAAGTGATGGCAGCGGATGTTGACTATGATTTCCTCCTCAATGATCTGACTCAGCAGAACGTCCGAGCACTCTACTACCACGGTCATGCCAACGGTGGAGCCATTGGCTTTAGCGAAACAACCCCTGATCATGGCTTGACCTGGTCGGCCATCTCCGCTGCGCTGACCAATTTTTATTTGCTTCCGATAACGAACCGTATTCCAGCAAAATATCGCTTCGGCAAGCCGTTCAATTTTGTTTTCATTGATGGCTGCGATTCTGCCAATGGAAGGCTTCCGGAGGTTTTTGGAATTCCCAAGGCCGTTCCTGCCTCTCAGTATGTGAAAACAAAGAAGCGTGCTTTTATGGGCTGGGCCAGCACAACCAAAGACAGTATTGCCAATAACGACTTTCAGCAATGGACGCAAAAATTCTGGGAAATTTGGCTGGGAAATAACGGAAATCACAAGCTAAAGGACGCAATCGTGGCAGCGGATTTGCAGTACCCAAGCATTCCTAGCAGCGCTCCATTGAAGGTTTATGGAACTCAAGAATTAAAATGGGCCGATTAGCTGCGATTCAAGATGTCTGCCTCGTTTGCCTGATTGCCGCAGGCTGTTCCAAACCAGCCCGGCAAAGGCATGTAGATGAAGTGTCGGCTGATCTGCTCTCAGGCAAAATCATCCCTCTGATCGAAGAGTTTCGACAGCGACATGGCTTGGATTTTCAAACCGTGAAGGATACTAACAGGATTTCACATCTTTCCGTGGACGTGGTTCCAGAGCGCTCCGCGGTGTTGGCCAATGTCGTGATCGACAAGACGCACGATTTTTTTCTGCATCAGGAAGGTGGACCGATGTATGTGTGGCTTTATCAGCGCAACCCATCGACTTGGTTAAGTGACTACAGCAATATTACTCCCGAAAAGAGAAAGGTGCTCAGTCAGTTGACGAACGTTCTCAATGACGAAACAGCGCTCGCCTTGGCGCAGCGCGCTTTTCGCGCTCAGGGACATGCGGAAACAAACTTTAAGCCCGTCCAATTCAAGCAGATCATCTGGAGCTACAACGATAAGGACACTGACTTGCTCAAGCTCCCGTTTTACGAAGCAGTTTGGTTTCGACGTGATGCCGATTTGAAGGCCTATGCAGAAGGAGATATTCGACAGCCAGATATAACCATCGACGTCTCTGGAGTCATTTCGAACATCGTGTATTACGCGCGCCATTCCATGCCACGCGAAGGAGGCGATTGGGGCACTGGCAAGCCGCCTCCTTTGAAGTGATTGACGGCCGACATGGTTTCCATGCCGTTAGCGCCTGCGCCGCGCCGGCCCGAAGTAATACCCGCCGCTCAAGCGCACGCCGCGCATTTTGCGTTCGTGCGGCGCGGGCGCGCCCGGCTTCCCTTCCTCGAAGAGCGCGGTGTACTTGTAATTGAAATTCTCCAGCTTCACCCGCTCGATGCGCTGGCTGATGAACCGCTCGATGGCGTGCACGTGCTGGCTGTCCTCGGCCACCATAATGGTGAAGGCGTCGCCGCTGGCCTCCGCGCGCCCCGTGCGGCCGATGCGGTGGACGTAGTCCTCCGGGTGCTGCGGCACGTCGTAGTTGATGACGTGGCTGACGTTCAGGATGTCCAGCCCGCGCGCGGCGATGTCGGTGGCCACCAGCACCTCGAAGCGGCCGTCGCGGAAGCCCTTGAGCGCCTGCTCGCGCTCGCGCTGGGTGCGGTTGGAATGGAGGATGGCCACGGCATGATTGTTTTTCTTGAGCATGTGGCCGATGCGGTCGGCCCGGTTCTTGGTGCGGCAGAAGACGATGACCGAGTCATAGTTCACGCGCGTCAGGAGTTCGCGCAGTAGGTCCGACTTTTGGTCCTCGGCCACGGGGTAGATGACGTGCTTGACCGTTTCCGCCGGGGTGCGGCGCGCGCCGATCTCGATGGTCTGCGGATTTTTCATCGCCCATTTGATGAGCGATTCGATCTGCGGCGGGATGGTGGCGGAGAAAAGCGAGGAATGCCGGTCGCGCGGGCATTTGTCCACGATGCGCCGCACGTCGGGCAGGAAGCCCATGTCGAGCATCCGGTCGGCTTCATCGAGCACGAGGTATTTCACGCGGTCGAGTTTGCAGGTGCCCTGCCCCAGGTGATCGAGCAGGCGGCCCGGCGTGGCGACGATGATGTCCACGCCGGCGCGCAAGGCGTCCATCTGCTTGCCGTAGCCGACACCGCCGTACATCACGGCGACGCGCAGATTGGTGAAGCGGGCGAAATCGCGGATGGCGGTTTCGACTTGTGCGGCCAGTTCGCGGGTCGGTTCGAGGATCAAGAAACGTGTCTCGCGGCTGTGCTCGCCGAGTTGGGAAAGGATCGGCAGGGCAAAGGCGGCCGTCTTGCCGGTGCCGGTCTGGGCGCTGCCGATGACATCCTGGCCGTTCATGATGAGCGGAATGGCGCGGAGTTGAATGGGCGTTGGCTCGACGTATCCCATCGCTTTGACGCCGTCGAGCACTGCGGGTGAAAGTCCAAATTTACTAAAAGGCATTTGTGGAAGTTAACAGGGGGCGCGGGTGAAGGGAAGCGGATTAAATGACCAATGACCAATGACTAAAGAATGACCAAGGTCTAAAAACTGTCGCGATTCATTTCTTCAGCGGAAGCGAGTTTGTTTTTCGGATTTCGTCATTGGTCATTCCTTCCGACCTTCCTTCTTGAATTCGTGCATCACCTTCCCGTGCACGTCGTGGTGTTGGAACAGAATTGCGCTCTGGTTCCCGCGGCGCGTCGTGGCGACCGAGAGGAATCCGCCTTTGACGAGATGAAACTTGTGGTACTCGGGGTCGAAACCCGGTGAGCCGCCCGCGTGTTCGTCGCTGGCCGCGCCGACCGAGAACTCGTGCAGGCCGGTTTGCGGATGCACCGAGTGGTATTGCCAGTGGCGGTCGCCGCAGACGACGAAAAAATTGTCCGGCACGTTGGCTTGGAACCACTGGCGGATTTCGTCGCCTTCGTGATTGAAGCCGGTGTCCGACAGGTTGTCATTCTTGTTGCCGCGGTCCGGTCCGACGATGGGCGTGGGGCTGATGAGGACTTTCCAGGTCGCATCGCTGGCCAGCAGCGACTGTTTCAGCCACTCCTTTTGCTCGTGGCCCCAGATGGTTTTGTCCGGACCATCCTTCATGTTGTTAGGCGAACGGAAATCGCGGCCCTCGGTGAGCCAGATTTGCAGGTCCTTTCCCCAGCGGACCGTGCGATATGTTTTTTCGCCCATCGGCACCTGCTCGCGGAAAATCTGCTGTCCTTGCGTAAACGTCAGCTCGCCCATCCGCTTCGTCGTCATGCTGGGCCAAGAGTCGTTGTCCCACGTGTCGTGGTCGTCCTTTTCCCAATAGGTCGCGACGTGGCGCAGCAACTCAATGTGCCGTGGCAGGCTGTACATCCGCTGCCAGTGGTAGCGGGCCAGCTCGATAGTTTGCGCGCGCGGCTCCTCGCTGTCGTAATAAACGTTGTCACCGGTGAAGGTGACGAACTGCGGGTTCAACTTCGCCATCGCGGGGTAAATGTTGAAACCGTCCTTGTGGTCGAGGTCGGTGTAGGCCTGGCAGGTGACCACACAAAACGTGACATTCGCCACAGCACGGGCTGCCGGCGCGGTTTCGAAGCGGCCGCCCAACGCGCCGTGTTTAGGAACACCGCCCGGGCCGGTGGATTCGGTGGAATAAAAGTAAACCGTCGCCGGCTTCAGTCCGGTGAGCCGGAACTGGTGTTGGAAATCCGCCGTGGCGGTGACTTCCACCCAGTCGGTGGCCTGCGCATCGGTCAGGTCTTCGCGCGTGGCGTAGCGGACGCGCGCCTGGCCGGGTGCGCCAGGACAAGCGCCTTCGAGCTTGCCGATGTCGGCCGGGAGAGGTTGCGGCGCGGCTTTGCCGCCGATGTGGCCCTTGACGACCTGGCCCTGGTCGTTGCGTTTGGTGTCGGTGGTAAGGCGCGCCCAGACAATGGCCGAGGTGTCGGTCACTTCGCCGACCTTGACGCCCATGGCCTGGTGGGCGGTTTGGGCAAAAGCCGGTGGCGCGCAAAGGGCGGTGAGAGCGGTAACGAGCAGCCAGTATTTCAACTGGAGCACGTTCAAGAATTGAGTCCGTGATTTCATGAGTTCGGCTTGAGGTCGTTGCGTTGCGAGATGAGCATAAAAGCCACGCGGAGGATAGGGAAATTGCCGTCGGCCAAATCCTCTATCCGCATCCATGTCGCCGCTTCCATCCGGAGGGACGAGCTACGCGAGTCCCTGATTTCCTCGCCAACGGTCAGGAAGTATTGGACTCGCGTAGCTCGTCCCTCCGGAAAGCGGATTGGGCAACACGCCCTCCCCACAAGCCCAAATAGTCATTGCGTGGCGGCGGGCTTGGGTGGATTATTCTGGCGCAGTTGTCGGAGCGTAGCTCAGCCTGGTAGAGCACTTGGTTTGGGACCAAGACGTCGCAGGTTCAAATCCTGTCGCTCCGACCATTTCCATTCCCAGGTGCTTTTTTCCATGACCGGGCGGAGGTCCGCGAATCTTCCCGGACGGATTCGGTTGTCACCACGATTCGGACAATTTTTCTACGACATCCTTCCTCGCGAGCACCCGCGAGCACAGTTCCCAGCGGTTTTTGTCGGGGTCGATGGTTTCCTTGTAGCGAAGTTCAAACACGCCGTGCGGTTGATTCGGACGTGAGTACCTTTTTCTACGACCTATGGCCAGGAGTTCCATTCCGCTGCCTGCGATTGTCCGCGAAATCATTGAAACCGTGTTTGGCGTTTACGGGCAGGTGGTAATGGCGGGAACCTACAAGCGCGAGTCCGGCGACCCTCCAACGGTTACGCACTCGGCCCCGGTGACGATGTTGATTGCGCCGGTGAGCGTGACGGCCACCGATGGCGCGATGGTCCATCCTGGGGACGCGAAGATTTGGATCCGCGCTGCCGAACTGGCGTCGGTTCCGAATCCGCAGCCGGGCGACTACGTGGTCGAGACGGCGAGCGGGATGCGCCGCGACATCGTGCTGGCCCAGGATGACACAACCTGCCAGTTGTGGCGGTTCCACGCGCGCAAGGTGTATTCTTGATGACGGCATTCGGACGCTGAGCGGCAGGGTGCGGATACTTGATACTGCTCTTGCGTCCCACGTTGCATCGTTGGCGTGCTTCTGTTTAATCTGCTGCTTGCATCCGAAGATGTGGTGGCATGAACATTAGGCTTTGGCAACGCGAGCAATGATAAAGGACACAAGCGTCAGGTCGGTGGTGGATACGTTGGCAGGCGTAGAGAACGAGGGATCGCGGGCAGTGGCGGTATCGGCGAGTGTTACCGAGCTTGTGACTTCCCCGGATGCGGTCGCCGCCGGGTTTAAGTTTGGGACAAACGGGCCTCATTCGAGCCGCACGATGATGGTTGACGAACTGGCCGTGCTGCTGGCGCGGACATCACGGGAAGCGACGCTGACGGATTTTCGCCGGGTGATCGTGGGCGAAAATCTTCTGAACAAGAAGACTGAGTCCACGCGGCGCGAGACTTTGCGGCGGTTGCGCGAACTTTACGCGCTGAACGCTGGGACGCTGGTCTTTCGCGTTCTCCGAACTTTCTGGGCGCACGATACTGCCGGGCGTCCGCTGCTGGCGTTGCTGGTCGCCCTGGCTCGTGACCCTTTGCTGCGGATTTCGGCCTCGGTCATTCTGAATTCTCGGCCGGGGGTCGAGGTGCATACCAGCCTGTTCGATGATGCGCTCTCGCGGGCCATGCCGGGACATTTCAGTCTGAAAATTCAGGGGGCGACGGCGCGGCATATCGCTTCGACGTGGGAACAGTCCGGCCATCTCTGTGGTCGGTTGCGCAAGACTCGCGCGTCAGTTCGTCCGACCCCGTGGTCGGTAACGCTGGCCGTGTTGCTCGCGCATCTTGCCGGCGAGCGGGGCGAATATCTGTTGTCGAGCCAATGGCTGCTGCTGCTCGATGTGCCGCCCGGCGATGCGGTTGCACAAGTCGCGGCGGCGCACCGGCTGGGCTTGCTTAACTTTTTCCGGTCTGGCTCAATGGTTCAAATCACGTTCCCCGAATTGCTCAAGACAGCGGGGTGATGAAGCATGGGCCAAATCGACCGACTCCTGAAAAATTACTCGCGCTATGTCGAACTGCCGTGGGCTGACAACCTCGACGGGCGACAGCGCATTTGGTTTGCGGTCTATCCTCCGGCGGAGGAACGGCGGTTGCGCGTTCAACTCGCCGCGTTCGACCTGGCCACGAAAGCAGCGGGCCATTCCTGGTCACTGGTGGATTTGACGGATGCGTTTCCTGACTGGCTGGCCGGCTACGAACATTTTCAAGACTACCTCGGCGACCCGGAAAGTCTTGCCTTCGGCCTGCCCGACTTCCGCAACGCGGTAGCCTGGAAAGTTGCGGCGGCGCTGTTGCACTCCAAAGCCGACAGCAACTCCGTCGTCGCGCTGCACGGCGTCGGCGGTCTCTATGCGTTCCTGAAAGTTTCCGAAGTGTTGGACGCCGTGGCCAAAGACATTCGCGGGCGGTTGCTCGTCTTCTTCCCCGGTGAAATCGACAACAACGTCTATCGCTTTCTGGACGCGCGGGAGGGCTGGAACTATCTCGCCACGCCCATTACCTGCCAGGAAAGTTTCATCAAGCTATGATCAACCGCGAGATTTACCAGAAAGACCCGACGCAAACGGCGTTGCTCAACAACGGCGTCACCAAGATCGGCGAACTGGCCTCGGCGGAAGAAGTCAGCACCCTGCGTTTCGAGTTGGAAAGTTTCGTTTGCGATGGGGAATATGCGCGCGGTCTGGAACGCATCCTCCGCTCGTTCCTGGCCCAACTTTCGCAGTCGGAACAAAAGGCCGCGTGGATTAGCGGCTTCTTCGGCAGCGGCAAATCGCACCTCGCGAAGATGCTTCGCTACCTGTGGGTGGATCACAAATTCCAACCCGACGGCGCCACAGCCCGCAGTTTAGCCCACTTGCCCCTAGAAATCCGCGACCTGTTCGTCGAGTTGGGCACGCAAGGCAATCGCGTCGGCGGACTCCGCGCCGTGGCGGGCACCCTCGGCAGCGGTTCAATGGACAGCACGCGCCTCGCGCTGTTGCAACTTGTGTTTCGTTCCGTTGGGCTGCCGGAAAACTACTCGCTCGCCAAAATCGTTCTCTGGCTGCGCGAAAAGGGTTGGGAAGCGAACGTGGTCGCCGCGCTTACCGCGCAGGGCAAAAGCTTGGATCAGGAGATTAAGAACCCGTTCGCCTCGACCGCGCTCGCGCAAGCCATCCTCGCCCAAGATGCCTCCTTCGGTCAGCCGAAGGACGTGCTGGCCGTCTTGCGCCAGCAATTCCCGGCGAAGTCCGACGTGACGATTGGCGACGTGGTGGCGACCGTGCGCGAGATTTTCGCCAAGGGCGGCGAGATGCCCTTGACTCTCATCGTGCTGGATGAAGTCCAACAATTCATCGGCACGACGAACGTGCAACGGGCGATGGACGTTCAGGAAATCGCCGAACGGTTTTGCTCGGCTTTCCAGGGGCGTTTGCTCCTCGTGGGCACCGGCCAGCAGGCATTGACGGAAACATCCATTCTGCAACGCCTCATCGCGCGCTTTCCGGTCTCCGTATCGCTTTCCGATGCCGACGTGGAAAATGTCGTGCGCAAGGTCGTGCTTGCGAAGCGGGCCGACAAGCTCGGCGAGTTGCGCCAATGTCTCGCGAAAAATCAGGGCGAGATTGATCGCCAACTCAAAGGCACGCGCCTGGGTCCAGCGACCGAAGATCAGAATTGGCTCGACGCCGATTACCCGTTGCTGCCGGTGCGTCGGCGCTTGTGGGAAAAAGTGCTGCGGGCCGTGGACACCACCGGCACCGCCGCGCAACTTCGCAACCAGCTCACCACCGTTTTCGAGGCGGCCCGCGCCACGGCGCAACAGCCGCTCGGCAGCATCGTTGGCGCGGATTTCATTTACGACCAGCTTGCGCCGCAAATGTTGAACACGGGGGCGTTGCCCCGCGAGTTTGACACCATCATCCGGCGGCATCGGGACGGCTCGCCGGACGGCCTGCTGCGCTCACGCATCTGCGGGATGATTTTCCTCGTCGGCAAACTGGAGCGCACCGGCCCGGCGGACCTCGGCGTCCGCTCCACGCCGGAAGTCCTCGTGGACTTGCTCATTGAGAATCTCGGCCTCGACCGGACGGAACTGGCCCAGCGGGTTCCCGCCTTGCTGGACGGCATGGTTGTGACTGGCGACTTGATGAAAGTCGGACCGGAATACCTCCTGCAAACGCGCGAGGGCGCGGCGTGGAATGAAGACTTCAAGCGCCGCCTGACGCAGCGTTTGAATGACACCGGCCATCTCGACAGTTTTCGCACCGACCGGCTGCGCGAGACAGCGGAGGAATTGTTGCGCGCCGTGACGCTCCAGCAGGGAACGAGCCTTACGCCGCGCAAGCTGCAAGTCCACTACGGCACGACGCCACCGCCCCCGGCGGGCGAAGCCGTGCAAATCTGGATTCGGGATGAGTGGACGGACGCGGAAGCGACCATCCGCAGCGAAGCGCAGGCCGAAGGCACCGGCAGCCCGCGTCTGTTCGGTCTTCTTCCCCGCAAAGTGGCCAATGATTTGAAAAACGCCATTGCCTCGTGCATGGCGGCGGAAGAAACCCTGAATGCCCGCGGCAACCCGACGAGCGCGGAGGGTGTGGAGGCGCGCAAGTCCATCGAATCGAAATTGCACGATGCCCGGAAGGGCGAGAAGGGGATTGAAGCCGTCCTGGCTGAAGTCTTCGCCGACGCCAAGGTGTTTCAGGGCGGCGGCGCGGAATCCTCGGGCAAGTCGCTCGCTGAACTGGTCGGCGAAGCCGCGCAAAGCTCGCTGGTTCGCCTGTTCCCGCAATTCTCCGTCGCCGATCACGGCGGCTGGCGGGCGGTGTTCACCCGCGCCAAGTCGAACGCCGCGAACGCGCTGGAAGCCGTCGGGTTCAACGGCAATGCCGAGACGCATCCGGTTTGCGCGGCCATCAAGAACTTCATCGGCGCTGGACGGCGCGGGAGCGACATTCGCAAACAGTTCGGCGCGACTCCGTTCGGCTGGCCGCAGGATGCGATTGACGCCTCGCTGATGGCCCTGCTGACGACCGGGCATCTGCGCGCCACGTCGAACGGCAACCCGGTGAACGCCTCCGCGCTGGCGCAAAGCAGCATCGGCGCGACGGATTTCCGCGTCGAGATTCCGAGCCTGTCCGCCAACCAGCGCATTGCCGTGCGCGGCTTGTTCCAAACGGCGGGCCTCAATGTGCCGTCCAACGAGGAATCTTCGTTTGCCCCGCGCTTTCTGGAAAAGTTGGAAGCGTTGGCGAAGGAAGCCGGCGGCGACCCCCCGTTGCCAGCGCGGCCTGACACGAAACATTTGCGCGACCTGTCCGCGCAATCCGGCAACGCCCAACTGCTCGCCCTGCTCGGCGAACAGGCGCGGCTCAAGACGGACATCGACGCCTGGCAGAAGGCGGCGGGCGACATTGGCAAGCGCCGTCCGCGTTGGGATACGCTGCAACGCCTGTTGCAATTCGCCAAGGGTCTGCCCGTGCAGGCGGACGTGGCGAATCAGGCGGCGGGCATCGCGGCCAATCGTTCGTTGCTCTCCAGTCCCGATCCGGTCGCGCCGCTCGGCCAGCGGTTGACCGGCGCGCTGCGTGACGCGCTGAACGCGCATCAAGCCGAGTTGGACAGCACGCACAGTCAGCATCGGCAAGCCATCGAGGGCAGCGCGGTTTGGGCGAAGCTCAACGAGGGGCAGCGCGCCGCCATTCTACGCGAGCACGGTCTGGAAGCGCCCGCCAAGGTGCAGGTTGGCAGCGAGGATGAAATCCTCGCCACGCTCAACGCGGCTCCGCTGGACACGCGCCGCACCACGGTTGAAGCCCTTTCCCATCGCGCGGCGAAGGCGATGGAAGCGGCGGCGAAGCTGCTCGAACCAAAGGCCACGCGGCTGCAACTCCCGGCCGCGACCATCAAGGATGAACCGGAACTGGATGCGTGGCTGGCGGACGTGCGCGAAGTCGCGGTGGAAAAGCTGAAAAACGGCCCGGTGATTTTGTGACGCGATGCGGAAAGGAATGACAGCCAGAGCAAACGTCCGCCCAATTCAAGCCCCAACGGGGCTTCGTCACAAAGCCCAGGGAACGGATGCCCCAACGGGGCTTCGTCACAATCAAGCCCCAACGGGGCTTCGTCACAAAGCCCAGGGAACGGATGCCCCAACGGGGCTTCGTCACAAAGCCCAGGGTTGCGAGGAACGAGCTACCCTGGGTCGTCCGCGAAAGCATTCCCCAACCCCAACGGGGTTGCGGCCAAACCCGAACCCGAGCCGAAAATTTGACGCAACCCCGTTGGGGTTGGAAATTCTTTGGGCGCATTTTCCCAGGGTAGCTCGTGCCTCGCAACCCTGGGCTGGAGGTCGGAATCCCGTTGGGATTCGCCGGCGCAAACCATCGGCAACCCCAACGAAGTTGAGTCAACACCGGTGAATTATGCCACAATCGCTTTCCGCCGTGTACATCCACCTGGTTTTCTCGACGAAGGAACGCCGTCCGTTTCTCCGCGACAAGACCACACGGGAAGCGCTGCATGCCTACATGGGGGGAACCTCCAAGACCCTCGATTGCCCGCCCATCATCGTCGGCGGAGTCGAGGACCACGTTCATCTGCTCTGCCGGTTTGGCCGCACCATCACGCAGGCCGAGTGGGTGAAGGAACTCAAGCGAGTCTCGAACCTCTGGCTCCAGGAACAGGGCCGCGACTATGCGGATTTCCAGTGGCAGGGCGGCTACGCTGATTTCTCCGTCAGCCAGTCGAATCTGGAACAGGTCCAGCGATACATCGGTGGTCAGGAAGAACACCATCACAAGATGAGCTTTCAGGACGAACTGAGAGCCTTGCTGCGCAAACATGAAATCGAATGGGATGAACGCTATGTGTGGGATTGAGGGAACGGATGCCCCAACGGGGCTTCGGCTCATTGCCCAGGGAATGGATGCCCCAACGGGGCTTCGGCTCAAAGCCCAGGGTTGCGAGGAACGAGCTACCCTGGGTCAACGACAAAATGATAATCCAACCCAAACGGGGTTGCGGCCAGACCTGGACACGAATCGGAAATTGGCCACAACCCCGTTGGGGTTGAAGGTGCCAACACCACGGATTCCCAGGGTAGCTCGTTCCTCGCAACCCTGGGCTTTGGGTCGGAATCCCTTTGGGATTCTCTGCCGCCCATGAACGCCCTGCCTGCACCGCTCCGGCGCTTGTTGGAAAACGCCGCGCAAGACGCCCGCGACGTGGCGGAAGCGGGCGCGCTGGCGGCGTTGAATGCGCTCGCCGTTCCCCATGCCAAACCGTTCGCGCATCTGGGCGAACCGGACAAGAAATTGCGCACCGCCTTGCGCGCACAGGCGCGGCAACTCGGCGACGTGGTTCCCAAAGACGAGGCCGCGCCGTCCATCGCACACTTGATCGAGAAGGTGGCTTACGACACCTGGCATCGGCTGCTGTTCACGCGGTTCCTCGCGGAGAACCAGTTGTTGCAACATCCCGGCGGCGCGCGCCTGACGCTGCAAGACTGCGAAGAATTGATTCGCGAAGACCTCATGCAGCCGCAGCGCGAGTTCACCGCGCCGGATGGCCGCACGCTCGCCGTCGAGTTCGCCGCCCGGATGCTCCCCGCGATTTTCCGGGCCGATGACCCGGCGGGCAAGGTTGGCCTGCCGCCGGAACATCGTTCCGCGTTGTTCAAGCTGATTGACGATTTGCCGCGCGACGTGTTCGTGGCGAGCGACAGCCTCGGCTGGTGTTATCAATTCTGGCAGGCGCGGCGGAAGAAAATGGTAAACGAGTCCGGTTGCAAAATCGGCGCGGATGAACTGCCGTCCGTCACGCAATTGTTCACCGAGGATTACATGGTGGACTTCCTCTTGGACAACACGCTCGGCGCGTGGTGGGCGGGGAAGAAAGTAATCAGTAATCAGTTGTCAGTGATCAGTTGCCCCACCGAGGAGGATGCCCGGAAGGCGTGCGCGCTGCCGGGTTGCCCGTGGAAATACCTGCGCCTCGTCAAAGCCAGCACCACTACTGAGAACTGTTCACTGACCACTGATTACTGGATCCCCGCCGCCGGCACATTCGACGGCTGGCCCAAATCTGCGGCCGCCCTCCGGGCGCTCGACCCGTGCATGGGCAGCGGGCATTTCGTGGTGGCGATGTTCGAGCGGTTGGTGGCCTTGCGCCTGGCCGAGGAAAAGCTGGACGAAGCGGCGGCGGTGGCGGCGGTCATCAGCGACAACCTGTTCGGCTTGGAGATTGACCCGCGCTGCACGCAGATTGGCGCGTTCAACCTGGCGCTGGCCGCGTGGCGGCGCGTGGGCCACTGCAAGCTGCCGGCGATGAACCTGGCCTGCTCCGGCCTCGCGCCGAACACCCGCGAAGCCGACTGGCTGGCGATTGCCGGCGACAACCAGAAGCTCCAGCGCGGCATGGAGCGGCTTTACCGGCTGTTCCAAAAGGCGGCGGTGCTGGGCAGCCTCATCAACCCGCGCGCCGGCGAGGGCGATTTGCTGGTGGCCGCGTTCCATGAACTCCAGCCGTTGCTGGAAAAGGCGCTGGCGCAGGAGACCAAGGACGACACCGCGCATGAAATGGCCGTGACCGCGCGCGGCCTGGCCAAGGCGGCGGAAATTCTCGCCGGCCAGTTCACGCTCGTCGCCACCAACGTGCCATTTTTGTGCTACCGGGAAATGGGCGACGAATTGCTTGAGCACGTTTCAAGCTTCTTTGCCGATGAAAAAGGCGACCTCGGTTATTGCCTATGGCGACGTTTTCACTCGTTCGTTGTTCAAGGGACGACAACCGCCTTGGTTACTCTGCAACATTGGCTATCGCTTCGGTCTTACCTTGAGTTGAGAAAGCATCTCCTGAGCAGATTTGAACTGTCGACAATCGCGCAC
>CAZIFU010000241.1:0-2700 GCA_964539075.1 uncultured Verrucomicrobiota bacterium | reverse complement strand
GTTCGTGGCGATCGAGAAAGTGCCGCCGCCGGCGCCGATATTGAAAATCCGCGATGAACTGAAGATCACGTTGGTGACAACCAACAGGGAGCCACCGTCAAAGAACACTTGATTGGTCAAATTGCCCATGCTGCCCGCCGCTGCCTCCGCGCCACCGGCGCCGAAAATCCGGAGTGTGCCGCCATTGATGAAAATGTTGCCGTTAAACGTATTATTGCTGTTCAAGCGGGCTTCCCCCGGACCGAGTTTGACCAGGCCGTTGAGCAGGTTGCCCGTGGTCACCGCGTTGATGTCAATGCGGCCGCCGTTGGTGGCCTGGTTGTTCAGAATGAACGCCGTGTTGGCGTTGCCCAAGGAGAGGTTCGTCGCGGTAATTTGAATCAAGATGTTGGTCGTCGGAATGCCAAAGGGAGTCAACGCGGTCGGGTTGTTGGTGATGAACACCGGCGTGTTGCCCAGGATGATGTTTCGGCCGCCCGTCAGGTTGATGTTGCTGTTGCCATTGTTGACGAGACGCAATTCGCCGCCGTTGGCCATGTTGATGCCGCCCCCGATGGTAATGAAGCCAAACGCCGCCGTTGAGTTGTTCGTGACCAGCAGAGTGCCGTTGGTGAGGTTAATGGGATTATTAATTGAAAACGTAATATTATTGCTCAGCGTCGCCACCTGAACGCTGGTATTGTTCACGATCGTGAGCGTACTGTTGCTTCCTCCAGTAATGTTCCCGTTCGCCAGGCTGCCATTAAATGCCAGGTTGCTGAAACCGTTGTGAATAATATCCAGGTTGACGCCGTTCGTGAACCAGATCGCCCCGCGGATGTTCGGCGCGCTCGAGTTGGCGTATAACACGGCAATCTGGGCATTGGTGGACCCGGTCACGAAATTCGTATTGGCACCGCTCGTTCTAAAATTCAGCGCGGCGGCCAACGGTCCCGTTGACGGATTGGTGGATCGGATATCGTAGCCGAAATCCTGGTTGGTGAAGAGCAGCGTGCCGAGCGTGGTGAAAGTAAGATTCGAGATCGTCCTCGCGGCCGTGAGACCGTTGCCCGCGTTGCCGAAGATCACGGTCGAATCCACAAAGTTCGTAGGCGTTTGTCCGACGCCGAGCTGGACCAAAGGAACCCTCGTGCTTTCGAGAAAACCAAAGTTCGTGTGCCATTGATTTGTGGTCCACTGGCGGTTGTCGGCGTTGGTGGCCCAAAACCAAAAATTGGTGTTGGTCACCAACCCGCCCACCTGCGCCTGCGCCCTTGGCGCGGCGAGGGAACCGATGCCGGTGATCACAAGGAGCAGCAGGGAACAGTCAATAAGTTTTGAGATAAGTTTGCGCATAATATAGATCCTATTTCCGAAGACGTTTCAATCGAGTGACTCCGCAAAGAAAAGACCACCAAAACACAGGGGAATGTCAAGAAAAACAGACGGGGACGCTTATTCTGCATATCTACCGGCTGCTGATGGGCACGCCGGAGTTTCAGTTGACGTGACCAGGTTTTCCTTGAGCCGGGAAGATTTTTAATTTGGAACCCAGGAAATCAGGAAGCAGAGAATTTCCTTCAGCTTCCTTCTTTGCCGCTATCCGCGCAGTCCCAGCGTTGATAGCGCCGCAAGCTATGTCGCCGGCTCCGGCGTCGGGACGACCCCGCCGTTGGCGGGAACGGCGCCCGCGAGGAACAGGCCGGAACCCGGGCCGGACGGATCAACCCAGTGCGTCTGGCTCAATTCAGCAGAAGCCAGACCACTGCTGTCAGTGCCAACGTAAGGGGGGCCAGGCGCTGCGACCCTGAAGATTTTTGGGTTGCCCAGACGACCTTCAGCGCCAGATCCAGTCGCGACACGCCGGGAGCGGAATTTTCCCGGGCCGCCAGTTGCCGACACAACCGTGCCCGCAACCTCATCATTCTCTTACCCGAAATGCGCAATCGCCCGATCGCCCGAATCAGCCCGCCGTTATGCTGGTTGAGGAAATGGAATCGGTCCAGGTCCTGGTTGAACTCCTGGCTGTCGGTGGTCAGGCCGATGCGGTGGATGGTTTGAAAATCCAGCCGGAAGAAATCAGGCGCCCACCGGCGAATCAACCAGGCCGCGGGCAGCGTGTGCGGATAAAGCGCGCGCCAGAAAACTTTCGCATCGTACTCATCCGTCGAACAGTCGTAGGACTCGCAAACCAGGTCGCGAAACGGTTTCCGCCTCCGCCTGCCCGGACAGGAACTGAGGACTTGCCGTGAGGAATAAGGCCCGCGGGACCTTCTCTTGTTGGAATACAACATCCAGAGGCAGATCAATCCGCCGACCACCAGCAAGGAAACCGTGCCCGGTTCCGGCACCGCCGTCGCTTGCAGGAACACGTCGTTGCCATCGCCGGCATGGTAGAGGACCTCGAAGTTGAACCCACCAGACGAAATAATCGAGGCTTCCGGCAGGGCGTCGAAGGTGCCGCTGACCGCGTTGACCGAGCCATTGTTGATGATCTTGAACAGGGCGCCGTCCGCGGGCGAGAACCCGATCGAAAGCTGCAGCAACCCGGCCAGTGCCACATCGCCCGCCGAATCAATCTGATCGTGGCCACTGCCGGCCAACAGGCCGTTCAGTTCGAAGATATTGGTCGAGCCGACGAGCGCCGTGAAGCTGCCAACGTGCAGAATCCCGGGGCTGTTGCCCGGCGCGATGGTGCCGGCGTTAATCACCGGGCCGGAA
>CAZIFU010000240.1:0-19437 GCA_964539075.1 uncultured Verrucomicrobiota bacterium | reverse complement strand
AGAAGGTTCGTGTAGCCGAGATTTTCCGCGCCCAGTTTGCGGAACGCGGCACCCGGCGTGGCCTCGCCGATCTGTCCCGCCAGCAGCAGCGAGAAGGGGTTGTTGGCCCGCGTGTCGGTGACGTTGAAGGAGGCGATGCCGTTGAGCAGCGTTGGGCCGTTGACCATGAGATTGAAACTGTTGCCGCCGGAAATCGTCAGCGTGCCGCTGTTGGTGAGCCGGCCAATTTGCAGAATCGAATTGGCCGCCGCGCCGGAGTAGCGGTTCACATCAATTGTGGAGCCGCCGCTGACAGCCAGCGCGTAGCCGGAGCCGGGGCCGAAAGTCTGGTTGCCGAAGGAGCGCAACTGAAGTGTGGCCCCATTGAGGACGACGCGGTTCGTGCCAAGCGGTGCGTTGACGCCGTTGGTGCCTGCCACTTGCAGTGTGCCGTTGTTGATGAAGGTGCCGCCGCTGTAGGCGTTGTTGACGAGGTTGGTGATGAAGAGAGTGCCCGCGCCAAGCTTGGTCAGCGTGGTGTTGAGGGTTGCCTCGGTGATCAGGCCGTTTAAGGCCAGGTTGTTGGTGTTCCGGAGGGTGGCGTTGCCGTTGAACACGAAGTTGCTCAAGAACCGCAGCGTGCCGTTGAGGTTGTTCGTGGCGAAGAGCGTGACCGCGTCGTGAAACACGAGGTTGCCGGTGCCAACGATGGACTGGTTGCTCAATGTCATCGGCGTGCGGATGCCGAGCGCGACACCGTTGCCGCTGGTGACGGTGAGCGTGTTGGTGCCGAACACGACGGAATTGACCGTCAGAACGGTGTTCCCGCCGGCGGCCGTGCGGCGATCCGTGTTGATGGCGGCGTTGTTGTTCAGGGCGATGTCGTAGCCGGCGCCGGGGCCGAAGGTCTGATTGACATCGCTGCGGAATTCCAGCGTACCGCCGTTGAGCGTGACGGGACCGGTGCCGAGCGGATTGGTGGCGGTGGCGGAGCCGGCCACGCGCACCTGGCCGGCGATGATGATCGTGCCGCCGCCGTAAATGTTGTCCGCCAGGTTGGTGAGGTACAGCCGGTTGGTGCCGCGCTTGGAGAGGGAATAGTTGCTGCCATTGTCCGTGATCACACCGTCGAGAATCAATTCCGCAGTAGTGACGTTGAGGGAAGCGTCACCGCCCAGCGTGGTCCCGCCGGCGAACTTCAACGTGAAAAGATTGCCGCCGCTGACCGAGAGCGTGTTGGTGCCGAGGGCCAGCGCGCCGAGCGCGAGCGTCTTGCCGGTGCCGCCGTTGGCTGTGAAGCGGTTCACATTGATGGTGGTGTTGCTGACGGCCGTCACGTTGTTCCCGAAAGCAGGACCAAACGTCATGTTTGTGTCGCTGCGCAGTTGCAGCGTGCCGCCGGTGAGGGTGAGGTCACCGGTGCCCAACGGCGTGGAAGCGAACGTGCCGGCGACAACGTTGGAGCCGCCCGCCACCTGCACGATGCCGGTGTCAAGGATCAGGCCACCACTGAAGCTGTTGTTGTTCAGGTTAGTGATGAACAAGGTCGCTGCGCCGGTCTTGATGAGCGCGCCGGGATTGACACCGTCGGTGATCGTGCCGTCCAGGCTGACCGCGGTGTTGGCCAGGTCGAGCGTAGTCGCGCCGCTCAAGCTGGCGGGGCCGGTGAATTTCAGCGCGTAGCCGTTGGAACCGGAGAACACGACGCGATTGGTGCCGCTGACGGAGAGGCGGCCGAGAACGAAGGTGTTGGTCTGGCCAATCGTGGTGGCTGGCCGTGTGTCAATGATCGTGGTGCCCGTGATGACGAGATTGTTCGTGTAGAAGTAGTCGGTGTTGGTCGCGCCGTTGCGGCGGAGGCTGAACGTCGAACCGCCCGCCAACGCGATGGTGGCCGTGCCAAGCGAACTGCCATTGGTGTGGGCGGCGATCAGGTTCACGTTGGAACCGGCCGTAAGGGTCCCGAAGTAGGTGTTGAGGTCATTCGTCAACAGTAGTGTGGCGGGAAGGTTGCCGCCGCTGACGGTCAAATCGCCGCTGCCGGAAAGGATACCGCTGAGGGTGATGCTCCGGTTGGTCAGCGGGTTCCTCACGTCGGCAAGGGTGATCGCGCTGGGAGCCAGGACGGAGATCGGGCCGCTGAAATTGCGGTTGGCGCCTGCTCCGCCAAGCGTGCCGCCGGCGAGCGTGATGGAAATTCCCAGCGCAGTGGCGTTGTTGTAGGCGAAGGTGCCACCGTTGAGCGCGACGGTTGTGGTGTTGGTGTTGGTGCCGAGGGCAGTTGAAGTGTCGAGCTGAAGGATGCCGGCGTTGTTGGTCGTGACGCCGGTGCGCGCCGTGCCGCCCTGCAGGACCAGAATGCCCGTGCCGTCCTTGGTGAGCGCGTTGGCGTTGGTGGCCAGGCCGGACGATTGCGTCAGGATGTTGGTGCCGGTCACTTCGATGCGGCCATCGCCGGCGCCCAGCGTCAGGATCCGGCTTTGCGTGAACGTGCCGTTGACCTGAAGCGTGGCATTGCTACTGACGACGATCTGGCTGGCTGTGCTTCCAAGATTGTTGTTGGCACTTACGGCGAGCGTGCCGCCGTTGATGGCAATGACGCGGTTGGTGCCGCCGAAGGTGTTCGCGCCGCTCAAGGTGAGCGTGTAGCCGCCGTTTTTGGTGAGGTCATTGTTGCCGCTGATGATTCCGGCCAATCGCACGCTGCCGGCGCCGGCGCCACCGACGGAGAAACTGTTGCTCAAGGCGAGAGCGTTGCTGATGACCACGCTGCCGGCGCCCTCCTGCCGCAGTTCCGGCAAGGCGGCGAGGTCGTTTTGGGAGAAGCGGAGCTGGTTGCCGGCCAGCGTGATGGTGTTGACCGAGGAACTGTTCAGGATGAGTTGATTAAGCACGAACGGATTGGCGATGTTGTTCGACGATGTGTAAGCATCAAGGCCGCTGGCGTTGAATTGGAGGACGGTGTTGCTCGAACTGGTCGGCGCAGCCGGAGTCCAATTCGTCGCGACGCTCCAGTTGCCGGTGACGGTGTTGGTCCAGATGTTCGTGGACTGGGCGAGTGCCGACGTCGGCATGCGACTGAGAAAAGTCAGGGCCAGCAAGAGGCCCGCGAAGCGGATCGGCAGGTGCAACTTGTTCATGTATTCGACCGCGCCCCGGGCGCAACACCAACACCCAACGAGCGGGGTGCGTCATCGAGTCAATCAGAGATCCCAGCGCGGCCAGTTGTCTCAGTTAAATAGCTGAAGGCTTTGGGGGTGTTTCTAGCAAAAAAGGCGGCCGGAAACAAGCACAAGCTTGCGGTCACAGCAACGACCCATTCCCACCGCGCGGTTGATTCACGCTGATCTGCGTTGGCAAGCGTTTCGCGGAACGGGCTGCTTCACTTCGCAGGCAGGTCCTTTCACGGCTACAAAAGCGGCTCGCTCGCCAATTTTATGCCCGGCGCTCCGGGCAGGCTGAACTCCGCGTAAATCTTCGCTGCGGCAAACCCAAGTAAGGCTCTGATCAGCGCGTCTTTACTTCGCTTTTTGCGGGTCACTGCTTCGCCCATAAACTCGATGCGAATGCCGTTCGGATCGCGGATAAACATGATCCAACGGTTGACGGGATTCTGCCCGGGAAACGGCTTGAACCGGTCCGGCTGCCCGTTGGCCAGGAGTTGCTTGTAAGCGCGCTGGATGCCGGGCACTTCAAAACAGATGTGCTGCCGGGTGGGCGCCGGCGCCGACGCCATGACCATCAGCTCCACGATGTCGCCGGGCGTTCCGGGCATCTTCAGGTTGATCCAGCGGATGTCGCCTGGGGTAGGACCGCCGCGGAGAAACTCGTGAAAGCCCTGCTGCTGGCCGTAAAACGCCAGGGAGGCTGATTCCTTGTCGGCCGCCATGCCGACGTGCTGGAGATGATCGCTGACGCGTTTGTCGCCGGGCGCTTTGCCGCGGTGTTCGGTCTGCCGCGATCCGGGCAAGTAGCGCACAAAACGGATCTCGGCCTGGTCAGGATCTTTGACCGCGAAATAAGTTTCATACTTTTCCAAGTTTGTTCCCAACCCGTTTCAGGGAATGTCCCGGCGATGGTTGAAAATGCGGTTGGTGGCTTGGCTGCCGGGCGGACAAGCTCGGCGGTGAAAGCAACAAACCAAAACCACCAAACGCATGAAGAAACAAAACCTCAGTTTGCTGGCGGAAGCCAGCACCAAATCGTCTGAACCCCTCCGCCTGGAGGGAACGCTGCCGATGCTCGATCTGATCTTGGAACTCCAGCAGGGCATCGAAACCGTCAGCGTGAACATCGGCCTGAAGATCATGAGCCGCTGCATGCAGCAGGAAATCGCGCAGCGACGTGGCGGCTGGGGCGGCCAGACCCATCACCGCCACGGCTGCCAGCCCGGTTACGTCGTCTTCCACGGACGCAAAGTGCCGCTCCAGCGTCCACGCTTGCGCCACAAAGGCGGCGTCGAAACGGCGCTGGAGAGCCGTCAACTCTTCCAACAGGACGGGCGGATGCAACGCGCCCTCGCCCGCAAACTGCTCCGCCAGGTCTCCACCCGCAATGACGCCGGCGCGATTAACGAAGCTCGCCACCCAAAGTGAGTTCCGCCTGCAGCACGGTTTGACCGCCAACCGAGGCCGTCGCCTCGGCTTGAATGAGATGGTTCAGACGCCCCGTGATGCGCGCCACCAAACGAATCACGTCCCCGGGCCGGGCTGAACCGGGAATCTTCGCGCCGCGCACCGCCGTCAGCTTGAGTCTCCGCCAGAGGCGCAATTTTCGGATCGCTCTGCGCCACGGTCCCCCGTGAGCTGGGCCGCCGCTTCCACCAGCAGCACGCCCGGAAGAAGGGGCCGGCCGGGAAAATGCCCTCGCAAAACAATTTCGTCGCCGCGCACGGTGTATTCGCCCACACCCGGCTGGCCCGGCTCCAGACTCACCAACCGGTCGAGGAACCGGAACTCCGGCCCGTGCGGCAAGCCCTCGAGCGCAGTTTGCAACGGGTCTTTCATGGCGCGCTGTTCCGCGACAGTTCCTCGATCTTGAAATCAGCATCCCACTTCGGGTCAAACATCAACTCGTCCAATTTTGCGTTGAGCGTCGCGTTGCTGAAATCATTCCGCAGCGTCGAACCGTCGGCGAACTTCAGTTCGGTGGCGCGTGGCTGGCGGCGAGTCAGACGCAATGCCTGCCCTGCGGATTTTCGAGAGCGGTGACAGATAAGCGAAGAGCATCACGACCGCCGCCCGCGCGATGCCGAGAGCGACGAGCGAACCCCAATTGCGCCAGACCGGGCAGACGGCTCAGGTTCAGAATCACAAACACCCCGGCGGTCGTGACGGCGGACCAGAAAATGCCGGGCGCGACTGCGCGGCGGATTTCGCCCGGCGATTTATCCGGCGCCGCCACCGCTTCCTGGTAAAGCACGAGGCCGTAATCCGCCGCCAGTCCCGGCAAAATGGCGGCGAAACCAGTGCTCACGACATTGAGCGTGCCGAAGATCAGTCCGCCCAGACCGAGCGTGCCGCCGAGTATGAGCGCCAACAGCGCCAGCAACCAGAGCAAGGGACGCCAGCGGCGATGCGCCCACCAGAACAACAGGGTGATGATTCCCATCGTCCCCAGCACCGAGCGGGTCATGTCGCGTTCCCTGCCACCGGCGATTTCAGCCACGAAGGCGGGGCGGCCGGTGTAGTGGATCGCCACATTTTTGAAGGCCGGATTGGCACCGCGAAATCCCGCCACCTGCGCCTTCACCGCTTTCAGCCAGGTGACACATTTGCGGCAACTCGACAGATCGCTGCCCGCCTGCACGAAGACGAGGCGGAACGTTCCATCGGCCGAAGCGAACAATTCATGGTCCTGTCCCAACGAGGACGCGCCGGCGGTCATGCCATCGGGCAGGTGCGTCAGGCCAAAAGGATCGTAACTGAGTTGCGCGAGGTCCGCGGGCGAAAGCGAGGAACCGAGTTGCTCCCGTGTAGTGGCCAGGATGGCTGGCAAATTGTCCGGGGCCACACGCGCGGCCAGTTCCCGGAAAGCTTGCGGCGGCTGGTTGAACCAGACGTGCGCTATGAGTTCGGCGGCCTGGTCGGGATGCTCGAGCCGGGGCGGCTGCCACGTGACCTCCGCCGCGAGGTTCGTGGACTGGCGCAAGGTTTCCGTGAGCGACCGAGCGGCTGCTTCTGCGTTTAAACGTCGGTCGTGCTTACCGTGATGACCAGCTCGCGCGCGCTGGCGAAATGCTGCTGGTAAAGTTTGAGTCCCTGGACGACGGGCAAATCCGCCTGCAGCAGATTGAGCACTTCGACATCGAAGCGCAGGCGCGCCAGTCCCCGACCAGCGCCAGCAGCAAAAACATCCAGAGCCAGCGCCGGGAGAATTTCATGGCGACAGATCACCTTCCAACGACTCGCCCGTGACCGGGTTCTCCAGCCGCCAGGCATTGCCATTGCGCTGTTCATAAGCCCACCGGGAGGGGGGGGTGGCGCCGGCCAGGATTTTGGCCAGATGCAGCCACACGAACCGGGAGGGCGGCGGTCCCCAACCCATCAGGGACTCGTGTGACGCGGCGAAATCAATCTGCCACGCCGCGGAAGAGGTCCGCGCCAGCACCATCGGCAACGGCGGTTTGGTGAATTGCACCAGCGAACGGCCGTCGGCATGAGTGGCCACCAGCAATTCCCCGGCGATCTCCGGCGCGCCATGTTGCGAGCGCCAGACGGCCTGGCCTTGCTGCACTTTCCAGCCCGGCTCGGACAAATTGGCCGGTGACAGGTCGGACACGCTCCGGCAGCCCGTCAGCCAAAGGGCCAGGCCGCAAACGAGGACCCCGGCAAAAGGGAGTTTTGACCGGAGGAATGGAATTTCGGTCGGCACTTTGATTTCCGTTTACTCGAGCGAAATGCGCGGCATCAACGGCCAGCGCGCCTGGAGTTTGACGATCCCGAAGAACAGCCGCATGCGCCAGCGCATTGGCCAGCCGACCTCCAGTTCGCCGGCGAGGACGGCGTTGACGGCGGCAGGCGGGTGTAATTTGTTGCGCAGCTCCAGGAAGACTTCCATGAACGGCGGCGTGTAAAAGTTCTCCACCATCTCCCGGTAAAATTTCATCGCGCGGTAAACACGCTTCTCGTAGGCGGCGAAACGCGGCCTTCCGTCGTCGCCCGCGCCGAGCGACTCCACAACCGCTCCGGCGGCGAGCTTGCCCGAGCGCATCGCGAGGTAAGCACCCGCCGAAAAAATCAGGTCCATGAACCCCGCCGCGTCGCCCACGCGCAGCAGGCGCGGCCCGATGAAGCGCTTGTTGCGACAGGAGAAATCACCCGTGGTCTGGATCGGGGCAACCGGCCGGGCGTCTTTCATCCGCTCGCGCAGCGGCGGGCTGGTTTGCACGAGGCAGTGGAAAAGCGCCTCCGGGCTTTGTTTCGATTGCGCGAACCCGCCTTTCTCCATCACGCAGCCGACGCTGACCTTTTCCTTCGAGAGTGGGATGAGCCAGAACCATTTGTTCTCCAGCCGCACGATGATGGTGTCGCCACCTTTCTCCCCCGCGTCCACCTTCACGCCGGTGAAGTGACCGAAGACGGCTATTTTTTTCAGGCGCGGATGAATGACGCGAAGCCCCTCCTGGTTGCCGGTGAGATTGCCGCGCCCGCTGGCGTCGATCAAAAAACGCGCGCGGACTTTTTGCGCCGGGCCGCCTTCGCCACGCGCCTCGACGGTGACGCCTTCTGCGTCCGCGGCAAAGCCGCCCACCGTCCAACCTTCGCGGACTTCCGCGCCCGACGCAGCGGCGTGCTTGAGCAAAAGGTCGTCGAAGTGCGCCCGCTCGACCTGGATGGCCTCCGGTTCGCGCGTGAAACAGCCCTCGCGAAAAACAAACTTCGCGGCCTTGGAACCGTTGCCGAGATGAAACTGCGCGCCGTATTTCCTGATATACCCGGCGGCTTCGAGCGCGGGCAGCACGCCCATCTCGGCAAAGATGCGCCGGTTGTAGGGCAGCAATGACTCGCCGATGTGGAACCGTGGGAAATGTTCCTTTTCCAGCACGCGCACGCGCTTGCCCGCGCGGGCCAGATACGCGGCCGTGCTGCTGCCGCCGGGGCCTCCGCCGATGATCAACGCATCGTAAATCGTGGAATCCACCCCGGGATTAAATGGGGAACGCGGCGGCGTGGCAAGAGCCGCGCAGGAATGACGGATGACCCATGACGAATCCCTGGAAGCGGTTTCATAAGGCCAACCCCGGTGAGGTCCCGCCAGGGCGGGATCGAGCCAATTCGATCCCCCCCCGACGCGGCTCGACGGAGTCTCGCCCCACCTTATGAAACCACTTCCAATGTCACACGGCCGGCGGCAGAGAGGCCAGTCTCGAATAGTCGCCGGCCCGTTACAACTTCTCCGGTTCGCTGAGGAGCGTGGCGATGCGGGCCAGCAGGCGCCCCGCCGCGCCGCCATCGAGCACGCGATGATCGAAACTCAACGTGAGGTTCGCTTCCATGACCGGCACGAACTGGTTTTTCCGCTCATCCCAGTTCGGCACTTTGCGGCCCGCGCCCATGCCCAGCACGAGCGTTTGCTCGGGCAGCGGAATTGGCGTGGCCCACGTCAGCCCGAAGGTCCCGAAATTGGTGACGGTGGCAATGGAACCGCCGGTGGCTTCGGGAGGCAATTTTCTCTGGCGCGCAAGCTCGACCAGTTCGTTGTAACGGCCCAGCAGTTCCTTCAGCGAACGCTTGTCCGCCTGGCGCAACACCGGCACCAGCACGCCATCCTCGGCTTCGACGGCAAACCCCAGGTCAATGGCCTGCGGGTGAACGATCTGATGCCCGACCAGCCGCCCGGCCGGCGCGCTGTTTTCCGCCAGGGCCAGCGCCAGCGCACGCAACGCGTAAAGGGCCGGACCGCATTTGGCATCCGAGGCCTTCCGGTGGGCCAGCATCGCGTCGAGGCATACCGGCAGCGCCACCGTCGCCAGCGGGCGCGTCCAACTCCGGCGCATCGCGTCGGCCACGGCCACGCGCATGGACGACGCCTGGCTCAGTTTATTTTTTTCCAGATGGGCAATGAATTTTTCGAAATCCTGGATGGTGACGCGCCCCGCCGCGCCGCTGCCCGCCAGGCCGGCGAGGTCCGCGGCGTGCAATCCGAGTTCATTCATCCGCGCTTTCATGCGAGGCGACATGTAACTGGCGCCCGCCGCGTGGGCCGGCACCGGCAAGCCGCGCACCGTCGGCTCCACGGCCGATTTTTTTTCCGTGCCCTCGTGTTTTTCGTCGCCGTGGGACGGAAATCTGGCCGCTTCGGCATGATGATCCGCCACCGGGTTGTCCAGGCCGAGCCGGGTGGCCTCCTCCGGGCTGACTTCCAGCAGGCCGAGCGTGGCGCCGACAGGGTAGCTTTCGTTCAGTTCGGCCGAAATTTTATGGACGCGCCCCGGGCAGGGAGAGGAGACGTTCATTGTGGCCTTGTTGGTTTCCACTTCCATCACGTCCTGGTCCGCCTTGACGGCATCGCCCACTTTGACGAGCAGGTGGATGACAGTGGCTTCGGCAATGGATTCACCGAGCTGCGGCATGATGATGGGCACGTGCGGCATAAGGTTTCGATCGGCGCAAGGTTTACCTGAACGTTCCGGCGGACTCAAATTAAAATCTGCTGGTTGCGGCAAAAAACGAACCGACGTCCGCCGGGCGGATGACGTGTGCGGCCACTCTTTTATCCCCCAAATGACCTCCCCCCAAATGACCTCTTGCAACTTTCCACCCATCGTGGTAATTGGCGGTTTATATCACCGGTGCAAGATTGCTCATGACGCACGTCAAAATATATGAGTGAATTAAAATCCAAACTCCTGGCGCCGTACGCGGGATCCTGGAATGAACGCACGGCCCGTCATTTTCTGAATCGCACGGGATTCAGCGCCACCCTGACTGACGTTGAAGCGGCCCTCAAGCAATCGCTGGCGGCCATTCTTAAACGCCGTTTGCATTATGAGTCCACCGCCGATCCCTACCCGCGTCCCGAATGGGCCATACCCGCTACCGCGGAGCAAATCGCCGCAATCAAAAAAGAAGAAGAATCCGCGAATGAAAAGGTAAAGGAACTCAGAAAGTCAGGGGAAAAGGATAAAAAGGCCCTGGCCCAGGCAGCCCGGCAGGGAAGACAACTGGAGAAGGAACTGGAAAAAAGGGACGCGCTGACCATCTATTTGCAAAAGGGGATCTCCTATACGTTTGATTTGCAGAAGTGGTGGCTTCGCCGGATGGCCGGGACATCGCGGCCGCTGCAGGAAAAGCTGACGCTCTTCTGGCACGGACATTTCGCCACTTCCATCTTCAAGGTGGACAGCGCCTATTACATGTGGCAGCAGAACGAGACGATGCGGCGCAATGCCAGCGGTAATTTCCACACCATGATCATGGAGATGAGCAAGGACCCGGCCATGATCAAGTGGCTGGATAATAATTCCAACGTCAAAGAGAAGCCGAACGAAAATTACGCGCGCGAAGTCATGGAGCTGTTCACTCTGGGCGAGGGTCATTATACGGAGCCGGACATCAAGGAGGCGGCGCGCGCTTTTACGGGCTGGGGCTACGGCCGGGCCACCATGCAATTCAGCTTTAATCCCCGCCAGCATGATGACGGGGTGAAGACCGTCCTGGGCAGGCAGGGAAATTGGGATGGCGGAGACGTCGTGGACATCATTTTCCAACAGCCGGCTTGCGCGCAGTTCATTGCCAGAAAGCTCTGGACCTATTTTGCCTACGAGGAACCGGAGCAGGAGATCGTGGATGGACTGGCCCAGGTTCTCCGTGAAAACAAATATGAGCTGAAGCCCATGCTGCAAAAGATTTTTTCCTGCAACGCGTTCTTCTCGGAGCGCGCCATCCGCACCCAGATCAAGAGTCCCGTCCAGCTCGCAGTTGGCTCGCATCAACTCCTGAAAAAAGAAATCCCCAATCCTTTCGAGTCCTTCTCCGTCATCGTGAAGGCGCTGCGCATGATGGGACAGGAACCGCTGCTGCCACCGGACGTCAGCGGGTGGAAGGGCGGATTGACGTGGGCCACCACGTCCAGCCTGTTGATGCGCTACAACTTTTCCAATTTTCTGGTCAATGGGATCCCCACGCAAGACATGGTCGGCCTGAGGACCATGAAACAGGAGTATATTTCGGATGCGGTGACCAAGGTGAAAGAGAAAGAGAAGGCGACCGCAATTTCAAAGGCGGAGCAGGTGAAACTCTCCACCATGGAACCACTGGCCGTTCAGAACCTGTGCGACAAGACCAAAGTTAAGACATCCGATCAGGTGATCCGGCATTTTGTCCGGCTGCTCTGGGATGGGCAGGCCGATGAAGACAGCCTCCGGCAATTCAAACAATTTCTGGATGCCAATGAGAATGGCGTGGCCGATCCATATCATCCTGACAAACCCAACGCGGATCAAAAGGTCCGGTCGCTCGTTCATTTGATGATGAGCACCCCACAGTATCAACTGTGTTAAATCAACCGGAGCAATCCATGAAAACGATGAATCTTCATACCCGCCGTGAATTCTTCCGCAACGTCGGCTTGGCCTCGGTGGCCTGGACCGTGCCGACCTTTCTCCATCGAACGGTCTGGGCGTTGGACAATCCGCCGGGCCGGGCGCCGGCCTCGTCACCGGATGGGCGCATTCTCCTGGTGCTTCAATTGAGCGGCGGCAACTGCGGTCTGAACACGATCGTGCCTTATACGAATGACATTTACTACAAGGCGCGCCCCAAACTGGCGGTTCCCAAAAAGGATGTGCTCAAGATCAATGACGAGCTGGGTTTCTGTCCTGAGTTTGCCAGCCTCAAGCCACTTTATGATGAGGGGAAGATGGCGGTCATTCACGGGGTGGGCTATCCCAATCCGAATCGCTCGCACTTCCGTTCGATGGAAATCTGGCATACCGCGAGTGATTCCGACAAGAGCGAGAAATACGGCTGGATCGGGCGTTACTTTGACAACGCCTGCAAGGGCTGTGACCCCACCGCGGCCGTGAACATCGGCAAGCTGGCTCCGCAATCCTTTGCCAGCGGCGCGCCTATGGGCGTGTCGGTGGAAGACCCGGAGATGTATCAATGGAGCAACAGCGGAGAAGGGACCCCGGCGGCGATGAAAGCGGCAACGGAATTTTTCAAGAAAATCAACAACAAGAGTTCCGGGCCTGCGCCCGGCAACCCGGACATGATGGCCCAGCCTGCCTCGCTGGATTATCTCCAGCGGACCGCGATGAATGCGCAACTGTCCTCGGACCAGATCCGCGCCGTCGTCAAGAACTACCATTCGGCGGTGGCCTATCCGGACACGGCGATTGGGGCCGGTTTGAAACTCGTGGCGCAACTGATCGCCGGCAAACTTCCCACCCGCATTTTTTATGTGACGCACGGAGGATTTGACACCCACTCCAACCAATTGGTCGATCAGAAGCGGCTCTTGACCGAGCTGTCCACGGCGATGGCGGCGTTTTACCAGGACATCGAACAACAGGGGAATGCCGACCGGCTGTTGAGTTTTGGCTTCTCAGAATTCGGGCGGCGCGTCGCGGAGAACGCGTCGGGCGGGACGGATCACGGTGTGGCGGGGCAGATTTATGTCTTCGGCAACAAAATCAAACCGGGTCTTCACGGAGAGCAGCCCAGCCTGACGGATCTGGATCAGGGAGACCTGAAACACAGCATCGACTTCCGCTCGGTCTACGCGACGGTGATTGAAAAGTGGCTGGGAGCCAAGTCCCAGCCCATCCTCGGTCGTGCCTATCCGATATTGGGATTTGTGTAAACGGGGTCTGACTTGCTGTTTCACCGTAGGAGACGACGTCAGGAGACTCTGATTTTTTCAGGCCGAAAGTGGGCAGGTGAGAAAGTGGGAAAGTGAGAGACTATCCCACGTCGCCAGTTCCTTCCCACTTTCCCAACTGCCCCCTTTTCTCCCCTGCCCCCTTTCTCCCCTGCTCACTTTCCCACCCGCTCACTTTCCCACCTGCTCACTTTCCCGCCTGCCATGCCAAACAGAACCTTTCCCGCCGCGGCGGGATCGGCTCCTGGAAGTTGTTTCACAAGGTGGGGTCCCGCTTGGGCGGGATCGAGCCAAGTCCGTCCGAACGTCCGGTTTTTTGTCCGGTCGAATGTCCGCTCTTGGAGCTTGCAAAACGTCCGCGCAGACTCTAATTTGTCATTATGAAAACGCTCACCGTCACGTCCGGGCGACAACGGTTGGGCCATTGGCTCAGTCGCGCGATCCAGGGGGAGGACATCGCCTTTGTGCACGAGGGGCACGTCGTCGCGTTGCGCCCGGTGAAGATTCATTCAGAGGATTACGCGCTTCAGGAGTATGGTTTGACGGAGGCGGAGGCGGACGCGGCGGGGGACAGGATCAGCAAGGAGATTGCGGAGGCCAGGAAACGGGGCGGAGTAAAGCCGTTTACGGGAAAGCTCCATGAGTTGCGCGATTGAGACCACGCCACGCTTCAGAAAGAGCATCCCGGAAGGCCATCATGCTGCGGTTCAGGAAACGTTAAACGCCGTGCGGGAAGGATTCGGCAAGCCGCACGTTCACGCGGGACTCTCCGTTAGGAAAATCCGCAAAAATCTTTTTGAATGTCGCACCGGCCTGAAGCTGCGGCTGGTCTTCGAGGCGCACAAGGGGGTTTTGACGTTCGACTTTTCCGGCAACCACGATCAAGTAGAGGCTTATCTCCGCAATCGCAGTTAAAAACACTCTTCCGCTGAGGGTGCCGCCGGAGAGCCGGTTGTGGCTCACAAATGCCCCAGGAGGCAGTCTTTCCACCAGGGCGCGATCCGCGCCGGGCTTCGACACGCAGCGCAAGCCGTCCGGCTCCTGGAGACGGAAGCAAACCAACCCGGGCGCGCCCGGATTGCGAACACGCTGGCGAAGATTCTCCCTACCCTTGAACCGGCCCCTACCCATGAAGCTCGTTGGCCATGCCACGAGGCGGCCTTCACGCGGGCTGGCGAAGGCGCGAAGCGTTTGGAGTGCGCCGGCCCCAGCCGGCGCTTTCCCAGTCCGCCACAGCGCCGACTCGCGTCGGCGCACTCTCCCGTCTTGCGGGACTGACGCGCGGGCCAAGGCTCCGTCCGGTTCAAGGGCCCAAATCGCGGACGCGCGTCCGTGGAATCTCTCCCTCCGGGACGGCCGGGGTGAGGGAATTTCCTGTGCGCAAACAGCGGGTTTTTGTGCAATGTCCGCGTGAACCAAAACAAGGAGTGATTTCACAAGGTGGGGCGAGACTCCGTCGAGCCAAGTCCGTCCGATAACGACACGGCTCGACACAGCGCTCCACCCGCGCTCAAGTGACCCAAATTTACCTTGCATCACGCTCGCTTTATGTTTTAAATGGTTCTTTCTAATCAGTGCCAAGGCCCAAGTGCCAAGGTGCGTAACTTGAGAAACGCTCTTGCACGCGCTACTTCGCGTCGGTCTGTGTGGTGTTTTTTTCTACACCGCAACTCAAGGCTTCACCCAACTCGTCGAGGATGGCGCCACGAACATCATCTCCGGCACGACCAGCAGTGTCAGCGGGAATTTGACCGTCGGCACCAACGGCAGCTTCACGGCGCTCATACTCACCAACGCCGGCGAGGTGGATGTCACCAACAATGCCTTCATCGGGCGTGAGACGGGCAGTTTCAGCAACTCGCACTAAAGTTCGCCCTGCCGACCAAGCCAGCATGTTGACAGGGCGGATGGCATTGGCCTACGCTGCGCGCCGGCATCCGACATCCAATTGGCGAAATGAATTTGACCGAATTGCTGGACAGAACCGCCAGCGACTGGCCCAACAAAATGGCGCTGATTGAAGGAGATAGCGCTGTTTCCTATGTTGAACTGGTTGAAAACACCCTCGCCCTCGCCACGCAATTGCGGGCGCTTGAGTTGTCGCCTGCCTGCCGTGTCGGACTTTGCTTCCCCAACAGCGTCAACTATGTCGCGCTGACGTTCGCGTTGTGGCGAATCAACGCCGTGGTCGTGCCGATCCCCACGGAATGTACTGAGGAAGAATTGTCCACCATCGCCACGACGATGCAACTGGCGGCCATCTTGAGCCGGAAGCCGCGCGCGCAAAGCGTGTCGTTGGGGCCGGATGTCTTTTTTACCAGGCTGACTCCGGCGCTGCCGTCGGACAATCACGGGTTGAACCTCGCCTTCATCCGGTTCACGTCCGGCACGACCAGCGCGCGCAAAGGGGTCGCGCTTTGTCACGAAACCATCCGTGACCGCGTCCTGGCCGCCAACCAGGCCCTGCGCATCGGGCCAGCCGATACGGTGATGTGGTGTCTGCCCATGTCGCATCATTTTCTCGTAACCATCGTGCTGTACCTGAGCCAGGGGGCGAGCATTGTGCTGGCACGCCACATTCTGTCGCGCCCGTTTCTGGAAGCGGCCAACCGCTGGCAAGGCACAGTGTTATACGCCGCGCCCTTTCACTATTCGATGCTGGCGCGCGACAGTTCGGGCGCGAAGCTCGCCTCGGTCCGACTGGCGGTATCCACGACATGCCGGTTGCCTCAGGAAGTGGCTTTGAGTTTTCAAAAGCGATTCGGTCTGCCGCTAACCCAGGCGCTCGGCGTTATCGAACTGGGGTTGGTCTGCGTAAACGTGGACGATCCGACCGCGCGCTGGGACTCGGTGGGCCGCCCGTTGCCCGAATACGCCGTGAACATCCGCCATCCCGACAGCGACGGCTACGGCGAGGTAGTGGTTTCGGGGCCCGGAATTTTTGACGCCTACACCAACCCCTGGACTTCCCGCGACCAGTTGATGCCTGATGGCTGGTTTGCCACTGGCGACATTGGACGCGTTGATCCGCAGAGTTACTTGTATCTGGTTGGACGCAAAACAGCGGTGATCAATCTAGCGGGGCGAAAAGTATTTCCCGAAGAAATCGAGGCTGTTCTGAATCGTCATCCCGACGTGCGCGAATCCCGTGTGTACGGCGCCGCGCATCCGCATCTCGGGGAAGTGGTGGAGGCGGAAGTGGTGCTGCGGGACGCGGCCGCGACGGATGCGCTCCGCGATTTTTGCCGGGCCCATCTCAGCCCGGACAAAGTCCCCAGCCGTTTCCACGTCGTCAAACTTATCGCAAAAACCGCCATCACCGGAAAAATCCGCCGCCAGACCACGCCACCTGTTGCATGAACGAGCCGGCCGACGTTCAAGCCCGACTGCTGGAATTTCTGGGCCGCGGTGTGTTCAGCCCCGAGACCCAGGTCACAGTAGAGACCGACCTGATCGCCAGCGGTTTCGATTCACTATCGCTGGTGTCCCTGCTCGTGTTCATCGAACAAACATACGGACAGTGGATTCCTCAAAATGAAATCAATGAAACGAACCTCAAAAACATCCGCGCCATCGCCGCCGTGGTCGTCCGCCTGCTGAATGAATGCCAGCCTCCGTCATAACGGGTGTGACACCCTCATGCTGGGGTTCGACTACGAACTCCGACGCCGCGGATTTGCGGGCAACTCCTGCCAGATCATGCTGGAATTTTCCGCGGACGTTGATCCCGTCCGATTGGAACAACGCCTCGCCGAACTGGCCCGGCAGCATCCCATCCTGTGCTCCCGGCCCTGGCGTGGTCTGAATCTGAAGCCGTGCTGGAAGCCAACCCGCGCCACGCCGCGCGTGCGCGTTCACGCGAACGTGACCGGTCTTCCGCAACAACTCTTCAATGAACCCCTCGACATCCATCGCGGCGAACTGATTCGCTTCGACCTCATTGCACGCACCTTGATTTTCACCTGGTCTCACGCGCTGATGGACGCGAAGAGCGCCGAGTATTTTCTCGTCCTGGCCGGCGGCGACACCGTGCCCGTTCCCGAATTGGGCGAAGATTGGTACGCCCAACGGGCGACCCGCGCCGGCAGTTTGCGCGCCCGTGGCCGTCAAGCCTGGCGTGAACTGGAACGACTCGATCAATTCCGAAACGCCCTGCCAGTTTCGCTCGCGACACGCCGGCAACCTGTGACGCGAACGACGAAGTATCAAGTGGTGGCGTTGTCCCGCGAGGAATCCGCCCGCGTGCGTGCCCAAGCCGCACGGCTGTGCGGATTTTTGGGCGACACCAGTTTCCATCTGGCCGCCACACTGTTTGAATTGCACCGGCTGCACGAGCGCACCGGCTGTCCTAGCGCCAGCTACGTGCTGCCCATCCCCATCGGACTGCGGCCCAAAGGCACGCGCGCCCCGCTATTTTCCAACCAGGTCGCCATGATGCTTCACCAGTTTTTGCCCGCGCAACTGGCCACCTTCGAACAAACCGTCGCCATCGTCAAAACGAGGAACGCGGAGTACTTGCGCGACGAACACATCAATCCGGGCATTGCCCTGGCGCATATGTTCCGCTGCCTGCCCCTGCCATTCTACATGCGGCTGATCAAACACGAACTGCGCGGTGAAATCTGCTCCCTTTTTTTCGGCGACACCGGCACTGTGGATCCGGCATTGCAAACTTTTCTGGACGCGGGCATCGGGAAATTCTTCCATGTGCCGGCGGTGACCGTGCCTCCGGGCGCAGGCGTGGTGTTCTATCGCTTCCGCGACCAGCTTCAGTTCACGCTCGTTCACGCCGACGGCACGCTGACGGACAACGAAGCCGTCGAATTTGCCGCGCGCCTGCGTGAACGGCTGCTCAATCCATGAGCGAATCGTTTGATATCTCGGTCGTCGGCAGCGGCGCTGCCGGCATCGCCGCCGCCGTGAGCGCCGCGCGCGCGGGCTGCGCCACGCTATTGCTGGATCGCCGCACCGCCGCTGGCGGCACGGGCGGGTTCAGCGGACTCACCACGCTCTGCGGCCTGTTCGACGACGAAGGAAAATATCTCAACCGGGGCTTCGCTCGTGAATTTGCCGAAGCCATCACTGAAGCGTCACCGATTCGCATGGGAAAAGTCTGGGTGCTGCCTTATCGCCCGAAAAAATTCTGCGAAGTTGCCGCCAGCCTGTCCGCCTCGACGCCCAATCTCCAAACACGCTGGAACACGCCGCTTAGCGATGTGGCCGTCGAAGGCAAGCGCATCGCACGGCTGAACGGCTTCAGCATCGGAGCGGTCATTGATTGCAGCGGCAGCGCGGAAGTCGCCCGGGCGGTGGGCGCGGATTGCCTGGCCACGGACGAAACGACGCAAGCTCCCGCGATTATCTTCCCGCTGCGGAATGTGTCACGCGCTCTGAATTCGCCCGCCGATGCGGCGCAAGTGCTGCTGCCACTTGTCCGCGCGGGCCTGCCGCCCTTGAGCTTCCAGCCGGATCTCGAACCAAACACCGTCAGCGTGAAGTTCACGGGCCCCGCCGAGCAGGTCGGGCAAGTGATCGCGTTTCTGCGGGCGAACGTCGCTGGCTTCGAGAAATGCGAGACGCCGCTCAAGGAATTCACGGAGGCGCGACGCGCCGGCCGCATGATCGCCGGGCAATACCGGCTCACCGGCGCGGACGTGCTGGCCGGACGCAAGTTTCCCGACGCCGAAGCGCGCTGCGCGTGGCCCATCGAGCAATGGAGCGCCGGCGGCGTGGCGCGGTTCAAGTATCTTTCCGCAGGCATGCATTATGAAATTCCCGCCCGCTCGCTGCGGGCGGCGCAGACCGAAAACCTGTTCATGGCTGGCAAAACGATCAGTGCGGACGTGGACGCCATTGCGAGTGCGCGGGTCATGGGTTGCTGCCTCGCGACCGGTGCAGCGGCTGGGAATCTCGCGGCGAGCTACCTGGAATCCCGATGAAAAACCAACATTCAACGCTCAACGCCCCATTCCGTTCCTTGAACGTTCGGTGTTGAATGTTGAATGTTGAATGTTCCATGTTTTTGCCGATGACGCGCCCCTTCGAACAACTCTGGGACGAGACCTTTTGCTACGCGGCGGAACACTCGCCGTTTTATCGCGAGTTGTTTCGTGGGACGAACATCGCGCCGCCGCCGGAAAGAGTTCCGCTCGTGGACAAAAACACTTTATCTGAGCGCAATCTGGATTTCCTCTGCGTGCCGCGCGAGCAGGTGGTGGAAATCGTCACCACCAGCGGAACGACTGGCCACCCGTTGCTTTGGATGCTGACCGAGTCTGATGTTCGGCGACTTGCGCAGAATGAAAAACTTTCCTTCGAGTGCGCCGGGCTGGCGGCGCACGACACGGTGCTGGTGGCGGTAGCGATGGACCGCTGCTTCATGGCGGGCCTGGCGTACTGGCTCGGCTTGCGCGAACTCGGTTGTGCGGTCGTGCGTGTCGGCGCAACTTCGCCCATGCTGGTTTTGGACATGATTGAACGTGTGCAGCCGACGGCGATTGTGGCCGTGCCGTCGTTCCTGCGTGTCATCGCGGACAAGGCGTGCGAAAAGCGCTTTGATTTGCCGGGTTGCTCTGTGAAAAAAGCGATCTGCATCGGCGAACCGGTGCGCGACCAGACGTTTGCATTGAACGC
>CAZIFU010000239.1:0-2729 GCA_964539075.1 uncultured Verrucomicrobiota bacterium | reverse complement strand
CATGAACCGTTCGTACCACCGCAAGGTCTTGGAGTGCGCCAGTCCTCTGGCGCTTTCGACAACCCACGACTTCCAAAGCGCCAGAGGACTGGCGCAGTCCAAGACGCTGACGCGACCAAGCTCGGTTTTCTCCGGTTCAGGGGCACCATTCGCGGCTTTGTGCGGGCCGTGGAATCTCTCCCCTCATCCGATGAGGGGAGAGGGTCGGGGTGAGGAGAGTTTTCACTGGTTCGGAGTTCCGCTTTCTGGCGGCCCAGACCGGTTGAAGCCGGAACTCCAAACGAACGGGGCAGGGTGATGGGCAGGTCGGACTGCATAGAGAGAGTTTTATTTCACCTGGAACTCCACGGTGTAGGGATGAAGGTCGAGCATCCATTGATTCATCGCCCGCTCCATCTCCAGCGTCGAGCCGATGAACTTCATGAAGTAGATTGGCTCCGCCCGGCTGCGCAGGCGCACGGCGAGTTTGTAAGCGCCCGGTTTTTGCAGAAGCGAAGCGGGCACGGAATATTTGGCCAGGCGATTCGCCAGCGGCGGCAGGCTGCGGCTTTCCATGCGGATGAACGGCGGATGGTTCATCACGCTGGTCGGCTGGCCCGCCGGGCGGATGAACGGAATCTGATCAATGTCCAGGTTGACCGGCAGATACATCTCGCGGTCAGTGCCCTTGACGTTCGTCGTCAGGAATTTCGTTTGTAAATTGAACAACTGGCCGTCGTGTTTGATTTTGCCTTTGGCCACGTCGAGGGAGTGGAGGTCGGCCATGTCGCCGTTGCTGTCGAGGTAGCCGGATTCCCAGACATTTTTTCCGTCCGGACCGATGAGCGCCACGTTGAGCCAGATTTCCGGCTGCGCGCCCAGCGAGCCCGAAGGGAGGTTGTGGCCCGGATTGAGGTTGCTGACCTTGTAGGAAAACTTCAATGACTTGCCGGCCGCGGGCGGGTGGGCGAAGAACGGCCCGTCGAGGCGCGAGCCGTTCTCCATGACCTGGCGGCGCAGTTCGAGTTTCTTTTGCAGGAGCAGCAGATTGCTATCCACGATTTTCCGGGCATCTTCGCGGTCGCTTTCCTCGGCCCATTCTTTCGGGAAAGCCACCTTGATTTTCTTGTCGGCCACCTGGTCCTCGAAGTCCGTTTTGCCCCAGCCGGCGCGGTAATCAAACTTCAGCCACGCCTCGACGGGGAAACGTTCGCTCTGGCTGTGGTGCGGAAAAATTCCCGGATGAGCGATGGGATAACCGGGGCCGTAGAAGGCGTGATTGGCGCGTTTGCGCGTGGGATTGATCGGAATGCCTTCCACGATGGCTGCCGGGCCAGTGGCGTAGCCGTCGTTTTTGCCCGGCGTTTTGCCCATGTGACAATCCTGGCAGGTGGTCCCCTGCGCGGCGGCGGGTGAGGCGCGGTATTGGTCCCAGACGACTTCGAGCTTGATGCCGGGATGCACGGCGACCTGGTGGCAGGAGACGCAGAACTCCGATTGGGCGAGCTGCTCGGTCTTGAAAATGCCGAGGTGAATTTCACGGCCCTTTTCCGGCGGCAGGGTTTTGATTTTGTATTTGCCTTTGTCGGCGAGCACTTTGGCCAGGCCCTGGCCATCGCCGGAAGCGGTCACCGGCTGAATGACAGTGCCCGGCACGATGCGGCGTTCGCCGTTCACGCGGCCATATTCCTCGTCAATGTGATGGCAGGTGACGCAGGTCACGCCCTCGCGCGAGACACGGCTGCGCTTCCAGAGCGGCAGTTCCCGTTTTTCGCCGAGGGCGGTGCCGGCGCTGGCGTGGCAGCGGACACAAAACGTGCCGATGGTCCCCTGCGCGAGGTCGTTGATCTTCTGCTCGAATTTATGGAAAACCGGCGAGATGGAAGCGTAGGCATGGGAGGAGGAAGCCCACTCGTTGTAAATGGTCTCGTGGCAGACCTTGCACGCGGTGGCGCTGGGATAGGCGTCTTCGTAAACGATCTTCAAGTGCGGATCGGCGTTGGTGACGGTGAACGTCACCTTCGGTTCGGCGGGAGCAGACCGGAGATTCCCTTCGCCAGCCAGCAGGCCGAGCACAACGACGCGCGAGAGGCCGGGAAACCTGCGAAGAAACAGCCAGGTGCGGAGGGTGAAACCGCTGGACAGCATCTTGACGGACATACAATGGCCAAGGATACGCCGCACAATTCCCCGCCGGGCCAAAACCCGGGCGGAATGATGTGAGTCGGGGAAGCCATTACGCTTTCAGCCCGGGGGCGTCAATCGCAATTTTCTGCCACAACCGGATGCCGCGCTTCGCTTCGGAGGTGCAAGCTGCGCGAGTCGCACAACAATCTATTAACGCAGAGGACATGGCGTGGTGCTGCCGCAGCCGAAGGAGCGCGGCGTTCACGCCGCTTCACCATGCCAATTATCTTGGGCGTCGGATTTTTCCCGCGTCGCCAAGCTGTCGAGCGGTGAAGCGGCGTAAACGCCGCGCTCCTGCACCGTTGGGAAAATCCTCGCAGGCCGCGAGCATGTTGGGCTATTGCGCTGCGAAGATTTTTCGAACCAACATTCAACATTCAACATCGAACTCCGAACCGATGATCGCCGTGGGCGTTGGGCGTTGGATGTTCGATGTTTTGGTTGCGGCTTGGCAGTCCGGCATTGCTTCCCGTTGAAATCCAAACTATACGTTCGGCATCACCGACGATTCGCAATGTCGCGCGCCCAGCGCCATGAAAAGCCGCGCCACAAACTGCCGCGGC
>CAZIFU010000238.1:0-82622 GCA_964539075.1 uncultured Verrucomicrobiota bacterium | reverse complement strand
GCGGGCCGTATTTCATCCCCGGTAAGTTTTCCGTCGCCATTTTGATCCAGCTTCTTGAGCGCGACCGGAGCGTTGGCCAACTCCTTCTCGTCGATCACGCCGTCTCCACTGGCATCCAGCGCGATGAGCAGCGGATTCAGTCGCACCTGGTCGCCGCCGCGCCCGCCCTGCTGGCCACCGGGTCCTCGCCCTCCCTGCGGCGGACGGTTCTCTGGCGGACGCTCCTGGCTGCGCACCACTGTGGACTGAAACTGCAAACAAAGGACCGTCAGAACAACGGTGGATAATAGGGATTTCATCACAGTCATCCCGCAGGATTTAATAAAATGGACTGGAACTTTTTGCGTGCTCCTGCCACACGGCAGGGATGAATAAACTCAAAAAGGCTCCAGCCCGGTCCCAGTTCACCATCTTGCGTCAGATTTGCAATTTTATTCCCCGGCACTTGGTCTCCAAAATGGCGCGGGCCACCGGAGCGGAGGACAAGTCGCGCACGTTCAAGCCTTGGAGCCATGTGGTGAGCCTGCTCTACGGGCAGCTGACTCACAGCATCGGCCTCAATGACTTGTGTGACTCTCAAGCAACTGTACTCCGGACCGCTGTCGAGCGTGCGCGGAGCGACGGCTCCCAGCCGCAACGGGCTCTCCAACGCCAACCGGGAGCATCCGCCCGAGATGGCCGAGCAGCTCTTTTGGCGGGTGATGGATCACTTGGGCCAACAATCGCCCGGCTTTGTCAAGGGGCGGAGCCAAGGGCCGGCCTTTCGCTTCTAGATGCCCATCGGGGTAACCAGCTTTGGCACCGTAGTTCGTCGGCGCGAACAAGGCGCGCGCAAAGAATCTCGGTGCCGGGGCGCACCATCTCCCGTCGGTGGAGCACGAGATCAAGTGGGGCATGGCCGGTTTGAATCTCATTCTTCATCTCACGGACATGACCCGGTTCCGGCGGGCGTGGCACAAAGATTTGACCCGGCTGCGAACAAATCCGGGCGAAAACATTTCTGCGGACAAGCCGGGGGACCTCGCCATTTAAGTCTTACGCGCTTGGCAGTGTTCAATTTTGCTGTCTCCGAGCAAGAAGGGGTCCGGATTTTTGAGGCGAAGGGGTCGCCCAATGGTTTCATGTCCTTTTCCCATCGCCCCGCCCATGCCAGTAGAGTGACTGCGCAAGGTGCGTCTTGGCTCCCATCTGCAATCGCTCCGCGATCCACGCCACCATGAAGGGGTCAATCGTCAGCGCCCGCCAGGCCGGGTGCAATGTTTTTCGAGTGTCACTCCAATTCCTTGAGCAGGAGCGCGCCTTCGCCGCCATTCAACGTGACCTGCCGGAGCTCCGCTTCTGTCTTCGGATCGTGATAGCCAGCCGGAATCGCGACGGTCGCCACCTTCTCAAGCGTCGACGGCAGCGAGCGCCCACGATTTTGTAAACCGTGGACTTCGTTCTGCTTCGTCTCTGTCGGCGGTCCGGGCGGGCGGCCTTGTCCGCCGGGGCCACCGCGACGACGCGGGCCGCCGGGACCACCGGGGCCGGGGCCGCCTTTTTGGAAACTCGCGTCGGGCGTGCCGCGCCAGAGACGCGAGGCGAACGGAAACTCCGCCGTGAGGCAGTAGTAGTAAGTGCCCTGCGGAAATTCCGGCGTGATGCCGGTGCGCCCGTTGCATTCATCGAGGTCGCCGCTGCCTTTGACGAACTCGTAGTCGGCGGTGAATGCGCCGTCGTATTTGCCGCCGGGACCATCGGGATTGCCGGGGCGAGCGCCGGACTTGAGGCGGTAGCTCGAACGCATTTTCTTCAACGCGCTCCCGGCATCCTTCGCGTCGCTTAAGGCGTAGCTCGTGTAGATCGGGAAGCCGTCGCCAGCCCAGCCGATCTGGAGCATTTTCTTCCCGTCGCCGCCGAGCTTGGCGATGAGGCCCGCAGGCAGGGCGTGATAATGATACGCGCCGGTCGGCTGCACATGCGCAAGATGCTCGTCGAGGCCGAGGTTCATCGAACCGCCGATGGCTTCGTAGCGCCAGCCGTCGCCCCAGACCTCCGCCGTGCCCGCCTCGAACGGCACGCCATTGAGCGCGACGCCAAACCAGCCGCGCGCCGGGCTCGTCTGCGCGGCGACCTGCGGCTTGGTCGGTAAAATGAAATTGTATTTCTGCTCCGAGATCGTGTTCGGATTGCCGCGTCGCGGAAACTGCCCCGGTGTGTGATCCGGAATGCCGTTGGCCTCAATCACCCGTTGCTCACCACGCAGGGTGATGGTGACCTTGTTGTTGAAAGTGCGGACGTTGGGGGAGGCGTCCGTCGCCGCGGCGAAAATCAACGGCCACGCGGACGCGCCGTCATGCTCGGCATCACCGATCAAGTGGGCGTGGGCGGCGGTGGCAAAAACCGCGCTTGCGGCGGCAAGGAGAAATGCAAGATTGTTTTTCATGTTCGCAGATTATGCCGGGCCACCTTAAGGGGAGATGAAGAAGGGGGGGAATATGGTCCCAATAAAATTGGTGGTCGGTGGCATCGTGATTCAGTCACGGGTGCTTGTGCTGCTCGAAATGCTGGCGGAGCAGGTCTTTGCCGTAGTCGTTGCCGTTGGGCGTGCGGACGACGGTGTGGATGTGGTTGCGGGTGGGCGTCTGTGAGCGCGCGAGCGCAACGGGGTGCTGGTGGTCGAACTCGATCAGGATCACCGGGCTGTGGATGCGATAATAGAAGACGCCGTCGGCCGCGGTGCTCCCGATCCACCCGAAGCGCGTCTCGTCCCAATGCTTTTCCACCTCGCTCATTTTCACCTTCGCATGGCCGTCGGCCATGTTGCCGGCGAACTCGGCAATCAGACCGAGCAATTGCTTCTTCTGCGCGGCGTTCAATTCCGACGCGCGGAGGCCGGCGTCGTCGAGCACGAGGTTGTCCTTGTAGGCTTCGGACAGGTTGTCGGTGGGGCCTTTCTCGGAGCGGATTCTCGCGGCGGCCTGCTGCGTGGCATTGAGCGAGCGCATGAAGGCGAGGCCCTGGTCCTGTTCCTCCTGCAAAACGACCGTGCCCTTGAACTTGCCCGCCTCGGCGCGAATCGGTTCCGAACCCATGAAGGTGGGCGTCATCACCACCTGGTCGCCGAGGACGAAGTAATTGATGATCGCGTGATGGCCGTCGAGCTGCCAGCCCCACGGCTTGGTTGCCGAAGGTTCGCCCATGATGGTAATCCAGTAGAGCCACTCGCCGTATTCGTCGAAGTTGTTGGTCAACTCGGCGAGCGTGCCGTTGAGCTTCATCACGTCCTGCGTCTGCTTGAGGCCCTTCGCGCTGAGGCTCGCGCGCATCAGGCCGAACGCGAGCTGGCGCTGCGCCTCGGTCATCTCCTTGAAGCCCACGCCCTGCCGCGCGGCGAAATGGCGGTTGTCCCACTTGCGCCATTCCAGGTCGTCCACAGGGAATTTTGTCTTCGCCCGCTGCGCGTCGGTGAGGCCGGCGAGAAATGCCTCGGCGGCCTTGCGCACGGGTTCGGTCGAAACGCCGGTCGCCTTGACGCCGAACAAGCCGACCCTGATCCGTCCATCGGCGGTCACGCCTTTGAACGGCTCGGCCAGCGCGCGGGCGCCGTCATCGCGGCCCTTGCCGGGCGGGCCTTGGCCTTTCGGCGCGGGTTGCGACCAAGCCGGGTGACTTGCGATCAGTGTGGCGGCAGTGACGCCGCAAATGGCGAGGAGACTTTTGGCATTCATGGTGTCGGAGTGCTCAGGGAGTTGTCGCCATGGCGCCGTAGAAATACGTGTCGAGGAGCGAGAACGGGTCGGTGAGCGTGGCGCTCGTCGTGCCGTTGGTGACAATGATGGCGTTGGTGACGGGTGCCCAGGCGAGGTCGTTGAGCGCGGCGGCGCGCCAAAGCGCGTAGTTTGCGTTGGTGTTGAGGGCGACGGTGAGGGTGAACTGGGGGTAGGTTCTGGCAGCGTTGAGGACGGTCGGCGCGGTGATCAGGTTCTGGTAATCGCCCAGCCGCCAGGTGAGCGCATTGTAATTCGAACGAACGGTGGCGGTGAGCGCGCTGCTCAAGAGATTGGTCAACTCGGTCGGGTCCGATTGCAAATCGTAAAGCGCCTCCGTGGCACTCACGCTAAACCGGATCAGCTTGTAGCGGTCGTTACGAAGCGCGCGTCCATCGTTGGCCGAGGGCGCAGCGTAGTCGAATGCTTCGGTGTAGACATAGGACACGTCGCGGGTGGTGTTTTTCAGTACTGGCAGAAAACTCCGGGAGTCAATTGTGTTGGTCCCAACGGTCGTCGCCACATTAACGCCAGCCAGTTCGAGGATGGTGGAAAAGAAGTCCACGACGTGCACGAGTGAGTCGTTGGTGCGGCCGGGACTCACGACGGTGGGGCCGGCCACGATCAGCGGAACGTGGGTGCCGCCTTCATAGAGCGTGTCCTTACCGCGGCCATTGACATAGGGGGGTTGGATGACCCCACCCGGTGTGCCGTTGTCGCCGACAAAGATGATGTCGGTCTTGTTCTTGTTCGTGTCCACCGCCGCGAGCAGACGGCCGATCTCGGTGTCCATGGCCTCGACCATGGCCTCGTACTGGCGGCGGTTGGCACCGATACCGGTGTTGGTGGCGTAGCCGGGCGCCAGGCTTGCCGGTGGAATGTGATACGGCGTGTGCGGCGCGTTGAATGCGACCCAGGCGAACCACTTGTTGGTGCCCCGTGCGGTGATCCAGGTGACCGCGTCGTTAACGAGGTCGGTGGTGGCGTAAACGGTGTAGTTGCTGGTCGTGACGCCGTTCACGGTCTTGGTCCAGTTGGTGTAGTTCTCGATGGCCCCGCCGAGTCCGCCCGCGTAATGCGGCCATCCGCCGCGGGTGTTCGGGAAGTTGGCGCCGGCAACGCCCCCGCTGCCGAGATGCCATTTCCCGAACTGGGCGAGCGAGTAGCCGGCGCCCGGGTTGGCTGCAAAGGCCTCCGGCAGGGTGAATTGAGCTGCCATCAGCGGTGGGGCGCCTGTGGCGCCGCCGACAACGGTCCCAATGCCGGTGCGGAAGCCGTACTGGCCGGTAATAATGCACGAGCGCGTGGGCGAACAAACCGGATTGGCGTAGGCGTTGCGAAACAGCACGCCCCGTTGCGCGAGCGCGGCGATGTTCGGCGTGGGCGGCTGCGACGCGGCCGGGTTCGAGTTGTAGAGCGAACTGCTGTCGAAGCCATAGTCGTCGGCGATGATCAGCAGGATGTTGTTGGTGGCGGCGCCGAAAGCGTCCCCGGAAAAACCCGTGATGACGACGAGCGCGAGCAGCGCTTTTCCGAGAAGCGTCGCGCACTTCACTTGCCGAGCCAGGGCGAGGATGCTCCGCATGGGCGCAATCAGGCGCACGACTTCACGGTGTCGGTCTTCCAGGTGGTGGGGGGTGTTCATGGAGTTTGGCTCAAGTTGACATGATTGCGGGTGGGATTGCAATTCTCATCACCATTCTGGAATCGCGGATCGGTCAAGGTTCTCAGGAATGACACCAAAGCGCGCTGGTCTTGAGCCGACCATGGGACCGGTTCACCGCGCATCGCGCGATCGAACTTCGAGTCAAAGCTCGTGAGCGTGAGCAGGAAGTTCTCGAGCGCAAGGCCGATCTTCTCCGGCGTGATTTCCGGCGAGCCGAAGGCGGCGATGAAGAGCGCAGGATAGTCGGTTGGGTTCGTAGCCGCCGACGTGAGTCGGTGCTCACTGGCTTGGGATTCAGATGGCGCGGACTGACGTCCACGGCTACGAGGCGATTGAAGCTTCGCCACCACGCGTTCCAGTTTTTCATCCATCTCGGCGTGATCTTGAATTGGCATCAACGCCTGGGCGCGAAGCGGCGGGGCGCGGCCATCCCAGAAGAACGAATTTTTCCAGGCGAGGTTGAAAAGCGGCATCGCGTTGCGCGTGCCCGTGCGGCCTTCGACACCGGCGCTGAACCGGCGCGGGTCGGCGAACGCGGTGGACTCGGCGTGGCACGAAGCGCAAGCGAGCGAGTTGTTTCGGGAAAGTCCTGGCTCGTGAAACAGCACGCGCCCCAGCGCGATGCGTTCCTCGATCAGCAGATTGTCCTTCGGCAAATCCGGCACGGGAAACACGCTGCTCATTGTGAAGCGATAAGGGGTAAACTTGGTCGGCATGGACCGAGGGAGAACCGCTCCCACCTCGTAGGGACGAGCTACGCGAGTCCCACTCTGCGTTTTGGAAACAGAAACAATTGGGGACTCGCGTAACTCGTCCTTCCAAAGCGGAACGACGCGGAACGCTTTGGACAACCCTGCTTGGAGTTTCACGGCGAGAGGATCGCCCTCGCGTGAGTGCCTCGTAGTGCCGTCTTTATTGAACGAAATCGCATTCAGCACCTCGGCCACGTCGAGGTTGAGTTGCAATGAAGCGTCACGGCTCAGGTTGAGGGCGACGGCCAGGGTGACCTCTGTGAGATTCCAATCATTGGCGAAGTGGAACGAATAGCCGGAGGTGGCCGCGCCGACGCGACTCCACATTCCTTCGAGCGCGGTGAAAATGTAGCCACCCTGCCAGCTCCAGTGCAGGCCGTTGCGGTTGGGATTGAGCGGATGATCAGCGGGATATTTCACCGCGTCGGAATGGTTGAGATCCTTCGGCACTCCGACGCGGAAACGCAACTGATCGAAGTTGCCGGCGGGCATTCCCTCGGCGCGAAAACTTGCCCGGCCCGCGCCGAGGCTGAGGAACGCCTGCCAGTTGGAACGCTCCAACCAGACGCCGCCGGTTCGGCGAAGCGCCAGGTCGGAAAGCAACAGATCGAGCCGCGTTACGGAGAGCGATACGCCGCTGGGGTTGGTGAACGCGAGGCGATCAAACTCGATCGGAACGTTTTGGAAATGTGGGGCCACCGTCACGTCCAGCGACGCCGCAGGCGCGGAGGCCGCCGCCCCGATTGCGAGCAGGCTCCTGAATCCGACCAGCAAAGCTCCGAGCCAGCTTCGCGGCGGCCTGGAGTTTGGAGCCGGCAGTTTCATTGGAGTCTGCGTGGTTGTTCCTGGCGCTTCACGGCGAGAAGCCCGTCGAGTCGTAGCTGTTGGTGGCCGTGAGGCGCACGCGGTAGAAGCGCCGGACCACGCCGTTTTGCGCGGCGGCGTTTTCCACCAGGCTCCGCGTCGTCTGCGGCGTGGGGAAATTCGTCGCCTGCGGGTAGGTCGAGTTCGTCGCGATCGGCGTCCATGCGGAGAGATCCGTCGTCGCCTCGATCACATACGTGCCGCCATCAATCGCGCTCCATGTAAGCGTCACGTTCGAGTTGCTGGAGTTGACGGCGGGCGCGCTGGCGGTGAGCGGCATCCGCGTGCCGCCGGTGAAGTTGGTCGTCACCGGCTCAGGATACGCACTGCCCATGACGTTGGCGGCCGGGCTGCCGTAATACTGCCGGCCGATGTTGTAGGGAAACACCGGCGTGCCGGCCGCGTTGATGCAGACGAAGTAAGCCCACGTGCCGCCGGGGAACTCGGGCGTCACGCAGAAGCGCGCGTTCCATTCGTTGAGGTCAAAGTCCACGCCCAGAGTGAAGCCGAGGTCGCCGAGGTAATCGTTGTCCTCCAGGTAGCGGCCGAGCGGGCGCATGCCGCTGACGCTCGGACCGGCCTCGGTGGTGAGGTTGGTCGAGGCCAGATTTTTCACGCGCACGGCCCAGAGCGGATAAGTGGTGCGGCTGGTCACGTCGGGCGCGGCGGAGTTGCGCGGCACGAAACCGGAAATCATCCGGCGCACGCCGCTGGCGGGATTGTTCGTGACCGCGTAGCCGTAGGGGCCATACACCGGGAAACCGTCGCGCACCCAGCCGAGGATGGGCGAATGCCTGAGATTCATGTTGGCCGTGTCTTCGCTGTAGGTCTTCGTGCCCGTGTTGTAGAGCATATGGTCGCCGAGCAGATACCGGAGCGCGGACGGATTGGCGTGGTAATGATACTGGCCGCTGCCGGGTTGGTGCGCCTGCGCGGGATCGAAGGTCTGCGATTCATTGACCCACGCGTCGCGGTTCCAGTAACCGCCGCCGGGATTGGCCTCGGTGCCGGGGCTGCCCGAACTGGTTGTGTAGGAAAATGCGTCGCGGCTGTCGAACATCGCCACGCCATCCACGAGATAGCCGATCGGCCCGCCGCCCGTGGACGTCTTGGCCGCCGGCACGGAGGGCACGCGCGGGATGCGGGCCAGGACGGCCGAGTTTTTCGGGTAATTGATGAAGCTACCATTCAACCACGGACCCATCACATGGCTGCCCAAGCCGGTGCTGCGGATGTAAACGTTGGACGCCGCGTAAGCGACCTCGCTCACGCCGCAATACGTCGGCAGCGCCTGGATGATGGTGGCGTTATTATTGGTCCACGTGGTTTGGAAAACGCCGGCGAGCTTGTTCGCATCGTTGGTGAAGATGCGGGCGTACTGGCCGGAGTAAGTGGTGAGCCAGGAGGTGAGTTGCGGCTGCGCAACGGCGGCGGTGGACGCGACGGCCAAAATGAAGCCGGTTAGCGCGAGCGTCAAAATCAACGGCGCCGCCGCGGGGAACAGCGGCGACGGGTGGGTTGCCTCGCCGCGCCGGTTGGTGGGTTGGGTTGGGCCGGTGGTCGGCACATCGCGCGGCATTTTTGGTTTTGGTTCACCTTTAGCAGACGCGTGCCACGTTAAGGAATTGTGTGCGCCGGCCGCAAAATTGTTAAGAAAGTGTAAAAGTGGCGGCTTTTCGCACGAAATCCGCTACACTTGCTGCCGCGAACCACCCATGACGCCGCACGCTTCCCATGACCGCAGCGAATCAGCCGCCGCCCCCGAAGGGCCGGCGCGCGTGCTCGTCATTGATGACGACCGCAAACTTTGCCGGCTCATCCATGACTACCTCGAAACGCTTGGTTACGCCGTCGAAGCCGCCCACACCGGGCCAGAGGGCGTCGAGCGCGCCACCGCCGAGCCGTGGCACGCCGTCATTTTGGACGTGATGCTGCCCGGCCTCGACGGCTTCGAGGTGCTCAAGCGCATCCGTGCCCGGTCGGCCGTGCCCGTGCTCATGCTCACCTCGCGCGGCGAGGAACCTGACCGCATCGTCGGCCTCGAAATCGGCGCGGATGATTATCTGCCGAAAACCTTTTCGACGCGCGAACTGCTTGCCCGGCTGCGCGCGGTGACGCGCCGCGCCGCGCGTCCGGCGGAAAAAGGCGCTGACGATTCGGAGGGCGAACTCGTCGTCGGCCCGCTGCGGGTGAACCCCGGCGCGCGCGTGGCCGTGCTGGGCGACACGCCGCTGGCCTTGACGCCAGTGGAGTTTGACCTGCTGATCTCGCTGGCCCGCGCGCGCGGCCGCGTGAAATCGCGCGAGCAGCTCCTCGACGAAATCCGCGACCGCAATTACGAGGTGTTCGACCGTTCGATTGACGTCCACATCTCCGCGCTGCGAAAAAAACTGGGCGACGACGCGAAGGAGCCGCGCTTCATCCGGACCGTCCGCAGCGCGGGCTACCTGCTGATCAACCCCGATGCAGAGTGAATGGGAAAACTCGAAGCGCGAAACTCGAAACAAATCCAAATGAAAGGAATCAGAAATGAACGAAACGGCCGCCCGACAGCTTTTGAACATTTGAGTTTTGGATTTGTTTCGGATTTCGAGCTTCGGAATTCGGATTTTCCGCCATGAGCCTCCGCTTCCCGCTCTACGCCAAAATCCTGCTCTGGTTCTTCCTGAACCTGCTGCTGCTGACCGCGTTGTTTTACGTTTTCGTGGCGGGGCAATTGCGCCTGGGCTTCGAGTCCTTGCTCACAGGCCGCGCGGGCGACCACGTGCAGGCGGTCACGGATTTGATTGTGACGGAGCTGCGCGAGACGCCACGCGGCCAGTGGGGCGAAGTGCTGGCACGCTTCGGCCAGGCCTACCACGTGCGGTTCCTCCTCGCCCGCGGTGATGCCGCGCTCGCCGCCGGTGCGGCGGAAACCCTGCCGACAGAAGTACGAATGCGCGTCGGCCAAGCCCGCCCGCCCGGAGAAGGCCGGCCAGCCGACGGCGGCGATGACAGCGCGCGACCGCGCCGGCCGGATCTCGAATCGAAATCCGCGCCGCCGGGCACCACCCCTCCGCCCTACCCCAAGTTCATGGTCCGCGCCGGTGAGCCGCCGCGCTACTGGATCGGCGTGCGTGTGCCACCCGGCGAACGCGGCCTCGGCGTGCCCGGCTCGCTGACGCTGTTGATCGTGTCCGACACGCTTTCGGCGGGGGGCCTGCTCGTGGACGTGACGCCGTGGCTGGCGATGGCCGCGGGCGCGGTGATGCTTTCCGCGTTGCTCTGGCTGCCTCTGGTGCGCGGGGTCCCGCGCAGCGTTGGCCAGATGACGCGCGCCACCGAGCAGATCGCCGAGGGCCGCTTTGATACGCGGGTCGGCGCGCGCCGCCGCGATGAACTGGGCCGGCTCGGCCACGCCGTCAACCGCATGGCCGCGCGCCTGGAAGGTTACGTCACCGGCCAGCGCCGTTTCCTGGGCGATATCGCGCACGAACTTTGCGCGCCCATTGCCCGCCTCCAGCTCGCCCTCGGCATCCTCGAACAGCGCGCCGACGAAAAACAGATGACTTCCGTGGCCGACGTGCGCGACGAGGTTCAGCAGATGAGCACCCTCGTCAACGAACTGCTCACCTTCTCGAAAGCCTCGCTCGGGGGCAGCGCGGTGAAACTTCAAAGCGTGGACGTGCGGGCCAGCATCGAGGAAGTTGTCGCGCGCGAGGCCGCCGATGAAGCCCGGGTGAAAGTGGTAGCCGCCGCCGGACTCAGGGTGCGCGCCGACGCCAAACTGCTCAAGCGCGCGCTGGCCAATCTGCTGCGCAACTCCCTCCGCTACGCCGGCCACGCCGGGCCGATCACGATTGCCGCCGCGCGTGACGACGGGCGCATCAGCTTGCGCGTGACCGACAGCGGCCCCGGTGTGCCGGAGGAGGCGCTGGCGCGCCTTTTCGATCCGTTTTACCGCGTGGATGCTTCACGCAGCCGCGACACGGGTGGCGCGGGCCTGGGTCTGGCCATCGTGAAGACGTGCGTCGAGGCCTGCGGTGGCACCGCAAGCGCGCGCAACCGCCAGCCGTCTGGTTTGGAAGTGGAACTCACGCTTGACGCGGCAAAAGCTGCGGAATGAAAATGTGCCTTACGGTTTCGGCGCGAATTTCTTCTCCGCTGGATTGCGAGTTTCCGGCGTCGGACGAAACGGGTTCGTGGCCGGGACCATCGTCCGCGAGGAGATGCCGCCGCTTTCCACCCAGGCGGCCGCGGTTTCCGCGATGGTCGCCCAACGCACCGAGGGCAAGGCCGCCAGCCGTGTGGCCCACGTCTCGATGGCATCGATGCCATCCTCCGTGCCGCGTATCTTGAGTGTGCCCGGCGGCAGCATCACCGTCGCCTGGAGCACGGGCGGGCCGGCGCGGTTGGTGGAGGTTTGTTGCGCGAGGCGTTCCACCTCGGCCAGTCCCAGGTGCGAGCCGCCGACGGCAATGAGCTTGCCGGCGGGGTCGTGCGTCGAGAACCCCTCGCTGCTCTTCGGCCGCCATACGCCGATGGCGAAGTCATCCGAATCAAGGCCGTGGCGTCCGAACTTCACAAGGCCCCAGACCACTTGCGCCTGCCACGTCGCGCCGTTGCGCCCGGTCACGGGCGAACGCATGGCGTCGAGTTCCGTGGTGATCAGGCCGGAGGCGACCGCCGTCGGGTGTCCGCCGAACTTTTGAATCAACGCGGCGCAGGTGGCGCGGTCGGCTCTCTGGTGCGCGTGCACGTCCCATTGCACGCCGAGTTTCTCCGTCGCCCGGATGATTTCGGCGGCGCGCGGTTCGCCTTCCAGCCAGCCGATGTCCGCGCCCACCGACCAGCGCATCCCGTTCGTGCGGCCCGGCGCGCGGCCAGTCTGGGTCGCGCGCTGGAAAAATTTCACGAACGCGTCCGGCTCCGGCCACGACAGGCGCTTGGTCTCAATGTGCATCGTGCCGGAAACGTAAAGCAACGGCCCGGCGGCGTTCGCTTTGGAGGCTGGCGTGCTGGCGCGGTTGCCTGCCGGGGCGCCGAGCATCGCCAGAACTTGCGGCGCGTTGACGGCGGCGATGCGCGGTTGAGCGCCCGCGACATACGCAACAGTCGATTCGTAAAGCGACCACAGGGCGGCCTGGTCGCGCTCGGAGCGGAGCGGGGCGGTCACGCTGAGGTCCCAGGGCGGCCGGCGATTGCGGCGCATGTAGGTGGTGACCCATGCGGAGGTCTCGGCGAAGAAATCGTTGTCGTGCATTTTCACGCCGATGAAATACGGCGCGTGCGCCTCGCGGTCCTGGCGCGCCTGCTGGAAGGCGCCCTCGATGACATCTTCCGCACGTTCGCCGGCGTGTTGGAAGAGTTTCACGTCCACATGCTCCGGGCGCAGGAAGGTGCCGTCGCGTTGGTCGCCAAAGTTGGGCGGACGTCCGTGCACGGCGAACATGCGCGCGCCAAGTTCCTTGAAGACGCCGCTCACGGCGCGGCCCAGTTCGGCGTCGGATTGCGACGAGACCACGACGGGCGCGTAGCCGAACAGCCTGGTGAGCTTCTGGTAGCCGCCGGGTTTGTCGGTGGGCTGGCCGGTGGCGAGGCCAAGTCCGTGCGTTTCATAGCGGAGGACGGTCTCGCGCTGCTGGTCGGCGCTCATCTCGCGCAAACCGAGCCAGTCAAACTTCGTGTAGTAAGGCGATGGCGGCCGCACATGATACGAGACAGAAACGAAGGGGGATTTCTTGATCTGCTCGATCAACTCCGGCGCTTTGGACTCGTAGAGGTCGGCCATCGTCGTGGTGAGGTAAAAATCCACGGGCACCTGATGCTTCTCGTGAATCGCGATGAGTTTCTTGAGGGTCGCGACGCTGAGGTCCGGATGGGCGAAATCCTGGACGTTGATGGAAAAGATCACAGAGTCCTTGAGGTCGGCCGCGCGGCGGATGGCCGCGGGTGCTCCGGCTTCGTTGCCGCGTTTGGGTTGGGCCAAGGCGGTCAGCGCGGCGAGGAACGACACGAAGATCAGGAATGGTTTCATGCGGTGAATGCGCTGAGCGGAGAGACGGTGTAGCGGCGTTCCGGGTTACAGCTTGAGCCGGCTCTGGTCGGAGCTGCGCCTTGTGCCCATCAACCGGGATCGTTCGGCAGGGCGTCGCTCTCTAACCCGGAACGATTCAGTCGGCGAAGTGGGCGAGAGCGCAGAACGGTTCGCGAAGCGAGTGGCGCGCGGCGTTCACGCCGCTTCAAGGTTCGAACTGAATGGTGGATCCGTTTTGGGTTCGACGCTGTCAACCGTTCGGGCGGTGAAGCGGCGTGAACGCCACGTTCCGGTTGTCCCGCAAATGAATCGTTCCGGGTGAGCGCTGTTGGGCGGACCGTGCGTCCAGCACGGCGCGCCCGGAGAGAGGTTGCTTCAAAACATTCGCAGGGACGAACCCGGCGAGTCACTCGACGACGAAAACAGGTGAAAAAACGGGACTCGCTCAGCTCGTCCCTCCGGGGACAAGGAGTTTTGAGACAAACTTGGAGAGTGTCGCCCTGCCGGTTTTCGCGGTCTCCCCGGAATCAGCAGCAGGAAAACGGTGGTCTAATTTTTCAACGTCAGCCGCGCGTCGCGATTGATGAGGGTGACGTAGTCAACGAGAATCCGCTTGGCCTCTTCCAGCGTAATGTCCCTGGCGGTCGGGTCGTCGGGGGAGGATGTTTCCTGTCCGTCCGGGTCATCGCCGGAGCTTTTCCTGTTCTGCGCGACCGGTTGGCCCGCCGTGGCCGGGAGGGTCGCGCCGGTTTTTTTCCCGTCGGCGCTGGCGACGATGTTGGTTTTAGCCAGGGGCGGCGGCAAACCGGGTTGCTCGGCGAGTTTGAGGGTGATTTCGTAGATTTTTTGCTCCGGCTCATGCCGGGCCTGGAGTTCCTTCTTGCGCTCGCCGGAGCGCGCTTCGGCCTCCAGTTTTTCCTTGCGCCGTATTTCCTCGTTCAACGAGATGGATTTCTCGGCCAGGACTTTTTTGAACTGTTCGATGTCTTCGCGCACGTAGGCGAAATCCTTGTCGGTGGCCACGCGTTGGGCGGAGAGTTTCTGGAGTTCGGCCAGGAAGGGCTGCACGAGGCTGAGCTTCTCGAAACTGACGGCGAGCACCTTGTCCCACGGCATCGGATTGTCGAGCGAGCTTTCTCCGACTTCGGCATAATTGTTCACGGAGGGCAGGATGAGGTCCGGCGTCACGCCCTCCAGTTGGGTGGAGGAACCGCTGGCGCGGTAGAATTTGCGGATGGTGACCTTGAGCGAGCCGGGATTGAAGGGACTCAAATTTTCCGGCGCTTTGAGCACCGCGGCCAACTGGGGGCCTAACTGGACGAGCGATTGCACGGTGCCTTTGCCGTGGGTCGAGGAATCCCCCACAATCAACGCGCGGCCATAATCCTGCAACGCGCCCGCGAGAATCTCCGAGGCCGAGGCGCTGAAACGGCTGGTCAGCACAATCAACGGCCCGTCGTAGAGCACGCTCGGATCGGTGTCACGATCCACCAGGATGCCGCCGTCAGGGCCTTTGATTTGCACGACCGGGCCTTGTTTGATGAACAGGCCGGTGAGATTAATGGCTTCTTCGAGCGAACCGCCGCCGTTGCGGCGCAAATCCAGCACGATGCCGGCGACCTTTTCCAGTTTCAACTTGCGCAACAGTTTGGCGACGTCGGCCGTGGTGCTTTTGCGTTCGGAGTTTCCGTTGCGCAGCAGGGTCGGCGGGGAGTCAAAATCGGCATAGAAGGAGGGCAGATCAATCACTCCCAGGCGCAGAATGTGGCCCGCGCCGGCAGGCATGTCAATGATCCTGGCCTTGGCCTGCTGGTCTTCGAGTTTGATCTCGTCCCGTATCAAACTCACTACTTCGCGCACAGAAGGATCGGCCGCGTCGGCGGGAATGATCGTCAGGCGCACTTCGGTGTCTTTCGGGCCGCGGATCATGTCCACCACCTTGTTGAGCTTCATGTCCACCGCGTCCACGGGTTCGTTGGCGCCCTGAGCCACCGCGATGATGCGGTCATTGGGCTTGAGCTTCTTGCTGCGCTGCGCCGGCCCCGGCATCAACTCCTTGATTTTGCAATAGCCATCCTCGGAGCTCAGCAACGCGCCGATGCCGAAGAGCGAGAGCTTCATGCTGATCGCGAAATTTTCCGACTGCGCGCGGCCAAAATAATCGGAATGCGGATCGTACGCATGCGTCAGGGCGGTCAGATAAATCTGGAGCACGTCGTCGCTGTCAAACTCGTGGACGGTACGGAGCGTGCGGGCGTAACGGCGGGTGATGATTTTGACGATCTCCTCCGGTTTTTCAGTGTTGAGTTTTTCCTGGAGGATTTCGTAACGCAAGCGGTCGCGCCAAAGTGTTTTGGCTTCGGCCATGTCCTTCGGCCAGGACTGGTTTTTGCGGTTGAGCAGGATGTGTTCGTCGGTGTTGAACTCGAATTGCTCCGTAGCCAGGAGTTCATTGACGCAGGCGACGCGCTGCTCCAGCCGTTGCACGAAGCGATTGAAGATCAGGTCAGCCGGGGAAGTGTCGCCCACGCCGACGATCAGGTCATCCAGGAGTGTGCGGTAGCGCTCGAACTCGGCCAGGTCGGATTGCAGGAAGTGAATGCGCTGGCTGTCGAGCATTGCGAGATAGCGGTCCAGGAAGCGGGAGGAAACCTCGTTGTTGAAGGGAATCTGAAGATAATGGTAGCGCTCCAGGTCGCTGGCGACGAGCGTTGCGATCTTGCCGTCGTTGGGGCCGGCCACCAGCGGGTGCCAGTTGGCCGGCGTTTTCCCCAGCAGCGGCAGGTCTGGGCGGGGGCTTTTTTCCGGATTTAAAACGTCTTGCGCTGTGGTCTGCCGGGGCGGGGCCGCCGGCTTGCCCGGGATTTGCAGGTCAGCGGCGGACAGGACGAACGCCAGCCGGACAAGCAGCAGTGCGGTCAAGAATCTCATGGAGAAGCGATGTTCAAGTTTGCCAAATTCTGCATAGCCTAGCACAAATCCGCCAAAATACAGCCTTAATTTTTGGGCTGTCGGCCCGTGCTGACGCGCCTTGTAAATGGGACAGGCGGTGGGGAATTCGGTTCGATAAAAGTCCGCGGTTTCTGCCGGGCGGCGCAGGACCGCCACCAGTTCACACCGCATACTTCTGGACGATCCAGCCGGGGATCACCTCGGCCCGGCCGGTTTTCAGGTTGATCATCGTGTAGTGAAAATAGCGGCTGTGGTGGACGTGCTGGTTCATGTCAATGTCGTCCGGCCGCACTTGCAGGTCGGTCTCGAAGGCGGTTCGGCCAAGGGTCATGGTTCGCGTTGGTTTCCGAAGAGCCAGGATGCGCGGCTGTCAAGCCAAGCCACAATGAGGCACCTCGAAGCAACCCCTCACCCTGGCCCTCTCCCCTTCGGAAGGGGAGAGGGAAACGGCGCAGCCGGTGCGCGCGGGGTTGGTGGTTTCCAGGTCGGCACCAGAGATTCCCTCTCCCCTCATCCGATGAGGGGAGAGGGTCAGGGTGAGGGGTGTTTTCGCGGAATCCATCCTTAACGGTACAAAAGTGAGGCTGGAATAAGTGCGGTTTTCTGTCACTGGATTTTTGCAGAACCCGATTGGGACTCGCGTAGCTCGTCCCTCCGACAGGTGCGTCAGCTCAATTTTTCTTCGTCTTACCGCCTTTCTTCGCCGCATTGGCCGGCGGCGCCGGTGCGTCCTTGCTGAAGTCGTCGTAAGTTTTTTTCAACCGGGCCACCACGTCAGGATGCTGGCTGGTCACGTCGTGCTGTTCCGCGGGGTCGGCTTCGAGATCGAAAAGCTGCATGGGCCTGGGCGCGTCGCCCGTCGTCACGCCCGGATACGCGCTCGGATGATATTGCTCGTAGGGCGCGAGGATCGTCACGCCGTCCGGCGCGCGCGGGTCCACCCACTTTTCATCGGGCGCCATGGGTTGGCGGGAGGCGGGCGCGAGGACGTGCAGCTTCCAATGCGCATCGCGCACCACCGCCAGCCGCGCGCCCTGGTGGCCGAAGATCACCTCGTGCGGACTTTTTGAGCCACTGGTCAGCAGCGGCATGATGTCGCGGCCGTCAATGACGCGGTCCGGCGGCGACGGAATGCCCGTCGCATTCAAAGCCGTGGCGAACAAATCCATCATCACCGCGGGCGCGGCATTCACATGGCCGGCGGGGATTTTGCCGGGCCAGCGCGCGATGAGCGGCACGCGGTAGCCGCCTTCGTAAGAGCTGCCCTTCATGCCGCGCAGTCCGCCGCTGCTGCCACCATGGAACGGGCCGTTGTCGCTGGTGAAAAGCACGAGTGTCTTTTCATCGAGGCCCAGTTGCTTGAGCTTGTCGAGCACCTGACCGACGCTCCAATCCAATTCGGCCAGCCCATCGCCGTAAAGGCCCGCGCCGCTTTTCTTGTAAAAGCCCTCCGAGGCCGCGAGCGGTTTGTGGACCAGCATCTGGGCGAAGTAGAGCAGGAACGGGCGTGACTTGTTGCGTTCCAGAAAATCGAGGGCGCGCGCCGTGTAACGCTGCGTGAGCGTGGCCTGCACAACGGGATACTCGATGCGTCGGTCGCCTTCGAGCACTTGCACCGGGCGCATGTCGTTGGAGTAAGGGATGCCGAGGTATTCATCGAAACCGCGATGTGTCGGCAGGTATTCCGGACCGCTGTGGCCGAGGTGCCACTTGCCTATCATGCCTGTTGCGTAGCCCGCCTGCTTGAATAATTGCGCGAGGGTGATTTCAGAAAGCGGCAGACCGAGCTTGTCGGCGTCCGGCGCGCCGTCCGGCGCCGGGTTCGACGTCAGGCCGCAGCGGAACGGGTAGCGGCCGGTCATGAGCGACGCGCGCGTGGGTGCGCAAAACGGCATGGGCGTGTTGAACTGTGTGAGTCGCGCGCCTTCGCGGGCCATGCGGTCGAGATTCGGCGTCTTGAATTGAGGGTGGCCAAAGCAGGCGAGATCGCCGTAACCAAGGTCATCGGCGAGGATGACGATGACGTTGGGCCGCTCGGCGGCGCGTGACACGAAAGTCACATCCACGAGTGTGAGGAGAAACCAGGCGAGGAATCGGTGAATTTTCATGTGTGCGGCGATTGAAAACCAATCCTTCACCGGGCGCGAGAAATTTTCGCGCGCACGCCAGCCGGGAGGGTGAACATCCTCGGAATGATGACGTTGTTGGTACTGATGTCGCTGTTGCCTGCGTAGTTGTCGTACTCGTCGCCGTCATTGTGTTCCTGCCTGTGTCCATGTCCATCGTGGTGACCGTGATCATGATGATGGAGCAGTCAAGGCTGCGTTAAGCAGGCGTGCCGCATTAACCATTTCTTGTTGGATTTGAAGGCGCTGAAAGCGGATGTCGGCAGGTTCATCTCGCATGACTGGTCCCGGAAAAAACTGAGCCGCCTTCGTGGGCGCAAGTGAGGCTTCTGAATGAAAGTGTTTCTCCAAACAGTGCAGGGCGTCGGGACACGCGGCATTGTCTGCGCGAATCTCCTCCACAAACGCGGCAATGGCCGCCGCCGTCCCCAGGTCGTAGTGCAGAAGGGTGTAGAGAATATCAAAAGCATCCTTGCCCTCCTCGCGCCAAACGAAAGCGCGCAGCTTCAGGGCAAGGAAGGGACCGACTTCGCAGACCCGCACTGTTGTAGTTTGTGGCGTTCCGGCCAAATCCTGGCCGGAGACAGTTGTCATCCGCGCAGTTTTCAGGGCGCGGTTGATGCCGGGGAGAATGCTCGCTGTGATGTCATCTACCGAAACGGTGCCATGAGTGTTGGGAGGTGCATCCGTCAGAAAATCAACCCGGACGGGGTAATCGCCTATCTTTTTCTCATACCTTATCAACCCTTCATGGTCCCTGGTCCGGCGAAAGTCTTTGTCAAGCAGAGCGAATTGCAAACTGGACGTGCCGCCCGCCGAAGCACCGAGCGCGATGCCCATGTCGGTGTCGATCGTCACTGGCTTGGGAAGCAAGCGTGGGGAAGAAACATCCCCGCAGATATATCGGGGAACCAATCCACCGACGAGCACGAGATCGTCATGCCACGGTTCGAGGCTTGGCCAGATGGTGAGGAGGGCGCTTTCTGCGAGACCGACCCTGTAGGAATCGTATTCACTGTAGGTTGCGAATTTCATGGACGGCAGAAGCCTTCCCAATCGCGCAAAGCGGCGGCTTGGTCGGGTCCGCGCAGACCAGTCTTTTGGAGATCGAGATAAATCTGGGCATCGCTGGCAAGGGGCAAGTCCTGAATCGTTTGTGTCTCCAGAAAAACGCCCTCGTCATCGGGAACTTGGAGCCACACTTTGCCTGCGTCGGTGACGGGGCGAAGGACGAGCCGTTCCAATGTGGCGGCTTCCGGCAAACGCGCGACATAGGCGCTGGTCACAACCGGTTCGGTGTACGGATGCCGCAGCCAGCCGCCGATCCATTGGGTGAAGGCGATGGACACCGATTGTTCGCCGGCCCACGATTTCAGTTGCCGGGCGACTTCGATCGGCGTGCCGCCAAAGGTGGTGAAGCGAGAGGTTCTGGTGCGTCGGTTGAAATCATCCGCTTTTGCCCAAGCGTCAATAAGCCCCAGTGGATCACGGAGACAGAACTCACGGGCGCTCTTCTTTTCGACAAATCCCTGACCGATGAGATGCTGGACAATGCGTGACACCAGTCCGGAACTGGCCTTGGTGCGGGTGAGCAATTCGCTCTGAACCCAAACCCGGTCGCGGTTGGTCAACAGGCTGCGGATAATGCGGGCACTTTTCCCAACGAAGACGTTTCGAGGCTCCAGCTCGAACCTGAAGTCGCGACCAGACAATGGACCACGATCCACCAACAGACCGGCGGCTCGGAGGTAGGCGCGACCGTTGAGATCGATTGCGGCCAGTCGCTTCTGGCGGCAGAGATCCAGAACGCGAGAAGAAAGTTCAGGCACAACCAGCAGGGGCGGATCTGAGTCCTTCCAACCGGCGATAAGCGACTCCAATTCAGGGATGCTTGGTTTCAGGGAGTAGAACGGTTTGAAACGATGAGCATGATCGTCAAGCACCAGTTCCACCCATGCTGGATGATCGGAGACTCCCGAAGGATTTGTCCACCGCAGATCCGGGTCATCTTCAAGCAGTTGCCTGAAATGCTGAATCAACTCGCTCTCGTAGCGGATTATCGCCTGCTTACTGAAATCAGTTACATTCACTTTACAGTAAGAATATCGTTTTTCAGTGAAGAATCAAGCTGTTCTTACTGAAAATAGCGCTATTCACTGGACAGTAAAATAGTCATTTTTAGTAAACCCATTAAATGTATTGTGTTCAATAGCTACCTATAAGGTACTTGCATACAGACTTTAGCACCGACGGCACGCTCATGACTACCTTCACCAATCCCACTCCGGCGACCTCTGACTATTTCGGCTTTGCAGTGGCGGCTGTGGGTACGAACAACGTGCTCATCGGGGCTTATGGGGACAATACCGGCGCGACGGACGCAGGCGCGGCCTACCTCTTCAGCACCAACGGCACGCTCCTGACCACCTTCACCAAACCCACGCCGACAAACGTTGACTATTTCGGCCGTGCCGTGGCGGCGGTGGGTACGGACATGGTGCTCATCGGTGCTTATCGGGACAACACCGGCGTGGGCAAAGCAGGCGCGGCGTATCTGTTTACCCTTGGTTATCCCCCGCTGAACATCACCGGCGCAGGCACGAATTATGCCGTCACATGGATCACAATCGAGCCGTACCTGATTCTCCAGCAGACGGACGAGTTGTCCGACCCGACCGCGTGGGCCGATGTGGCCGGCGTGCCGGCGCTGTTTGGCCTGACGAATGTGTTCGACCTCACCGTGCCCGCCGTACTGACCAACCGCTTCTACAAACTGCGCCGTCCGTAGCCCCCGGAGGTGGGGCGAGACTCCGTCGAGCCGAGTTCACAAGGGTGTGCGAAACTCCGTCAAGCCTTGGGTGAATTCAAACACGGACTTGGCTCGACAGAGTCTCGCCCCACCTCCGGCCGACTCCGGGCTTGAATTCAGCAACGGCTCGACGCAGTCTCGCCCACCGAACCAGTCGGGACGACATGGCTGTGGAAAACCCCAACGAACCTGCCGGTCGCAGAAACCCATCCTCTGGTGTTCACATTCATCCGGACGGTCCGACGATCGTCTTTCTGACGGTCACGACCGAGGACCGGGGTCGCTGGCTGGCTGGCCAGCGAGACGACGCATCGGCTCCTGTGTCAAGTGTGGCGGGGAGCCGAGGCCTGGCTGGTGGGTGATTATCTTTTGATGCCCGATCACGTGCACCTGTTTTGCGCGCCGCGTGACCTGAATTACACGATTGAGCAGTGGATTACTTTTTGGAAGCGCGACTTCCGCCGGTTGCATCGCCAGCCCGAGTGGAGGTTTCAGTCGCGCGGCTGGCACCATCGGTTGCGCGATGGCAAGGAATACAGCGAGAAATGGCTCTATATGCAGGAGAATCCACTGCGTCGGGGCTTGGTGAGGTGCATGGAAGACTGGCCGTTCAAAGGGCGTGTGTTTGACGTGCATTGGTGAATGGCGAAGCGGCAACCAATGCACCCGCAGCGAAGGTGGGGCGAGACTCCGTCGAGCCAAGTCCGTGTCTGAGTCGATGGAGGGCGAGAACCCACCATATATGAACTCGGCTCGACGGAGTCTCGCCCCACCTCTCCCTTACTTCGGCGCCGCCACAACTTCCTCCAACTGGTTCTTCACCGGTGTCACGGTCGCGCGGTGTTTCGCTACTTCCTTCAGCAGATCAACGACAACGTCAGGATGCTCCTTCGTGAGGTCGAAGGATTCGCCAGGGTCCACTTCGAGGTTGAACAGCAGCGGCGGATCGTGCGCGTCGGGTTGGGCCTGGCCGTAGCCAGCCTGCGTCAGCAGGTGCGCCTTCCAAGGGCCTTTGCGCACGGCGAAAAGCTGCGTGCCGCGATAGTAAAAGTAAACCTCGCGATTGCCCTTGCCCGCGCTGAAGAGCAGCGGCGCCATGTCCACGCCGTCAATCACGCGGTCCGCCGGCACGGCCCCGCCGGCAAGCTTCACGCAGGTCACGAACAAATCCATTGTGCCCGCCAGCTCGCGGCAGACGCTGCCCGCCTTGATTTTCCGCGGCCACCAGGCGATGCCCGGCTCGCGCATTCCGCCTTCCCACGTGCTGCCCTTGCCGTCGCGCAGCAAACCCGCCGAGCCGCCGACGCGGCCTTGAATCAGCCACGGCCCGTTGTCGCTGGTGAAAAAGACGAGGGTGTTTTCCGCGAGGCCCTCCTGGCGCAACGCGTCGAGCACCTGGCCGACGCTCCAGTCGAGTTCCTCCACCACGTCGCCGAAAAGTCCGCGCGGGCTGCTGCGGCTGAATTTCTTCGACGCGAACAACGGCACGTGCGGAAAAGTGTGCGCGAGGTAGAGGAAGAACGGTTTATTCTTTTGCGCGTGGATGAATTTCACCGCCTCCTCGGTGTAACGACGCGTGAGTTGCGTTTGATCGGTGGGCTGTTCGAGCAGCGCCTCGTTGCGAAAAAGCGGCGCCTGCCACCACGCGGGGTCCTGTTCGAGTTTGCCCGGCGCGCCTTTCGGATTGCCGGGCGCCGGGTTCATGTCGTTCGAGTGCGGCAGGCCGAAGTAGTAATCGAAACCGTGTCGGCGCGGATGGCCTTCGGGATTGTTCATGAAATTACCGAGGTGCCACTTGCCGATGCAGGCGGTCGCATAGCCACGCGGCTTGAGCGCCTGCGCGAGGGTGATTTCGCTGTCCGGCAAATGGCCGGTGGACTCGCGGCGCAGCACGCGGAACTTGTCATGGCACATGCCGCTGCGGATGGGCAGCCGCCCGGTGAGCAATGCCGCGCGGCTCGGCGTGCAGACTTCGCCGGCGGAGTAGAATTCGGTGAAGCGCATCCCCTCGGCGGCCATGCGGTCGAGGTTGGGTGTGCGGATGGTCGGATGGCCGTAACAGCCCAGGTCGCCGTAGCCGAGGTCGTCGGCGAGGATGATGACGACGTTGGGCGGTTTGGCGGCGGCGGCGGCGAAGGCGGCGAACGCCATCGCTCCGCTGAACGAACCCATGGCCAGCCAGCGCGTCAGTGCTGATGCTTTCATAGAAGTGCGGCGATACTGCAACGGGTCGGCGAAATAAAACAGCTTTTCGTTTGCTTTTGCCCGCCAGTTGGCGACTGTTGGTGCAGCGCAAATCAAACTATGTTCAGTCGAATCCCCTTCCACCGCGTCAACTGGCCCACGAGCCTGTTCCTGTTCACCACCTTGTTCCTGACCCTGACCGCCGTGCCGGTTTATCTCTGGCACTTCGGGCTCGATTGGTTTCAAGCCGCTTTGTTCCTCGGGTATGTCGCCGCCACGGGCCTGAGCATCACGCTGGGGTATCATCGGCTGCTCTCGCACGGGGCGTTCCGGGCGAGCTGGCCGGTGCGGGTGGGCACGCTGGTCTTCGGCGCGGCGGCCTTTGAAGGCCCGGCGCTCGACTGGGTCTCCGACCATCGCCAGCACCACAAACACGTGGACGAGGACGAGGACCCTTACGACATCAGCAAAGGTTTTTTCCACGCGCACATCGGCTGGCTGCTGTTCAAGCTCCGGCCCAAAGCCACCTACGACAACGTCAACGATCTGCGCAAAGACCCGCTCGTGATGTGGCAGAACCGCCACTGGCATGTGATTGGCATCGTGACGAGTTTCGTTGTGCCGCCGGCACTGGGCTGGGCCTGGGGCGGCTGGCGGTCGGCGCTGGGCGCCTTCCTCCTGACCGGGGTGGCGCGCGTGGTGTGCGTGCAGCACTCGACCTTTTTCATCAATTCCTTCTGCCACTACATCGGCCACCGGCCCTACTCGACCCGCTGCACCGCGCGGGACAGTTGGATCATGGCGCTGTTCACCTTCGGCGAGGGTTACCACAACTTTCACCACGAGTTTCAGCACGACTACCGCAACGGCGTGAAATCGTGGCAGTTCGATCCGACCAAGTGGGCGATCTGGTTGTTGAACCGCGTCGGGCTGACCAGCCAACTGCGCCGCGTGCCCGCCGAGAAAATTCAATTGGCCGAAATCTCCGAGACGCAGCGTCAATTGGAGCAGCGCCTGGCGAGCCGGTCATTGACGCTGCCGGAATCCGCGCGCGCGATGCTGCATACCGCGCAAGAGCGGCTGCATCAGGCCGCGAAGACCTGGGAGCAGCGCAAACAAGCCTACGCGCTGGCGACGGAAAAGAAGATCGAGGCCTCGAAGGAAAAGCTGGCCGAGTTGCGCCGGGAGTTCGAACAGGCCGCCGCGCACCTGCGCGAGGCGATCCAGCAGTGGCACGAAACGCACCGCCTCACGGTGGGCGCTTTCGCTGCCGCTTAGCGGCCCGTTGACAAAACTTTTTCCCGTAGGAGCCGAGGTAACGAGGCTCTGATCCTTCCCAGAAGCCAAAGACATTCGAGCCTCGTTACCTCGACTCCTACGAATCAGGACTTTTTCAAGCGGCTGTCAGGAACTGAACCGCTGATCAAGGCAGGTTGGTCGAACCCATGAGGTAGCGGTCGCACTCGCGCGCGGCGCCGCGGCCTTCGTTGAAGGCCCACACGACGAGGCTCTGGCCGCGACGGCAGTCGCCGGCGGCGAACACTTTCGGAATGCTGGTCTGGTATTTTTCGTATTCGGCCTTGACGTTGGTGCGCGGGTCGCGCTTCACGCCCAGGGCGTCGAGCAGCGGCTGTTCAGGTCCGAGAAAACCCATCGCCAGCAGCACCAATTGCGCGGGGCGCACCTGTTCGGTGCCGGGGACTTCCTTCGGCACGAACTGGCCTTGGTCATTCCTTTCCCACTGGATTTGCACCGTGAGGACTTTGTTGACCTGGTCCGGTCTGGCGGGATCGGCGACAAATTTTTTCGCCGTGGTCAGATAGACCCGCGGGTCGCCGCTGAACTTCGCCGCGGCTTCCTCCTGGCCGTAGTCGAGGCGGTACACCTTCGGCCACTCGGGCCACGGATTGTCCCGCGCGCGGTCCAGCGGGGGTTGGGGCAGGATTTCCAGTTGCACCAGGCTGTTGCAACCGTGGCGCAGCGCGGTGCCCACGCAGTCGGTGCCGGTGTCGCCGCCGCCGATGACCATGACATCCTTGCCGGTGGCCGGGATGTAATTGCCGTTCTGGTGGCGGTCGAGCAACGCCGTGGTGTTCGCTTGCAGAAAGTCCATCGCGAAGTGGATGCCCTTGAGGTTCCGGCCTTCGACCGGCAGGTCGCGCGCGCGGGTCGCGCCGGTGCACAGGACGACGGCGTCAAATTCGTTCAACAGTTTTTCCGCCGGATAATTTTTTCCGACCTCGGTGTGCGTCACGAACTCGACGCCTTCTTTGGCCATCAGATCCACGCGGCGTTGCACGACTTTTTCCTTGTCGAGCTTCATGTTGGGGATGCCGTACATGAGCAGGCCGCCGATGCGGTCAGCGCGCTCGAAAACAGTGATCTGGTGGCCGGCCTTGTTCAATTGGGCCGCGGCGCACAGGCCGGCGGGGCCGGAGCCGACCACGGCGACTTTTTTGCCGGTGCGCACTTTGGGCGGTTCAGGCCCGACCCACCCTTCCTCCCAACCCTTGTCAATGATGGAGCACTCGATGTTTTTGATGGTGACGGGCGGCGCGTTGATGCCGAGCACGCACGAGCCTTCGCACGGGGCGGGGCAGACGCGGCCGGTGAACTCCGGAAAATTGTTGGTCTTGTGGAGTCGTTCGAGCGCCTCGCGCCACAGGCCGCGATAGACCAGATCGTTCCATTCCGGGATGAGGTTGTTGATCGGGCAGCCGGAAGCCATCCCGTTGAGCAGCGCGCCGGTGTGGCAGAAGGGGATGCCGCAGTCCATGCAACGGGCCGCCTGTTCCTGGAGTTTTTTCTCCTCCATGTGGAAGTGAAACTCGTTCCAGTCGCGGATGCGTTCGAGGGCTTCCCGGTCCAGCGGGAGTTCGCGCAAATATTCGATGAAGCCGGTGGGTTTGCCCATTTTTCCTCAACTTCCGCCCACGCGCGCGGCGTCCTTGGCGTTCTCCTCGAACGCACGGTTCAAGGCCTCGTCGCCGGACAGTCCTTCGGCCTGCGCCTTCTTCAAGGCCTGCAGCACGCGTTTGTAATCCTTGGGCATCACTTTCACAAACCTGGGCAGCATGCGGTCCCAGTCGGCCAGAATCTTCGCGGCACGCGTGCTTCGCGTGTTGATCGCGTGGTTTTCAATCATCGTCTTCAACGCCGCCGCGTCCTCGTCGTCGAGCGGTTCGAGGCCGACCATCTGCTTGTTGCAGCGCGTCGGGAAATCGCCGGTTTCATCCAGCACATAAGCGACGCCACCGCTCATGCCGGCAGCGAAGTTGCGGCCGGTCGGGCCGAGCACGACGACTTTGCCGCCGGTCATGTACTCGCATCCGTGGTCGCCGACGGCTTCCACGACCGCGTTGACACCGGAGTTGCGGACCGCGAAACGCTCGCCGGCCATGCCTCGGATATAGACTTCGCCGCGGGTCGCGCCGTAAAGCGCGACGTTCCCGGTGATGATGTTCTCTTCGGAAACGAACGTGGAGCCGGCCGGCGGATAGAGAATGATTTTGCCGCCGGACAAGCCTTTGCCGAGGTAATCGTTGGCGTCGCCTTCGAGAATCCACGTCAGCCCGCGCGGCATGAACGCGCCGAAACTCTGGCCCGCGGAACCTTTGAAATGAATGCGAATGGTGTCCTCGGGCAAACCTTCCACGCCGTGGCGGCGGGTGATTTCGCTGCCCAGGATGGTGCCGACGACGCGGTTGACGTTGCGGATGGGCAACTCCGCCACGACCTTTTCCTTCCGCTCCAGCGCGGGGGCGCAGAGTTTGAGCAGCAGCGTGTTGTCGAGCGCCTTGTCCAGCCCGTGGTCCTGCGGAATCTGACAATAACGGCCGACTTCGGGGCCGGCCTGCGGCTGATAAAGGATGTTGGAAAAATCCAGCCCCCGGGCCTTCCAGTGATCAATCGCCTTGCGGGATTCGAGCCGGTCGGTGCGTCCGATCATTTCATTGACTGTGCGGAAGCCGAGTTGCGCCATCAGCTCGCGGACTTCCTCGGCGATAAAGCGCATGAAATTCACCGCGTGTTCCGGCTCGCCGGTGAAGTTTTTCCGGAGCCGCGGGTCCTGCGTGGCCACACCCACCGGACAGGTGTTCAAGTGGCAGACGCGCATCATGATGCAGCCCAACGCCACCAGCGGCGCTGTGGCAAACCCGAATTCCTCCGCGCCGAGCAACGCGGCGACAACCACGTCGCGCCCGGTCTTCAACTGGCCGTCGGTCTCGACCGCGATACGGCTGCGGAGATTGTTCAACACCAGGGTTTGGTGCGTTTCGGCCAGGCCCAACTCCCACGGGATGCCGGCGTGCTTGATGCTCGTCTGGGGCGACGCGCCGGTTCCGCCATCGTGTCCGCTGATGAGCACCACGTCGGCGTGGGCCTTGGCGACGCCGGCGGCGATGGTGCCGACGCCGACCTCGGCCACCAGCTTGACGCTGATGCGCGCGCGGTGGTTCGCGTTTTTCAAATCGTGAATCAACTCCGCCAGGTCTTCGATGGAATAAATGTCGTGGTGCGGCGGCGGCGAAATCAGACCGACGCCGGGCGTGGCATAGCGCACCTTGGCGATCCACGGATACACTTTCAGGCCGGGCAACTGACCGCCCTCGCCGGGCTTGGCGCCCTGCGCCATCTTGATTTGCAGTTCCTGCGCGTGGACGAGGTATTGGCTGGTCACGCCAAAGCGGCCCGAGGCGACCTGCTTGATGGCGCTGTTCTTCGAGTCGCCATTGGGTTCAGGCACGTAGCGCGCCGGGTCTTCGCCGCCTTCGCCGGTGTTACTTTTGCCGCCAATGCGATTCATGGCAATGGCGAGCGTCTCGTGGGCTTCCTTGCTGATCGAGCCGTAGGACATCGCGCCGGTTTTGAACCGCTTGAGGAGGGTTTCCACCGGTTCGACTTCCTCGAGGGGGACGGGCGGGGCCGGTTTGAAGTCCAGCAAGGCGCGCAACGTGCAGTGCTTGCGGGACTGGTCGTTGACCAGCGTCGAGTATTCCTTGAAAATTTTGTAGTCCGCAGTCCGGCAGGCTTGCTGCAATTTGTGGATCGTCTGCGGGCTGAACAGGTGGACTTCGCCGTCCTGCCGCCACTGGTACTGGCCGCCCGCCTCGAGTCCCGCCGAGGCGGGATTGACGTCGCGGTCGGGGAACGCGGCGCGGTGGCGCAGTTCGACTTCTTTGGCGATCACGTCCAGGCCCACGCCCTCGACCCGCGACGCCGTCCAGGTGAAATACTTGTCAATCACCGAGTGGTGGAGGCCGACCGCCTCGAAGATTTGCGCGCCGCGATAGCTTTGGATCGTCGAGATGCCCATTTTGGAGATGACCTTCACGACGCCTTTGGCCGCGGCCTTCAGGTAAAGCTTGCAGGCGGTCTTGTGGTCCATGCCCTTCAGCAACCCCTGGCGGATCATGTCGTCGAGCGTCTCGAAGGCGAGGTAGGGATTGATCGCGCCGCAACCGTAGCCGACCAGCAGCGCGAAGTGATGCACCTCGCGCGGCTCGCCCGATTCGAGCACCAGCCCGACGCGGGTGCGCGTGCCTTCACGGATGAGATGATGATGCAGGCCCGAGATCGCCAGCAGCGCGGGAATGGGCGCGAGGTCCTTGCCAATGCCGCGGTCGGACAGGACGATGATATTGACGCCCCCGGCGATGGCCTGGCTGGTTTTGGCGCAGAGGTCGGCGAGGGCCTGTTCCAACCCGGCCACGCCGCCGGCGACTTTGTAAAGGATCGGCAACGTGATGGACTTGAAACCCGGCTGGTCCACGTGTTTGAGCTTGGCGAACTCCTCGTTGGTGAGGATGGGCGACTTGAGTTCGATGAGCCGGCAGCTTTCCGGGTCGGGCCGGAGCAGGTTGCGCTCGGAGCCGATGGTCGTCTCGGTGGAGGTGATGATTTCCTCGCGGATGCAATCAATCGGCGGATTGGTGACCTGCGCGAAAAGTTGCTTGAAATAGTTGTAGAGCGGCTGTGGCTTGTCGGACAAAACCGCGAGTGGCGTGTCGGTGCCCATCGAGCCGACGGCCTCGACGCCGTCGCGCGCCATCGGGGCCATCAGGATGCGGAGGTCTTCAAACGTGTAGCCGAAGGCCTGCTGGCGCTGGAGCACCGTCTCGTGACTCGGCTCCGGCAAATGCGGCGGTTCGGGCAAATGCGCCAGTTCGATCATGTGCCGGTCAAGCCACTGGCGGTAAGGTTGCGCGGCGGCGATGGTGTTCTTGATTTCCTCGTCGGCGACGATGCGGCCCTGCTCGGTGTCCACCAGGAACATGCGGCCCGGTTGCAGGCGGCCCTTGGCCAGCACCCGGTCGGGCGGCACGTCGAGCACGCCGACTTCGGAGGCCATGATCACGAGGTCGTCCTTGGTGACGTAGTAACGCGAGGGACGCAGGCCGTTGCGGTCGAGCACTGCGCCGATGCGCGTGCCGTCGGTGAAGGCGATGGAGGCCGGGCCGTCCCACGGTTCCATGAGGCAGGAGTGGTATTCGTAGAACGCCTTCTTCTCGTCGCTCATGCTCTCGTGGTTGGTCCACGGTTCGGGGATCATCATCATGACCGCGTGCGGCAGCGGGCGGCCGGCGAGCACGAGCAGCTCCAGGCAGTTGTCAAACATCGCCGAGTCACTGCCATCGGTGTTGATGACGGGAAGAATCTTCTTGATGTCGTCGCCGAACAGTTCGGACTCAAACATCGCCTGGCGGGCGTGCATCCAGTTGATGTTGCCGCGGAGCGTGTTGATTTCGCCGTTGTGCGCGAGGTAGCGATAAGGATGGGCGCGTTCCCAACTGGGGAACGTGTTCGTGCTGAAACGCGAGTGGATCAGCGCCAGCGCCGACTCCATGTCCGGGTCGTTGAGGTCGGGGTAATACTGCGGCAACTGCTCGGTCAGGAGCATGCCTTTATAGACCATTGTCTTGTACGACAAGCTGGCGACGTAAAAGAACTGGCCGCTGGGCACGCCCGAATAGCGGATGGCGTTTTCGGCGCGCTTGCGGATGACGTAGAGCTTGCGCTCGAAGGCGAGGTCGTTGGCCACGTTGGCGCCACGCCCGACGAACACCTGGCGCATGACCGGTTCGGCGGCTTGGGCGGTTTTGCCGAGCGAGGCATTATGGGTCGGCACGGTGCGCCAGCCCAACACGCGCTGGCCTTCCTCGACCGCCACCGTTTCAAAAAATTGCTCGCACTTGGCGCGTTCCACCGGGTCGGGCGGCAGATAGACCATGCCGACGCCGTATTGGCCGGGGGCGGGCAGCGCGAGGTTCGCCGCCGCGCAGACTTTCTGCAAAAACTTGTGCGGCGTTTGCAGGAGAATGCCGGCGCCGTCGCCGGTGTTGGCTTCGCAGCCGCAGGCGCCGCGATGGTCAAGGTTTAGCAGGATCTGGAGCGCCTGTCGGATGATGGCATGGGATTTTTGACCCTTGATGTTGACGACAAAGCCCACGCCGCAGGAATCATGTTCGAACCGCGGGTCGTAGAGGCCCTGTTTGGGCGGCGGACCGATTATTTTCCGGCTCTGGCCGTGGTTTTGCCGATTTTCGTTCATCGTTCTTTTTCAGGCCGCCCGCTGGCGGGAAGTTCATCTGATTAAAATTTAATTAGTTTTTACTGAAACTCCCGCCGAGTGCAACAGTTCATTCGATAAATTATTCACCGGCGGCGGCAACGCAACCGGCCAAAAAGGAAGCATTACTTCGCCCCAGGTTCGGAGCTCCGGCTGCCGTTTGGAGTTCACGCTTCAGCGTGCTCCGGGAACAGCCCCGCGTGCGGGGCTGGACTCCAAACCAGAAGTAACACCTCCGCCGGGTTCGGGGTTCCAGCTGGCGGTTTGGAGTCCACGCTTCAGCGTGTGCCCGCAGGCGGTTTGGAGTCCACGCTTCAGCGTGTGCCCGGACAAGCTGAAGCTTGAACTCCAAACTGCCGGCGCGCGCGGTCGAGGGCGGTCAGGCGGCGGGCTGAAAATGAAACAACTGCGCGCCGTGGGCGGGCAAATCGAAATACAACCCCTGGCTCTGCATCTCGTCGCCGTGACGCACGTGGGCCTCGCTGCTCAACCGGTCTTTCATTTGCCAGCGGTGCCCGGCCAGCCCGGCGACGGTCGGCGAGACGTAACACTGGCTGCGATGCGACGCCAGATTCACCACCACCAGATCAAACTCCGGCGGCGACAACTGCCACTGGATGACGAAGGTGTTTTCCGCCGTTGCATTGTCCGGCCAGGCGGGGCGCGGCAGGAGCACTTCGCCCTGGCCGCGTCCCACGGCGGTTTTGGGCAGCACGGCGAGCAGCGTCTGGTAAATCGTCCCGACTTCGGGCTGCGGCGCTTCCGGCGGACGGCGTCCCAGTTGGACGGGCAGATGCAATCGCGCGCCAGTCAACTGGCCTTCGTGGAGCAGGCGCAGACCGGGCAAGCCCAGCAGCAGCAGGGCCAGCGGCCGATGCACCACAGGCGGGAAGATCGCGGCGGCGCGCGGCTCATCGTGGTTTTCCAAAAAATGCGCGCTGGCGCGGAGGAAACCGGGGCTGGCGCTCAACAGGTGCTGCTGCGCCTGCGCGTAACTCCGGTAGTAAAGAAAATCGTAGAGCTTCTTGTCGTAGGTAAAATCAAAACCGAGTTCCTGCAGGCGCGCCTCGAGGTCCCAGTAAGCTTCTGCCAGAAAAAGAAACGCCGGGTCTTCCTGTTTGATGGCGGGAATGGCTTCGGCCCAGAATTCGGCGGCGGGCGGCGCAGAAGCGCAGGGAAATGTTTCCCAAGTCCGGGCAAACACGTCGTTCAGCACCAGCATCGCCATGTCGCAGCGGACGCCGTCGCATCGCCGCGCCACGGACGCCAGCAGTTCGAGCATGGCGGTGCGGGTCTCGGCGCGGCGATAATCGAGTTGCACGGTGTCCGACCACGGCGGGAAATTCGGGTCGCGGCCGTACGCCAGCCAGCGCAGGCCGTCGCGGGTTTCCTGCTGAAACACGCCGGGCACGGGCGTCCCGCCTTGCACAAAGAGCGCCGGCATTTCACTCACCCAGGAATGGTCCAGGCCGAGATGGCTGGGCACAAAATCCAGGAGCAGTTTCAATCCGTGGTGCTGAAGTTTCCGGCGAAAGGCCGCCAGGCCCTCCTCGCCGCCCAACCCGGGGGGGACCTGATAATCCGCAATCGCGTAGGGCGAGCCGGCGAGGTCGCTTTCCTTGGCGTCGGGGAGAAGCTCGCGGAATTTTTGCGTCGCGCGGGGGTCGGCCAGCGTGGCAGCGCGGCTTTTGGGGCCGGTGGTCCAGACGCCCATAAGCCAGAGGTGGGTGAAGCCGAGCCGTTGCCACTGTGCGAATTGGGCCTCCGGCACATTGCCGAGGTGAACGGGCTTGCCCTGCTGCGCGGAAAGGTCGCGCAGCCAGCAACGCGTGTTGATTTCGTAGAGCAGCGGGTTCGGCAAAGCAAGGCAGAGTATTAAAACGTTGAATCGTTAAACCGTTATGGTGGTTCAACGATTTAATGTTTCACGTCGTGACGCATTAAGAGTTCAAAACCTTCAGCGCCCGGGCCGCGTTGGAGACGCGGAGGATGAGCAGGCCGCGTTTGGCGTTGGGGGGAGTAGCGCAGTAGGCGTATTCGATGTTGATGTTCTTATTGGCCAACTTGTGCGCGATGCGCGCCAGCGAGCCGGGCCGGTTGTCTCCTTCGAGCATGAGCACGTCGTCCTCCACTACCAGCACGTTGTGTTCTTCAAAAAGCAGCAGCGCCTTCCGGGGGTCGCTGACCACCAGGCGGATCACGCTGTGATCCACCGTATCGCTGATGGAGATGGCGTAGATGTTGATCTTGGCTTCGGCGAGCGCATCGCAGACGCGCGCGAGCATGCCGGGGCGATTATCGAGAAACAGGGCGAGTTGCCTGGTGATTTGCATTCGAGTCCTTTCGCTTGTGGGTTGTGGAACCCGGGTCCAACCGCAAAGAGGATTTCACCCCTGCCGCGATTCGCAACAGGAAAATGCTTGGGAAACCACCCGGATTATGGTAGGGTTCGCTCATGCCATCCGTCCGTGATGTCCGGCGCCGCTGGTTTGGGGCCTTTTTTCTGATCGTGGCGGCCGGGCTGTTGATCTGGGGACAGACGGTCTTCAAGCCGTATCTGGAGGGGATCGGCTACTTGTTTTACTGGGCGGTCTGCCTCCTCCTCACGGCACTGGCCGTCTTTACCGCGTTGCTGGATGTCCGGGTGCTGCGCCGGCGGACCCGCGACGAGCAGCGTGAATTGTTCAAGCGGACGGCGGCGGAATTTGAACTGGCCGGGCCGGAACCAGGGGAAAACAGGCCCCGGGGCAAGGCCAGAGACTAAGGGCGGCCCGAGGCAAAGCCCGGCCTGCCCCGAGAGCCTGCGGGGACCGGTTTCAGGGTGCTATCACGCCTGCGAAAACAAAAATCTTCCCGCACCGCTTTTATCATTGAAACCAAATGAATTTTCTGTATCATGCGTCCCGTCAAAGGACACATGAGCCACGTCGCAATCAGTGAGTTGCCCGCCCGCCTTTCCGAAAATCAAAAGGCCGCGCTGATGAGCCTGCTCGCAGATGACGACCCGGCCATCTACCAGACGGTGCGCAAAAAGATCATCTCGCACGGTCAGGTGGCCGTGGGGTGGCTGCGGCCCCATCTGCTGAATGAGGACCCGGTGCTGCGCCGCCGCGCGCAGGAAATCATCCTCCATTTCGCCCGCCAGACGGCCGACAACCGGTTCCTCGCCTTCTGCCTCAACCAGGGCGAAGACCTGGACATCGAGGAAGGGGCCTGGCTGCTGGCCTGCACCCAATACCCGGACATCAACGTGGCCGCCTACCAGGCGTGGCTGGACGATTTTGCCAACGAACTGCGCGAGCGGCTGGATTACGGCGCTCCACCGGACCAGATCCTCGCGGTCATCAGCCAGTATCTTTTCGCCGAACTGGGTTTCGAAGGGAACGAAAAAAATTATTACGACCCGGAAAACAGTTACCTCAACCGCGTCATGGACCGCCGGACGGGCAACCCGATCATCCTCTGCCTGGTGTATCTGTTGCTGGCCCGCCGGCTGCGGCTGCCCATCGTGGGCATCGGGATGCCCGGTCATTTCCTGTGCCGTTTTCAAAGCTCCCTGAGTGAAATCTTCGTTGACGCCTTCAACCAGGGCAAGCTCTGGACCAAGGCCGATTGCGTGAAATACCTTTTGCAAAACAGCCAGGGATTTCAGGACGCCCATTTGTCTCCCATCACACCGCGCCGGATGCTGCTGCGCATCTGCATGAACCTCCATCACATTTATACGCAGCTCGACGAAACCGAAGTCGGCTCCCGGGTGCAACGTTACCTGGTGGCGCTGTCGAACTGACCGCCGGCTCCGCACTTCGGTTCCGCAATCCAGTTCCTTCTGTCCGGCCTCCATGAACCGTCCGAAGCCCCGCAAGGTTTTGGACTGCGCCAGTCCTCTGGCGCTTTGGCTGGACCGCTGCCAACTCTCACACCGCCAGAGGACTGGCGCGGTCCAAAACGCTGGCGCGACAACGAAAGCGCCAACGGGTTCATGGTCCCGAATGCGCGTTTAAGGTTGGAGTTCGAAGCTCCCTACGAACGTCACTTGATCTTCAACAGTTCGGGCTCCGTCCAGGCTTGTTCCCGGTTCGCGTTTTCCCCACGGACCCGCGCCACTGTCGCCGGCTCCACCGGCGCGGCGGTGTGTTCCCATTCGCGGCGGACATAAGTCAGAACCGCGGCCAGTTGCTCGTCTTCGAACATGCCCAGGCCCGGCATGTCGAGGCTGATATGCCCGTTCTTGACTTTGACGGGACCGGTCAAGCCGTGCAGGACGATGCGCACCAGGCGCTGCTCGGAGCCGAGCACCCATTCGGAGTCCACCAGCGGCGGCGCCAGACCGTCCAGGCCCAGGCCGTGCGGCTGATGGCACGCCGCGCACGTGAGCAGAAACAACTCCTTGCCCGCCGCGAAGCGCGCCTGCTGCGCCGGTGTCAGCGGCGTCGCCGCCGGCTCCGGCCTCGCGCCCGGCTTGCCCGGCCACGTGATCAAGTGGTCAATCTTCGCGACCCGCGTGCGGAGCGTCGCGCCGGCGATTTTCTGCAACGCTGCCCACGCCACGGGCTCCGCCGGGAACTTCACGGGTTTTTTCTCCATGGCGGCGGCGGTCAGCGCGATGCCATTGAGCAACGCCAGCTGGCGCTTCGCCGTGCCGGGCGGCTGGGCGGCGATCAGGCTGAACAACCGCTCCACCCGGTCCGGGCGGCGTTCGGTGAACACGCACCGGGCCAGACCCCCCAGGAACAAATCCGCGTTGGTGTCGTTTTTGCTCCAGGCCGGGTCGGCGACCAGCCGCTCCAGCAATTCCAGTTCGCGCCCGTATACGCCGGTGAGCGCCGCGTCGCGCAAAAAAACATTGGCCGGGGCGCTTTTCACCAGGCCGGCCAGCGCATCGTCTGTCCGTCCTTCGCGGGCCTGCCCCAGCGTGAGCACCAATTGCAATTGCACTTCCGCCGAAACATCGGATGGAAAACTGAAAAGCTTCGCCACAACGTCGGCCTTGTCCTCCGAGTTGAAGAAAACTTCGCTCACGCGTACTGCCGCCGCGCGGACCCGCGCGTCGGGGTCCTGCAACGCCACGGCCACCGTGCGCACGTCGAGTTGCCGCAGGCCCTCCAGCGTCCAGAGCGCGTGCAACCGGCCCAGTCCCGATGCTGCATCGGGAGCGGTCGCCAGTTGTTGCAGCGCGGGGACGACGGACAAATCGCCGCGCTCGACCAGCAAGCGTTGGGCGGTCTCGCGCCACCAGGCGTTCCCATGCGAGAGATGAGCCACCCACTGCGCCGGAGTTTCCCTGGCAAAATCCGGCCTCACGCGGGGGACTGGTTTGCCCACCGGCACGATGCGCCAGATGCGCCCGAGATGGATCGGCTTGTCCAGGCCGCGTTCTTCACTTTGTCTGCGGAGGTAAGTGGTCACCGAGATGCGGTGCTGGAGCACGCCGCGATAGAGGTCCACCACGTAAAGCGCGCCGTCAGGCCCGGTGCAGAGATTCACGGGCCGAAATCGCTCGTCGGTCGAAGCCAGGAATTCCCGTTGGGCGTAGGCCGCCCGGGCGATGAGCGTGCCGTTGGTGGCGGTGAGCAGGTTGCGCTTGAGGAGATTGCCCGCCGGTTCGCAGACGAACGCGTTGCCGTAAAACTCCGGCGGGAACAAATCGCCGCGATAAATCCACGGCGCGCAGGCGGCGGTGAATTCCTTGAGCCGGCCCTCGCGCAGTATCTCCGGCCGGTAGCCGCGATTGACACCGGGGTTGACGCGCGCGGGCCAGACCGATTGGTCGGCGGCAATTTTCACGTTCGCACCGCCAGGCCGGGCGTAGCTTGGATTGCGGCCGAGGTAATGCGCGGGAATGATGTCGCCGCGTAACTGGTCGCTGTTCGAGTTGTAGAACAGGTGGCCCCAATCATCCTGGCTCAAACCCCACTGGCCGCGGAACGTCGTTGCGCCGCGTTCCCATTGGCCGTCCTTGAAACGAAACCGCGCGGTGTAGGCCGCGCTGTAAATCCAATTGTCCAGCGCCCAAAGCAAGCCGTTCGGAGCGCGTTCGGGGTTGGCCAGGGCGGGACGTTTCGGATCCACCTGAACGCCGTAGTCAGTAGCGACTTCAATTTTTTCGTCCGCCTTGCCGTCGCCGTTCGTGTCACGGCAGAACCAGAGCTTCGACGGCGCGCCGATCAACACGCCGTCGCGCACCAGGGCAATGGCGCGCGGCAGGATCAGTCCGTCGAGAAAAACCTCGCTCCGGTCCATCCGCCCGTCACCGTCGGTGTCGCGCAACACGACAACCCGGCCGACGGGTGCATCCTCGGTGCTGCCGTCCAGGTCGGGCATGTAGCCGCGCATCTCGACGACCCACAAGCGGCCATCGGGACCGAAGGCCATCGCCACCGGATCCTGCACCAGTGGTTCGGCCGCCACGAGTTCGATGCGGAAGCCGGGCGCGAGTTGGAACGTTTTCAACGCCTCCGCCGGGGAGAGCGCCGGCGCCGGAGGAATCAATTTCCGCGGGACGAGGGGTTTCTGCGCTTCGCCGGGCTTGTCGCCGATTTGGGCGTGAGCGAGGAACGCCAGGGCGCACAGGCAGCAAAGCATTCGGAGCAACATATCGGCGCAAAATTTGCCAAAGCCGACGCCGACAGGGAAGGAACTATTCAGAAACTTTTAGCGGCACCGGGATTGCCGGACCACGCGTGTTCTGCGAAAGTCACCCCGCCATGCGGGACGATTCATTCAAAGACTTCGTCCTCGACCAGCTCGCCGGCCTGCCGGAGTTGCGCGCCCGCGCCATGTTCGGCGGCCACGGGCTGTACCAGGGCGGCTTGTTTTTCGGCATCCTGTTTGACGGCCGGCTCTACTTCAAAACCGACGCACGGACGCGCGCCGCGTATCTGAAACGGGGCTGCAGCCACTTCATTTACGAAAAAGCCAGGCGGATTATCTCCATCCACTACTACGAAGTGCCCGCCGACGTGCTTGAAAACCGGGAAGAGCTGATCGTCTGGGCCGGTGAAGCCGTCCGTTGCGCCAAAGCCAGATCATCGAAGCGCAAAAAATAAATCAAGGACGGCTCATCTGGAAAACGCCACCGTCGGCGGCGCTCCGGTAGGTGGCCGAAAAGTTCGTCGGCGTAACCGTGGCGTCGTAACTGTATTCACCCAGACGCCAGCAGAGAAACCGGCCGATGTCTTCGCGGCCTTGCAATTGGTAAACTCGGGCGTTCTCCGCCGCATGAAGATGGACGGTGTATTCCGAGGAAAAGATTTTCCAGAAGGTCGCGTGAAAGCGGGTTTCGTAAGCGCCGGCCTGCGTCTGCGTGATGAGCGCGCGCAAGCTGCCAGTGTGGCCGTTGGAATGGCTCAACCAGGTTCCCTGCCAACGGCCTTCGATGCCCGCCGGAGGGAGTGGCCGAGACGCAGCGGCTTTCCAGTCGCGGCTGAACGTTGAACATCCGCTGACGGCCACCGCCAGCAACAGCCCGGAGAGCAGGCCGGCCGCTCGCCATGATTTTTTTCGGTCGCGGTTCATGCTGGTTAATTCAAAGAGAATCGGTGAATTCAACATGGCTGGCAAAATCCAGTCATACTTTCATCGCACCAGGTTCTAAGAAAAATTCTCCCTTCTTACAAGCCCTCCCTGACCGTGGCCAGGCGAGGGGGTGTTCGCGGCAAGTCCATTAATTTTTTTCGCACCAGAATCAACCTGCATCACCCAAGACCAGGCCCGCCAAAATTTGATTTGCCGCCACCGCCTGCTTTCGCGTTTGATGAACGCCAGCCACCATGCTCTGGTCCCAGAACTACGACCCGTTCGACGATCCCTTTCGGTCCACGCTGCTCGCCGCCCTGCCGGTCGTCGTGCTGCTCGGCTCCATCGCGGTCCTCAAAATCCGCATTCATTTCTCCGCGCTGCTGGCACTGGCCGTTTCCCTGGCTGTCGCCATCTTTGTCTTCACCATGCCAGTGAAAGTCGCGGCGGCGACCACCCTTTACGGCGCGGCTTACGGACTGTTCCCCATCGGCTGGATCGTTCTCAACCTCATCTTCCTCTATCAGCTCACCGTGGAGAAAGGTTACTTCGCCGTGTTGCGCAGCAGCCTGGCGACCCTCGCGCCCGACCCGCGCGTGCAGGTCATCCTCATTGCGTTTTCGTTCGGCGCGTTCTTCGAGGGCGCGGCAGGCTTCGGCACGCCCGTGGCGGTCACGGCGGCGATTCTCATGCGGCTGGGGTTCACCCCGCTGGCCGCGGCTGGACTTTCGCTGATCGCCAACACCGCGCCCGTGGCCTACGGCGCGCTGGGAACGCCCATCATCGCGCTCGCCGCCGTGACCGGGCTGGACCTCCACAAACTCTCCGCGATGGTCGGCCGGCAACTGCCCTTTTTTTCGCTGATCGTGCCCTTCTGGGTCGTGTGGGCGTTCGCCGGCTGGCGCGGGATGCGGGGCGTGTGGCCGGCGGCGCTGACCGCGGGCGTGGCGTTCGCCGTGCCGCAGTTCCTCGTGTCGAATTATCACGGGCCGTGGCTGGTGGACATCGTGGCGTCGCTTTGTTCGCTCGCGGCCGTCGTGGTGCTGCTGCGTTACTGGCAGCCCAAGGATGGGTGGAAGACCGCTGAACCGTCAATCGGAGGGACGAGCTACGCGAGTCCCACTTCGTCAACAGTGGAGGAGGAGTCGGGGACTCGCGTAGCTCGTCCCTCCGAAAATAACGCATCCGTTCGCCGCGCCTGGGTGCCGTGGATTCTGTTGAGCCTGCTGGTGTTCCTGTGCGGCCTGCCGCAAATAAAAACATTCCTCAACGGCCTCTCCGCTCCGGAGTTCAAAGTCCCCCACCTCCACGAACTCGTGCTGCGCGTGCCGCCGGTCGCGCCGGTGGGCGCGCCTCCGGAAAAAGCCGTGTTCACCCTCAACTGGCTCTCCGCCACCGGCTCGAGCATCCTTGTCGCGGCCTTGCTGGCCGGACTGTTCATGGGTTTTTCCCCCGCGGAAATGGTCGCGCGCTACTGGGCGACGCTCAAGCGCGTCCGCTACTCACTGCTCACCATCGCCGCAATGCTGGCCATCGGCTACGTGACCAAATACTCCGGTACCGACGCGACGCTCGGCCTGGCGCTGGCCCGGACCGGCTCGCTCTACCCTTTTTTCGGCACGCTGCTCGGCTGGCTCGGCGTGGCGCTCACCGGCTCGGACACCGCGTCGAACGTCCTTTTCGGCGGCCTGCAAAAAATCACCGCCGAACAAACCGGCCTCAGCCCCCTCCTTATGAGCGCTGCCAACAGCAGCGGCGGCGTGATGGGCAAGATGGTGGACGCCCAAAGCATTGTCGTCGCCAGCACGGCCACCAACTGGTATGGGCACGAGGGCAGCATCCTCCGCTACGTGTTCTTCCACAGCCTCGCGCTGGCGGTGCTGGTGGGAATTCTCGTTTACCTCCAGGCCTACATCGCGCCGTTCACGGGAATGGTGGTGAAATAATTGGTGTGGCTGCGCTCGTAAGAGCGCGGCAAATTTCCCCTGAGCGAAGTCAGCAGGCACCCGCGTTCTCACGAACGCGGCCGCTCTCCGGCTTGGCTTCCTCTTTCACCATCGCCGCCCGCGCCTTCACCCGCTCGAACTCCTCGTCGTAGCGCGCGTGGTTTGTGCCCACGAGCCGGTCCCAGAGGTTGTAGTAGAGACCGTAGTTGCAGTGGATGTGGTGGTGGTGCATGTCGTGATGCACGGCGGTGTTGTGCCAGCGCGACAGCGGGTGACGCGTGAAGCCGCGCGGTAGAATCTCGAAGCCGCAATGGCCCAGCACGTTCATCACCGTCATGTAGAACAGCCACACCAGCGCCGCAAGCGGATGCACCGGCACCACGAGAACGAAAAGCGGAAAAATGCCCGCCTGCACCACCGCCTCGACCGGATGAAATGCGAACGCCGCCCACGGCGTCGGGGTGTGGCTCAAATGATGGATGCGGTGGACGATCGGGAAGAGCGGCTTCCAGTGCATCAGCCGGTGCGTCCAGTAGAAGTAGGCGTCGTGTGCGAAGATGAGCAGCACGGTCGAGAATACGAGGTAGCCCCAGCCGTGGCGCCCGATGTCGAGATAGAACTTCGACCAGCCCGCGCGATACATCAGAAAAACCAGCACGCCCACGAGCGAGAAGATCGCCAGCGAGATCAGACTGTAGAGCACCTCGCGGCGCATCTCACTTCGCGCCGCATACTTCTCCTGAATCTTCAGCGCGCGCAGCCGCCGGTTGCGCCAGACGTAAAACAGCAGGAAGGCCACGCCCGCGATCAGCGCGTAGCGGACGAGGTGCGCGCCGAATTCCGCGCTGAAGACGAGCGCGAGCCGGTCGAATGTCAGTGGTTTCTGCATTTCAGTTCGTCAAGAACGATACGTCGCCCGAACTCAGCTTCACCGTGCCGGGAATTTGCGCGTCGTCGAGTTGGAGGACTAAAGTGTTCACGCCCGGTTTCACTTCAGCGGTAAATTGCGCGCCAATCTTTACGACCTGGCCGTTGACCCACGCTTCCTTCGCTTCGCCGGCCAGCGTGAACTTCGCGGTGCCCGCCTTCGACGCCTGAAACTGCGTCGCGGCGAACAGCCCGCGCGTGTTGCCGCGATTCGGGAAAGCGGCCTCAACGGCTTCCCTGGGCAGCGCGCCGTTCACCAGCGACCAGGCCGGCACCCAATCCTTCAGGCTGAAGTCGCCTTTCACCACCGGCTCGATGCCGATGTGCTGGTTCGGGCTGGTGACGACATACACGCGCCAGAACCGTGCCGCCCCGCCTTTCGCGGCGTCATACTCGCCGGGCTTGCCGAGCATCGAGAGAAACTTGATGAGGTCGAGCCGCTCCTCCGGCAGCAGCGCGTCCACGAGACCGGCGGGCATGAGCGAGAGGCCGTTGGCGCGCCGGGCGATGTTTTTCGTGGCGACGGACACCTCCTGGTTCGCCGCGTTGCGGAGGATCACTTCGGTCTCGGATTCCTTCACGACGATGCCGCTCAACTCCTGCTCGTCCTTCGTGGCGATCACCACGGAGTGGAATCCCTCCTTGATTTTGGCGTTCGGGTAGAGCAGCGACTCGACGAGGTAATCTGCCGGGGCGCTCGCGCCAATGCTCGTCATGTCGGGGCCCACCTTGCCGCCCGCGCCGCCGATGGCGTGGCAAATCATGCAGGCCATGTCGGCGCGCCGGTAAATCCGCTCCCCGCGCGCCGCGTCCCCCTTCGCCAACGCTTCCTGGGCGAGCGCCTGAAGCTCGGCTGGAGAAAGCTCCTTGTCCGTGAGCGTCAATCCCGCGAGCTTCATCAACACGCCGACAAGTTCGGGGCTTCGATTGCCTTCGCGCGCGACGCGCAAGCCGGCCCGCGCGGTTTCGGCGGGCAGGGTCTCGTTAACGAGCGCCTTGGCCAGCTTCTGCGCGGCGTTCTTGGTGCCGAGCAATCCGCGCCACAAGCCTTGCGCCTCGGTGTCCTTCATCGTCGCGCGCAGCACGTCGAGAATTTGCGGCAGCGCGGAATCGAAGTTCAACGCAGCGAGCGTCGTCACGGCTTGTCGGCGGATTTCAGGTGGTTGGCCGGCAGTGGCGAGTTTCTTCAAACCGCCGTTCACGGGCTGGCCGCCGATTTCTCGGAGCGCGGCGAAAGCGGCATCGCGCACTGCTGCGGAAGCCTTCGCGTCGCCCGCGGATTGCAGCAGCGAGGGCGTCATCTCTTTGAGTTGCCACACACCGGCCAGCCGGATCGCGGCAGCACGCACGCTGTCGCTACTGGCCTTGAGCAGCGGACCCAACCCGGCGAGGTCGCCGTCGGGTTTCGCGCCGCGCAGACGGGCGGCATCGCCGAGGGCGGCCATCACGCGGAGCGAGGCCGGCTCGACAAATCCGGCCTGGAGCAACTGGTCGAACATCTGGCGCAGTTCCGTTGTGCCGCCCGCATTGCCGATGAGTTCAATCCACGGGCCGCTGCCGTCGCGCGGGAGCGCTTTGCCGGCAATCAATTTGCCTAACACCTCACCCGCGAGAGCCGGCTCGACGGCTTTGAGACCGAACTCGAGTTGTTTTTCGCGGCCCTCGAATTTCCACTCGCCGGATTTCACGGCGGCGAGCCACGGCCCGGCGAGGTCGTTGACGGTGAGCCAGAGCGCGTAATCGAGGAACGGGTCCATCGGCTGATCGAGGACGGTGAGGGCGATTTCAGCGGCGCGGGCGGAGTTGAATTTGCCGAGCGCGCGGACCGCCTCGAGGCGAACGCGCGGGTTTTCATCGGCGACGAGGCGAGCGAGCGAAGCGAGCGCGTCGGGGAGCACGCCCGCCCCGGGCGTCGTTGCCGGCGCCTCGCCGGCAATACCGGACTTCGCAGGAGCGCCGAACACAGTCTGGCCGCGTGCCGGCAAGTTTGCGCGCTCTCCGTCGGTGCGGCGGGGCGCCTGCGCTCCCCATTCCCCGAGCACACGCACGGCGGCGGCGCGTATCTTCGCGTCCTTCGCAGCGAGGAGTTTTTTGAGCAAGTCGGGCTGCGGATGGTTGAAAGCTTCATAAGTCCACAGCGCATTCAACAACGCGAGTTCACTCGTCTGCTTCTTCGTCCAGGCATCGAGGTCCTTCAACACTTTATCCGCGCCGCGCTCGACGAGGACGCGCTTGGCTTTCTCGTGGTCGTAGCTGTTCGGGGAAACCAGTTTGTCGAGTAGCTCGGAGTTTTTCAGCTTCGTGAAATTCACCTTCGGCAACGTTTTACGGCCCTTCGCCGTGATGCGCCAGATGCGGCCGTGTTCCTTGTCGCGGCGCGGGTCGCGGAAATCCACTTCGCCGTGTTGGATGATCGGGTTGCTCCAGTCGGCAATGTAAAGCGCGCCGTCGGGACCGAGCTTCACGTCAATCGGACGGAAGGAATCCGTCGTGGTGCGCAGGAGGTCGGGCATTTCCTTGGTCACGTAGCCGGCGCCCTGGCCGGTCAGCTTAAAGCGCACGACGCGATGCGCGCGGAAATCGCACGTGATCACGTCGCCCTGCCAGTCGTCGGGGAAATGCGCACTGCGGATGATTTCGATGCTCGAAAACTTCGGGTAGCTGCCGGGGCTGACGCTCTGCAGCACCCGCCGCGCGGGCGAGAGCGTGAAGTATGTCGCGCCGGGAACGGCCCAGTTGATGCCCAACCCACCCGCGCCGTCGGTGACGAACGACTGCCCGTAATCATCGAACTGGTGGCCCCACGCGTTGACCCAACCACGGAAGAGAATTTCCATCCGCTGGTCGCGCGGGTTGAAGCGGAACGTCCCGCCGGCCTTTAAGCGCACCACGCCATGCGGCGTCTCAGTGTCGGTGCGCGTATAGACCGACTGGTTCATGTAAAGCCGCCCGTCGAAACCCCAGCGCAGCGTGTGCAGATTGTGATGCGTGTCCTCGGTGCCGAAACCACTCAACACGATGCGCCGCACGTCGGCCTTGCCGTCGCCGTCGGTATCTTTGAAATGCAACAGTTCCGTGCTCTGCGCGACGTAACACCCGCCGTCGCCCGGCTCGACGCCGGTGGGAATGAGCAGACCGTCGGCGAAGACGGTGGCCTTGTCGGCGTGGCCGGCGCCCTGGGTGTCTTCGAGCACGACGATTTTGTCGGTGGCGGCCTGGCCGGGTTCGATCTGCGGATAGACTTCCGAGCTGGCGACCCAGAGGCGGCCCTGCGGGTCGAAGTTCATCTGGATGGGTTTGTGGAGCAGCGGATTCTCGGCCCAAAGCGTGACCTCAAAACCGTCGGCGACTTCGAAGTTCGGGTGCGGCTGCGGCGTGTGTTTGGCGGTGAGGTTGCCGACGCGGCGGGGGATTTCGGGCACGCTCACGCCAGGTTTGAGCGAGCGAAGTTGCGCGATACGCTTTTCCTCGGCGGCGATGAACTCGTCGAACTTGGGAATCTCGGCGGCGTTGTTGCCCTGCTCGCGTTTCCGGAAGCCGAAGATGTAAGCCATATTGGCCGGGCGCGAGCGGTGGAAGAACCACTCGTTCTTCTTGATGATGGCGGCGCGGAGGGGTTCTTCTTCAGCAACTGGAGGACCGTAGTCAACTTCTTCATGGAATAACTCCAAGGCGATGTAGCGCGCGATGTAGCGGTAGCCTTCAGAATTCATGTGAATTCCATTGTCTGTAAGCGAGATTACCGGCCCCTTCCAAAAAATAAAATCGGTCACGTACCTAAACTTCCTGCTCGCCGCGATTTCTTCTATAGCCGCGGCATATTTCTCGATAGAGTCGTTGTGAAAGTCTTCCTCCGGTGAGCGCCGATTATTTACGTGGCCATCAATAGTGACTGGTGAACCAGATGGGGGCCAATAATTAATCGGCCCCAACAAAACAAACCTCACCCCCGGCGAAATCTTCTCGAGGGTGTCGAGCAGGCGGTTGTAGTCGGCCTTGAACTTGGGCAGGCCAGCCTCGCCGTCGAACGAACTGGCCATCCCGTAACCGACGAACACCACCGTGGGCTTCGCGTCTTCGAGCTGCCTGACCAGTTGCTTCCAGCCCTCGTCGGGCGCCTCGTGGCCGGCCTGGAGCAGCGAGAGGCCGAAGCGCGAATCGCCCGCCGGCGTGTCGGCGCTCCAGCCGAAGTTGCGGAAGGTGACGTTGCGGTCGGGGAAGCGCGTGGTGAGCATCAGCTCGATCCACCCGTAATACTGCTCGCGCTCGATGAACGTGTCGCCGAGAAACACCACGCGGTCGCCGTCCTTCAGTTCGAACGCGGGCGCGGCGGCTTTGGCGGCAGTAATCAGTAAACAGTGTTCAGTCGTCAGCAGGAACAGCGCGAGCGCGAGCCACGGGACGAAGAAGCGAAGTCGTTTCATGAGAAGGAAGTTTACCAGGAAAAACATGTTTTAACCACGGATCCCGCTAAGCGGGACGGATGGACACGGATGGAAGAGATACGAATTCCATGAATTAACTCGAATTGGTCTAATCCGCCGCGCTGGCCGGAAGAATTCGTGTTAATTCGTGAAATTCGCGTCTGTCTTTTCCGACATCCGTGTTGATCCGTGTTCATCGGTGGTTAAAAATCTCTCTGTCCGCATGGGGGAACAATGCCTGCGATTAAAGCCGCCCCCGGTGGCCCGGCGCAAGCCGTTTCTAAATCCGCGCGCAGGGCGAGCCTGCATATTTCACAAACCTCGTAGCCGCCGACGTGAGGAGGCGGATTCGCGGGGATTTGCAAAGGTCCGCCTCCTCACGTCGGCGGCTACAGGCTGACGCAGTTTCAATCGGCGTGTAAATATTCAGGCCAGCGTTCTCTTTCCGGTAAAAATTTCACCTGGATTTTTCCATTGAACAAGGGAAAAATCAGGCTAGTGTTCAATGGCTGTGAATCCTGTGGTGCTCATTTTTATTTTGTTCGGCACCGTGCTGGCAACGGCGGTTTTTTTCGCGGTGCTGATCCGGCGGCATTCCTGGAAGGAGGGCCACCTCACCCGGCCATTGCCGGCGCGCCTCTGGCCGCGCGAATCTCCCTGGCTCTTTGAAAATCCCAGATGCTGGCTGGCCATCAAAAGCCGCGACCCCGCGGAAGTCCAGTCGGCACTGGGCCTCCACCACACCCTGCCCTGTTCCTGGGCGGAGGGCATCGAGCGCGTGGCCGAAGAGAAGCTGTTCATTTCCCCTGCCGCGGAGGGCTGGATCCTGGTTTTCGGATCGGGCCTGCCGGAGCCCGCGGAGGACGTGGATGCTTTTTATCGGTTCATCCTGGGGTTGAGCCGCAAACTGGGGCTGGTGCTTTTTTTCGGCGCACACCGGGCGGTGTATCATCACGCCTGGATCAAGGTCCTGGACGGGCGCGTGGTGCGGGCCTACGCCTGGGCCGAGGAAACACTCTGGAACCAGGGCGACCTGACGCAGGCCGAACGGGATTTGGGCTTCCAATGCCGGCCCTACGCCGCCAAACTCGACGCGAACCGGATGAACCTCCGCGAACAAAACCGCGCCAATTGCGAAAAGGTTTCGCTGCTGGCGGCCCTCTGGAGCGTGGACCCCAAATCGGTGGACGGAAAATGGTTCTCCGAACAACTGGGCATCGCGGGCGAGTTGTCGCACCCCAAATTGCACTAACCCGAAGCGGGCGGCCTGTGCGGCGCCGGCTTCCAAGCATCGGAAGGACAAAAACCATGTCGTTGGAATCCGCACTCGAAGAGTTTCCCAAACAAATCCGGTTGAAGGACGGCTCCGCCTGCCAGTTGCGCCCGCTGCAGGCCAGGGACGAAATCGCCTTCCACGAATTTTTCCTGGCGGTGCCGAACCAGGAACGGATGTTCATCAAGCATCGCGTGCACGAACCGGAAGTGATCAAGGAATGGTGCCGCAACATTGATCCGGGCCGCAACCTGCCGCTGCTGGCGCTGGCTGGCAACCGGGTCATTGCCGATGCCACCCTGCACCAGCAGCTCGGCGGCTGGAAACGCCACGTCGGGCGGGTCAGCGTGCTGGTCCATCCGCAATTCCGCGGGCGCGGCCTGGCGCGCGCGCTGGTGCACGAGATCGTGCAGATCGCCCGGCAATGCGGGCTGGAAAAAGTCGAGGCGGAATTCATCGGCGAACAGGACGCGGCCATGAAAATGTTCGCCTTGCTCGGCTTCAGCAAGCTGGTCCTCCTGCCTGATTACGTGAAGGACATGCAGGCCATCTCGCACGATTACGTCCTCATGGGACTGGACCTCAAGACGGACGAGGAATACGCGGGGATGGGGTGAGAGAGTTTTGAGTTTTAAGTTTTTAGTTTGGGGGCAACGTACGGAATTTGAAGCCAACTCAACACTAAGAACTAAAAACTTAAAACTTTGGTTAAATGTCCCCCGACACCTGCCCGAACTGCGGCGCTGACCTTCCGCGCAACGCCAAAGTCTGCCCCGACTGTGGCTCCGACGAAAAGACCGGCTGGTCCGACGAAGCCGCCGCGCAGGGACTCGATTTGCCCGACGAGAAGTTTGAATACGACGAGTTCGTGAAGCGCGAATTTGGGCAGGGAAAAAAGATCAGACCACGCGGGATTCCCTGGGTCTGGTGGGTGAGCGCTGTGCTGGTGCTCGCGCTGTTCCTCTTCCTCGTCTTGCGTTAGCAGCCCGTTAAAAGACCAGGAGCCGACGTGATGAGGCTCTGATCCTTCCCCGAAGCCCAAGGAAATTAGAGTCTCGTTACCTCGACTCCTACGAATCAGGACTTTTTCAACGAACTGTCAGCGCCCCGTCGCGAAGTGCAGGATGCGACTTGGGCTTGCGCCGGGACGAGCAATCTGAATCATTGTGGGTACGCCGGCAGTTTGGACGCGTTAAAAACAACATTGCTGACCGATTATGACTCCTGACCAATTCGTTGATCTGTTTCGCCGGGTGCGCGCTTCGGCTATCCTGCGCACTTCCAATCACAAAGCCGCGCGCCTGGCCATGGAAGCCGCGATTCGCGGCGGATTCCAGGTGGTGGAATTCACACTTACCATCCCCGGCGCGTTGGAACTGGTTGAGGACTTCGCGAAGCGCGACGGCCTTGTCGTCGGCGCCGGCACGGTGTTGACCGTGGAAGAAGCGCGTCAGTCGGTGAAAGCGGGCGCGCAATTTTTGGTCTCGCCCGTGTTGGACGAAGCCGTCATCGCCGAAGCCAAGGCGCTCAACGTGGCCGTCATGCCCGGCACCAGCACGCCCACGGAGATGCTGCGCGCCTATCGCGCCGGCGCACAGTTGCAGAAACTTTTTCCCGCGCCAGGAACCGGGCCGGCCTGGCTCCAGCAAACGCTTGCTCCCCTGCCCTTTTTGCGCATTGTGCCCACCAGCGGCGTCACGCTGGAAAATGCCGCGGCGTATTTGCGCGCGGGCGCGTTCGGCGTCGGCTTCACCGTCAGCCTGTTCGTCGCCGACGACATTGCCGCCGGCCGCTTTGACCCCATCGAACAACGCGCCCGCCAGATGCTCGAAGCCGTCGGCGCGGCGTCCACCCGCGCCTGATCTGCTGATGCGCCAAGATGCGGCAGTCACCGCAGCGCCACTGTCATTGAATTAAAGACTCAACCGTGGAAATGAAACACGCTAAAGCGTGGACACCAAGCTGGTTTCCGCGCGTTCGGTGTCCACGCTTTAGCGTGCCGCGGGGCTTAATTCAATGGGGGTGCACCGCAGCGCTGGCCTTCGCGGTGTGTTCAGCCTCGGGCCACGACTGGCCGCAATTCCTCGGCCCGACGCGCAACGGCATGAATTCGGGCAACGACCTCGCCGCCGCATGGCCCAAAGATGGCCCGCGCGTCGTGTGGCAGAAAAAAATCGGCCAGGGCTTTGCGGGACCCGTGGTCGCCGACGGCAAGTTGGTTCTCTTCCACCGGTTGGGTGACGAGGAAATCGTGGAAGCGCTCGACGCCAAAACCGGCAAGGCACTTTGGAGGTTTGATTATCCCACGGCCTACCGCGACGACTTTGGATTCGATGAAGGTCCGCGCGGCATGCCCGCGCTTGCCGATGGGAAGGTCTTTACGTTCGGCGCAGAAGGCGCATTGCACTGCGTGAGCCTGGCGGACGGCAAGAAACTCTGGAGCGTGGATTGCAAAAAGGAATTCAACGCGCCCAAAGGTTTCTTCGGCCTCGTCTGCTCGCCGCTGGTCGAAGGCAAGGCGGTCATCGTCAACATCGGCGGCCACATTCAAAATGGCCGGAGGGACGAGCTACGCGAGTCCCACGATTCAGCACGCAACCCGGCAACAGGGACTCGCGTAGCTCGTCCCTCCGACAGCGACGGCGGTGCGAGCCTCGTCGCCTTCGACAAGGAGACGGGCAAAATCCTTTGGCTTGTCGTGGACGATGAGCCAAGTTACTCGTCGCCAACGGCCGCGACCATCGCCGGCCAGCGGTATCTGCTCGCGCTGACACGGGGCTTTTTGATCGGGGCCGACCCAGCCACCGGAAAGGTGCTGTTCCAACTCCCCTTCCGCCCGCCGCAGCACGCGTCGGTGACCGGCGCGACGCCGATAATTTCGGACGATCATATTTTCATTTCCGCCGCCTACGACACGGGGGCGCAGCTTCTCCGTCTGCGCGACGGCAAGCCGGAGAAAGTCTGGAGCAACAACGAATCACTTTCGCTGCACTACTCGACGCCCGCGCTGCGCGACGGTTTCCTCTACGGACTGCATGGCCGGCACGATTTCCCCGGCGGCACGGAACTGCGCTGCGTTGAGTGGAAGACTGGCAAGGTGCGCTGGGGCAAACCGGGCCTCAGCGGGGCGAACGTGTTGCTCGCCGGCGATTCGCTTCTTGTGCTCACGGAGAACGGCGAACTGGTGCGCGTGGCCGCCGACCCGGAGAAGTTCCATGAACTCGAGCGCGCGCAGATTCTCGGTCGCGGGGTGCGGGCTTATCCCGCGCTCGCCAACGGATTGTTTTACGCCCGCGACAAGGACAAATTGGTGTGCGTGGACTTAAAGTAGGGCGGGCTTCCAGCCTGCCGGTTCCGCGGGCATCCTGCCCGCAGCGAGTTGGTGGGTGTTCGAGGCAAGATCCATGCGCGGCTGCAAGCCGCTGCAACCAGCAGGCAGGATGCCTGCCCTACTTCGCCGCCGCCACGTCCACCACCGCCGAGTACAGAAACTCGAGGAACCTGCCCAAGCCCTCGATGGACAGTCGCTCGTCGTTGCCGTGCACGCCGGAAACTTCGCGGTCGCCCACGACGCTGCCCACACCGTAAGCCTGCACGCCCCTGGCACGCAGTTGGGCGGAATCCGTCGCGCCGGTGACCATCGTCGGCAGCGTGACGGCGTCGGGAAACGTCCGCTGCTGCGCCCGCTCCAGGGCCGCGAACAGTTCGGTGTCGAAGCGCGATGGAGCCGTGGCGGGCCGGCCGGCACCCGCGGGCGGCACCACTTCCACCGCCGGATCGTTGATCAATTGGCGCAGCGTTTCGGCCAGCGCCGGGATGTCTTCGTCGGGCAACGCGCGCACGTCGAGCGTCGCCAGCGCGTCGCCGGGGATGACGTTGCTGCGAAAGCCGCCTTTGATGATCGTCGGCACCAGCGTCGTGCGCAGCATCGAGTTGTAATTGAAGTCTTTGAGCCGGATGGTTTCCTGCACCATGGCGCCGACCTCCGGGTCTTCGAGGTGCGAGTAGAGAAATGCCTCGGCGGGCGGGCTGATTTTTGCCAGCCGCGCGAAGAAGGCGCGCGTCGTGTCGTTCAGGCGCATCGGCGCCTGCCAGTTGCCGACTTTGGCAACGGCGGCGGCGAGGTGCGTGATGGCGTTGTCCGGCCGCGGGCGCGAGCCGTGGCCGCTGGTGCCCTTGGCGGAGAGCAGGAACGGGCGCGGGACCTTCTCCGTGGTGGAAACGCCGACGTATTGCACCTTGCCGCCGGATTCGTAAATGCGCCCGCCCTCGTTCAATGCGAACTCGCACTCAATCTTGTCCCAATGCTGCTTGACCATGAAATCAATGCCGACGTGCGTCGTGCCTTCTTCGCCGGACTCGGACAGAAAAATCACGTCCCGGTCGAGCGGAATTTTCAGACGATGAAGCTGCAAAAGGATTTCCAGGCAGACGCTGGTCATCCCCTTGTCATCGGAAGCGCCGCGTCCGTAAATGTAGCCGTCCTTGATCACGCCGCCGAACGGCTCGACCGTCCACTTCTCTCGCTCGACGCCGACGACATCGAGGTGGCCCATCAGCAGAAGCGGCTTTTTTTTGCCGCTGCCCTTGAGGCGGGCGACGAGGTTGCCGCGACCCGGCTCCAGCTCGAAGATTTCCGACGCGATGCCTTCGCGGTCGAGGATGGCTTTGAGATAAGCCGCGCCTTTGGTTTCGTTGCCCGGCGGGTTGGAGGTGTCCACCTTGATAAAGTCGGAAAGGATTTGGACGGTCTCGTCGCGCGCGGCGGAAAAGTCGGGCGCGAGAGGTCCTGCGGCGGACAACGTTGCGGCAACGGCGAAGAAGACGGCTGCCGGTGCGGCGAGTGTTTTGAGTGATCGAGAAAAACAAGGTGGGCACATGGGATGTTCGGGTGTTGGTTTCATTCAGGAATGAAAATTTTAGTGAACAGGTCCGTCGTCACTCGGGCCCAGAGCCGTTGAGTTAACCGTCGAACTGGCTTACGACACCCCTCACCCTGACCCTCTCCCCTCATCGGATGAGGGGAGAGATTCCACGGCCCGCACAAGGCCGCGATTTGTGCCCCTGAACCGGCGAAAACCGAGCTTGGTCGCGTCAGCGTCTTGGACTGCGCCAGTTCTCTGGCGCTTTGGAAGTCGTGGGTTGTCGAAAGCGCCAGAGGACTGGCGCACTCCAAGACCTTGCGGTGATAAGAACGGTTCATGGGTAGGGAATTTCTGCTCAGGCGCCCTGCGCCAGTTGGGCGCACAGCGGCCGACGGGTTTCCCTCTCCCCTTCTGAAGGGGAGAGGGTCAGGTTGAGGGGTTGCTACTTTGAACGTCATGTTGTCTTATCTGACAAGGAGCGGAGCCGGGTGAGGGCAGTTCTCATTCATTTGAATTTGCTGTTCTCAATGGCTAGGGCGCCGGGCACAGGCCGCCGTTCCGCGCTGTTGTTTAGCCGGGAACGCCGCAAAAAGTAAGCGCTTTTTCATCCAACGATGGGAGAAAGCTTTCGCTTTCCTTCGGGCGGCGGTTTGCTATCTTACGCGCCATTCAGCCATGTCCGGGACCTCTACCCAGTCCGCCGGCAACCCGGCCTCGACCAGCGGCCGCCTCGTGTCCCTCGACGCGCTGCGCGGCTTCGACATGTTCTGGATCATCGGCGCCGATGCGCTCGTGCGCGCGCTCGACAAGATGGGCGACAACCGCGTCACGCAGTTCCTGGCGCAGCAACTCAGCCACCAGGAATGGGTCGGCTTCCATTTCTACGACCTGATTTTCCCATTGTTCGTTTTCATCGTCGGGGTGGCACTGGTGTTTTCGTTGAGCAAAACCATCGCGCAGGCCGGCAAAACAGAGGCGATGATGCGCATCGTCCGCCGCGGCGCGTTGTTGTTTCTGCTGGGCATCGTTTACTCCGGCGGTTTGAGCGCGGAGTGGCCGAACATCCGGCTGCTGGGCGTGCTGCAACGCATCGGCTTGTGTTACCTCGCGGCCGGACTGATCTTCTGCCATTGCCGGCTGCGGGAGATGATCGCGATTTGCGCCGCGTTGCTGGCGGGTTACTGGCTGTTCATGACGTTTGTTTCCTTTCCGGATGTGCATCTGGAAAGGCAGAGTTTGAGAATTCTGGCGCAGCAGGCCGGCACGACCAATGCCACCGCGCTGGTCGCGGCCGCCACGAACCGCGTCAGTGGCGCGTATGAAAAGGGCTACAACCTTGCGAACCATTTCGATTTCCAGCACCTGCCCGGCAAAAAATACGACACCTACTGGGACCCGGAAGGTTTATTGAGCACATTTCCGGCGATCGCCACGTGCCTGTTGGGTGTCTTCGCCGGCCTGCTGCTCAAGACCGGCCGCCTCGACGGGCCGCGCAAGGCCGCGCACCTGCTCATCGTTGGCGCCGCGTGCGTCGCGCTGGGCTTCCTTTGGGGACAACAATTCCCGGTGGTCAAGAAAATCTGGACCTCGTCCTTCGTGCTGGTGGCGGGCGGTTACAGCAGCCTGTTGCTGGGCGCGTTTTACCTGGTGGTGGACGTGTGGAAATTCCAGGCCTGGTGCCGGCCGTTCGTCTGGATCGGCATGAATTCGATCACTATTTATCTCGCGAACAACATCATCGGCTTTCGCAAGCTGGCCGACCGTTTCGTGGGCGGTGACGTGAAACATTTTTTCGACGCGCATGTTGCCCCCGGCTCCGGTGAACTGGTCGGCGCGCTGGCCGGCTTGGGGCTGGGCATTCTGCTCGTCTATTTCCTTTACCGGAGGAAAATTTTCCTGCGCTTGTAGCGTAAGCTTTGGCTTGCGCCGAGGAAGCGTTGCGTTTAATCCTCAAGGCAAATCCAACCTCAAAATATGAATGTGCAATGTCTCCGACTCCTCTGGCTGACGGCTTTGACAATGGCTCTGGGTTGTCCGCAGGCTCAGGCTGCCACGAAAAAATCGAACGCCACCAAAGCAGCCCCGGCCAAGCCCGTGGCCAAATCGCTCGGCTACCCCACCCTCGGGACCATCGAACGCCTGGACCCGCTCTTCGACAAACTCGTCCCCGCCAAAGCCGAAATATCCAAACTGGCCGAAGGCTTTGATTGGGCGGAAGGTCCCGTCTGGTTGCGCGACGGCAATTATCTCCTGTTTTCCGACGTGCCCAAAAACGTCGTCCACAAATGGAAGGAGCGCGAAGGCGTCAGCAATTACCTCAAGCCCAGCGGTTACACGGGTGCGACGCCGCGTGGCGGCGAGCCAGGCTCCAACGGACTGACGCTCGATTCGGAAGGCCGGTTGGTGTTGTGCGAGCATGGCGACCGCCGTGTGGCCCGCGTCGAAAAGGACGGAAAAAAAACCACCCTGGCCGACAAATACCAGGGCAAACGCCTCAACAGTCCGAACGACCTGATTTATAAATCCAATGGCGACCTTTATTTCACCGATCCGCCCTACGGCCTGGAGGGCAAAAACGAAGACCCCAAAAAGGAACTTGCCTTCAATGGCGTCTATCGCCTCGCCAAAAACGGCGAACTCACTTTGCTGACCAGCGATTTGACTTTCCCCAACGGCATCGCGTTTTCGCCGGACGAGAAAATTCTGTATGTCGCCGTGTCCGACCCCAAGAAAGCCGTCTGGATGGCTTGCGACGTGAAGCCGGACGGAACGATCGCCAACGGGCGGGTCTTTTTCGACGCGACCTCGATGGTGCCGGCGAAAAAAGGATTGCCCGACGGCATGAAAGTGGACAAGGCGGGAAACCTTTTCGCGACCGGTCCGGGCGGCGTGCTGGTGTTCTCGCCGGACGGCAAACATCTCGGCACGCTCAACACGGGTGAGCCGACCGCCAACTGCGCGTTCGGGGAGTATGGCTCGGTGCTCTACATCACCGCCAACCATTACCTCTGCCGCATCACCACGAGCACCAAGGGCCTCGGATTTTGAACCGGGCTAAATTCAGCGTGCGCACCGTTGCCGTCTTCCTGTTCGCCACGGAACTGTTCGTCCTGTTCGGCGTCAGGGCCGAAGCGGCCGAACCCGCACCGGACAAGAACTGGCCGCAGTTTCGCGGGCCGGGCGCACGGGGCGTTTACGAAAGCAAAAACCTGCCGGACACCTGGAGCACCAACCAAAATATTGTTTGGAGCGTGACCATTCCCGGCTGGGGTTGGTCCAGCCCGATTGTCTGGAGCGACAAAATCTTTCTGACCTCAGTGATCGCCGAAGGGGATGTGGAGACACCGAAGAAGGGCCTTTATTTCGGCGGCGAACGGCGGACGCCCTCGCGGGACAACCATCGCTGGATGATTTATTGCCTGGATTTCCAGTCAGGTAAGATCCGCTGGGAAAAAGAGGTCCACCACGGCCCGCCCGAACAGCCGCGCCACCTCAAAAACTCCTACGCCTCGGAAACGCCGGTGACCGACGGCGAGCGCGTCTATGCGTACTTCGGCAACGTGGGGGTGTTCTGTTTCGATCAGGACGGCAAGCCGCTCTGGTCCCAACGCTGGCCGACCGCCAAGACCCGCTACGGCTGGGGCAGCGCCGCCTCACCTGTGCTGCACGGCGACCGCATCTATCTCGTGAACGACAACGAGGAGCAGTCGTTTCTCGTCGCGTTGGACAAGAAAACCGGCCGGCAAATCTGGCGCGTGGACCGCGATGAAAAAAGCAACTGGGCCACGCCCTACATCTGGGAAAATGAACAGCGCACCGAAATCATCACGCCAGGCACCAAGCGAGTCCGCTCGTACGACTTGAGCGGCAAACTGCTTTGGGAATTCGGCGGCATGTCCACGATTGTGGTCCCCACGCCGTTTTCCGGGTTCGGGCTGCTGTATGTCTGCTCCGGTTACGTCGGCGACAAGGCGCGCCCGGTGTTTGCCATCCGTCCCGGCGCTGCCGGTGACCTCACGCTCAAGGAGGACGAAACCAGCAGCCCGTTCATCGCGTGGCATCAGAAAACCGCCGGATCTTACAACCCATCTCCCCTGCTCTACGGCGATTATTTCTACGTGCTGTATGACCGCGGCCTGTTCAGTTGTTACGACGCCCGGACAGGGAAGGAAATTTACGACAAACAGCGGCTCAACCCCGAAGGCACGGCCGCGTTCACCGCGTCCCCGTGGGCCGGCAACGGCAAAATCTTTTGTCTGAGCGAAGACGGCGACACGTACGTCGTGCAGGCCGGCCCGGAATTCAAGCTGCTGGGCAAAAACAGTCTGGCTGAAATGTGTCTGGCCACCCCTGCCCTCGCGCGCGACAGCCTGCTCCTCCGGACGGCGTCGAAACTCTACTGCATCAAGAACCACGGCGCGGCAAAGTAACCTTAGCCGGAACTATTCAACACAACCACGAATTGACACGAATACACACGAGTAAGAACGGGCCTGCACAAACTTTTTGCTGGAGTCGGTTAACTTCACCAAACGGTGAGCGGCACCAAGATAGACGGAACTCTCCGTCAGCCAATCGGATTCGTGTCCATTCGTGGTTTTCAACTGCATGGACACGGCTTAACGCCACTGGCCGGTCAGCGTGAAAGCAGCCCAGAAGAACGGATCGGAGTAATCCTTTGAATGCAACAAAGCCAACTGGGCGTCGCGCCAGGCTTTGGCTCTCGGTTCCCCACCCCGCCAGCGGCGCATAAACTCGCTCATCAACTGGCTGGTTGCCTTGTCGTTCACTTTCCAGTGGCTGGCCAGCACGCTCTCGGCCCCGGCAATCCGAAACGCCCGCCGCAACGACATCACGCCTTCGCCAATCCGCACCTCGCCCGCGCCGCTGTCGCACGCGCTCAGGATCACCAGTTCCGTCCCTTGCAGGTTGAGCAGCGACGCCTCCAAGCCGGTGAGCAAGCCGTCTTCAATTTCGGATTTGGGATTTGGGATTTGGGATTTGGGAAAGTGATTTGCGCCGGCCAGCGCGATGCCGCAGCGAACCAGCGGATTTTCCCAGTCCGTGCCCGGTGGGGCGAGACTCCGTCGAGCCGTCGCATTGATTGTGCCTGCCATCATGAAATCCGGCATTGAATTAGTGTGTTTGAACTCCTGATCGCTGAGGAAGAACCCATGAGTCGCCAGGTGCAGCACGCGCGGGGAAACCACCTGCTTCAACTCCGCCTCGCGCGCCTCTGCGCCGAGTTTCAAAACCGCGCCTCCGTCTCCGCGCCCGGCAACGGCGCGAATTTCAGCCCGCGATAATCGCGGCTCAATGCTCTCGTAACAGCCAATCCATTCTCGGAGGGACGAGTTACACGAGTCCCTGACTCGCCGCTCACTTCGCTGTTGGAATTGGGGACTCGTGTAACTCGTCCCTCCGGGAACGATTTCAAATCCAAATCAAAATCCGGATTCCCCATTACGAGCGATGCGTTCGTCTTCGCGTTTGCGGCGGGCTGCGCCAACCGCACGATCTCGCGCCCGCTGCCGACGTAGCTGATGGTCTTCTCCTCCACCAAGTACTTGCCGTCTGTTCCGGTTGGCAATGCCTCAAACGGCACGCGGCTCAACTGGCCGTCTGGACAGATGATAAGGTGACTGACATTCGTGAGATGTTTGGCCAGCGGCAACCAGACCAACTCACCCAAGCGCCGCCAGGCCGGCACCAAATCCTTCGCGAGGTACTGTCCGGCGGCCATCCGATTGCAGATCAATTCGACGGCTTCGTTGATTGGCGCGGCCTCGCCCAAGTCCACGCGCTCGACGACAAGGTTGGTGGAATCGCGCGCCAGCGGGAATGTCAGGCAAGCAACGTAGCGTTGCTCCTTCCAATTATTGTTCTTCTCGTTGTAGTCCCAACGCCTATATTGGGCGAAATCCACAAGCACTGCGCCAGGCGGAATCGTTCGAGCCAAGTTAAATTTTTTAGACACGGATTTCACGGATTCACACGGATGGAATTGCCGCAAGAGAACGCAGGGAACACAAAACGGCACCTCAGCCGAAACCCTCACCCCCAGCCCCTCTCCCATCCGATGAGCGAGGGTAGCGTCGGATTCTCCCCGACCGGGGCGGAGAGGGTGTCAAAATCTGCCGCCTCAATCCGTGTCCATCGGTGCTTATCCGTGGTTAAATTCTTTGCGGTCTGTGCGTCCTTGGCAACGAATGAGCGGCTTGCAATCGGTTCCAACCGGGCGCATAGTGCGACACATCGGCATGAAAGCTAAGGCTAACGGACATCGCACCCGCATCGAATTGGGACGGCATATCGTCGCGGATTCAGCCATCTGCGGCGGGCAACCGACGTTCAAAGGCACGCGAATAATGGTGTGGATCGTCCTCGAACAACTTGAGGAGGGGATGTCGTGGGAGAAGATTGAAGGCGAGTGGGACGGCAAGGTTTCCGCCGACGCCATTGCCGAGGCCATCGCCATCGCCGACCTGGTGGTGAAGCACGAGCCTTTCCGGGGATTCCATGTTGGTGCTCGACGAAAACCTGCCCGCCGACCAGCAGCAGTGGCTGCGTAAGTGGCGGATTCGCTTCCGCGTCGTGGGCGGGGACATGGCCATCTCCGGCGCGACGGATGAGAATTTGATTCCCGTTCTGCACCGGCTCCCGCAGGCAACTTTCTGCACGCTGGACCGTGATTTTTTCCGACGTGACTGGGCGCACGCCAATTATTGTCTGGTTTGGCTGGACGTGCGAAGGAAGGAAGCAGCGGAGTTCATCCGGCGATTTCTGCGGCATCCGGCGTTCGACTCGCAGGCCGGGCGGATGGGCATGGTCGCCCGGGTTCACGCGAAGGGTGTGTTGTTCTGGCGTCGTGGGCGGCGGTTGCCACAATCAGTTTCCTGGCCGGCATGAACCCGCCCGATCTCAAAGCCCTCCAAAGCGGCGACGCGAATGCCTGGGACGAGGCGTTTCGCTGGCTCTGGCCGACCGCTTGGGCGGCAGCACAGGCCAAGCTGCAATTGTTCCTGCCAGCGGACGTTGAGGACGTGGCGATCGAGGCGTTGGAAGAGTTGGTCGAGAAAGTCCGCGAGGTCAAAGCGGTCGCGGAGTTGAAGCCGCTGGCCGCCAGCATCGCGCATCATCGGGCGGTGAGTCTGTTGCGGGAGCGGTTCGCCAAAAAGCGCGGGCAGGGCAAGACGCAGAGCCTGAATGAGCCGGACGCTCAAGGGAACGAAACCGATCCGCCGGGTGAGGATTCGCCGCTGGCGGCTTTGAACCAGATGGAACTGGCCGGACTGCTGGCGCGGTTGCAGAGTGAGTTGAAGCCGGAGCAGCGAGCGGTGCTCAGCGATTTCTTTTTCCACAGGTTGAGCTACGACCAGATCGCGGCGAAGCACGGGTTGGCGACGGGGTCGGTGGGTGTTTATTTGAAGCGCGGTCTGGAGGCGATCCGCAAGCAAGGGGTGCGGCATCCACATTTGTTGAAAGAACTGGAGGCGTTTTTGCGATGAACGGAATGAATGACGAACGCTTTTTCGATCTGGCCATGAAAGCCATCGCCCGCCAATCGAGCGAGGCCGAGCGCAAGGAACTTGAGGCGTTGCTCGCCAGCCATCCGGAGCGGAAGGCCGAGTTTGAGCGGCTGCGCACGGCCGCACGGCTCGCGAACGAAGCTTTGCCCCTGGTGGACGCGACAGAAGCAACGGCCGGTGAGCTTCCCGCCTACGCGCGCGGCCGGCTGCAAACCAAGGTCAGACAGACTCTCGGTCGCCCGGCGGAGCCAGAGGCTGCCCGAGAGCAAACGGCGCGGGAATTCGCCTGGGGCTTGCGGTGGTTGCTGGGCCTGGCCACGGTCACGGTCTTGCTCGTTCTGCTGCTTGTTCCGACCTTCACTCAGTCGAACAAACTCGTCGTGCAAGTCGCGATGCTGGACACGGCGGGCGGCACGCGCGGCACAGATACAAATGAGGTTGCAATACTCCAGCGAATGTTGGAAACAACTTCGATCCAAAGTTTCACCCAATCGCGTGAACTGGAGGCCTGGGAAAAAAGCTGGCCGGCTACGGACAAGCGACCGGCAGCCAAAATCATTTACGACCGCGCGGCCGGCGAAGTGAGGGTGCTGGGTCGTTGGGAAGGCAAACCCTTCCAAAAAACTTTTCTGGTTGAACCAGACCTGGCCTCAGCTTTGCGGCAGGCGAACGCCTTCATTCGGGAGCAAACCAGACATTAGCATGAAATTGCCTCTGGACCGCCTTCCGCAGGCAGTTGGAATCGTTGTCGTAAGCTTTGCAGTTTTTTGCTGCGCCAGCTCCGCCGCGGACTTTGGCGAAGACTGGCCGCAGTTGCTCGGCCCGCACGCCAACGGGACCTCGACCGAAACCGGATTGCTTGACAAATGGCCAGTCGGCGGACCGCGCATGGTTTGGGACAAGGCCGTCGGCGCGGGTTACAGCGCGCCGTCGGTGCGCGGCAATCTGCTGGTGCTACACCACCGGCTGAAGGACGAGGAAGTCGTTGAAGCGTTCGAGGCGGCCACCGGCAAATGGGTCTGGCGTTACGGCTACGTGAGCAAATTCGTTGACCCCTACGGATACAACAACGGGCCGCGCGGCACGCCGCTGCTCACCGAAGACCGCTGCTACACCTTCGGCGCCGAGGGCAAGTTGCTTTGCCTCGAATTGAAAACCGGCCGGCGGGTTTGGGAGCGTGACACGGGTTTCGAGTGGACGGTGCCTGCCGCTTTCTTTGGCGTCGGCAGTTCGCCGATTCTTGAAGGCGGCTTGCTGCTCGTGTTGGTTGGTGGCCAGCCGAACTCCGGCATGGTGGCGTTCGACGCGCAGACGGGAAAAACCGTCTGGGAAAGCGTCGGCCAGAAAAACTGGGCAGGCGTGCCGATGACTGGCTGGCCTGGCGAACGGAGGGTGGACTGGAAAACTTACGAGAAGCAGGCCAGTTATGCGACGCCGGTCGCCGCGACGATTCACGGCCGGCGGCATGTGCTTTGCCTGATGCGACAGGGCTTGATTTCGCTCGACCCGAAAACGGGCGCGGTGCAGTTCAGTTTCTGGTTTCGTTCCCAACTCAACGACTCGGTCAATGCCATGAACCCGGTGGTGGTGGAGGATTTGATTTTCATTTCCGGCGCGTATCACAAAGTCGGCTCGGTGCTGCTGCGCGTGAGGCCGGACGGCAAAAGCGTTGAGGAAATCTGGCGCGGCACTTCGCTGGAGCAACACTGGATGACACCCATTTATCACGAGGGAAATCTTTATGCCTTCAGCGGGCGCAACGAGCCGGACGCGCGGTTGCGCTGCGTGGACTTCAAGACGGGCAAAGTGCTTTGGGACCGCGATGAAGGCTGGCCGTCGCACAGCACACCGCAACCCCGCGTTTACGGCCGCGGCTCAGCGATACTGGCCGACGGCAAGCTGATCGTGCTCGGCGAAGGCGGCTTGCTGGGATTGTTCAAGCCGACGCCGGCGAAGGCCGAGGAACTGGCCCGCTGGCAGGTGCCGCAACTGCATCACCCGTGCTGGGCTGCGCCGGTGTTGTCGAACAAGAAGCTTTACCTGCGCAGCGAGGACCGGCTGGTGTGTTTGGACTTGGTGAAATGACTTCGGAAGGACGAGCTACGCGAGTCCCTGACTTTGGCGGTGAAACATTATGGGACTCGCGTAGCTCGTCCCTCCGAAACTCAACGCGGCGGCGGATCAATCCTCCGGCAGCGGGCGGCCTTTCGTTTCCGGCAGGAAGAACAACGCGACCAGACCGACCAGGAAGACGATGCTCACCCAGCAGCAGGCATTGCGGAAGGCGTCGAGCTTGGCTTCCGCCGTCACCGCGCCCGCCGCCAGTCTGGCCTGCAAGAGGCCCAGGGTGAACGGCCCGCTGGCGGCGATGAACCGCCCGACGTTGTAGCAGAAGCTCGTGCCGGTGCTGCGCAAGCGCGTCGGAAAAAGTTCCGGCAGGTAGATCGCGAAGCCGGCGAACAGACCGAGCTGGCAGAAGCCCATGAGCGGGATGAGGGTGAAGATGTGCCAGGGCTGGCTAAGGAATTTGAACACCGTGACCGTGCTGAGGAACGCGGCAACGAAGGAAATGGCGAAGATGGGCTTGCGCCCGTAATGGCTGGCCAGCTTGGTGAAAACCAACATGCCAAGGAACGACCCGCTGTTCTGCATGATCATGTTGATGCCCGTCCACATGAGCCGTTTGCCCGGCACCTGTTCCGGCGGGACGTTTTGCTCCTTCAGCACCTTGCCGATGACATCGCCAACGAGTTCCGGGGTGAAGAAGCCCACGCCCCACAAGCCGACGACGCCGGCGACGCACAACAACATGCCGAGCAAGGCGGGCTTGCGCCAGCGCGCCTCGCCGAAAAGCGATGCGTATGAGCCGAACTTTGCGCCCGTCAACCGGCCGGCTTCGCGGGCCTTCACCCACTTCTCCGGTTCCTTGAGTCGGATTTGGATGAACACGCAGAGGAACGCGGGCAGGGCGCCGATGAGGAACATGTAACGCCACGCGCTCCCCGGCTGGATGCTCGTCGTCTCCAGATAACCGACAAGGATGGCGATCGTGCCCGCGGTGACGTTGCCCACCGCCGAGAGGGATTGCAGGAGACCCAGCGCGTGCGGGCGCGGGCGGTCGGGCAGCGAATCGGCGATGAGCGCAACGGACAGCCCGAACACGCCGCCCACGCCCAGGCCGGTGATGAAGCGGTAAATCGAAAAATCAATCACGCCGCGCGAGGCCGCCGAAAGTCCCGTGCATACCGAGTAGAGCAGCACGGTGAAGGTGAGCGTCCTGGCGCGGCCGATGCGGTCACCAATCGCGCCGAAGAAGAGGCCGCCCGTCGCCCAGCCCACGATGAAAATGGCGGTCGAGTAACCGCCCCATTGCTTGAGCACGTCGGACGCGGTGCCGGGCGGCATCAGCGACTGGATGGCGGGATTGCGGGCGATGATGAAGAGCTGCTGGTCGAGGCAGTCGAAGAGCCACGCGAGCGAGGCCACGGTGAAAACGAACCAATGGTGGCGGTTCATTTCGCGCCACCAGGGGCCGGCAGGGGAAGGCGGTGAGGCCATATATGATACGTGTGCGGTTTAAGGACGTGCTTTCCCTACACGGCTGGCGCAGAAGAGCCAAGACATTTCGTCGGTGCAGCTTCAAAAACTGAAGGAACGGTTTCATAAGGTGGGGCGAGACTCCGTCGAGCCGTTGAAATCGAGGCGGCCACGGCTCGACGGAGTCTCGCCCCACCGAGATTGGCCTTATGAAACCGCTGCTCAACTTGATAGCCATCTGGCGCCAATAAAAAAGCCCGTTCTGGCGAACGGGCCTGGGAATGGAATTGGAGTCCGGTTTTATTTTGCTGCTTCGGCCGTTGGGGTTTCCGTCTTGACCCCGGCTTCGGCCTTGGGCGGTTCGGGCATGGCGACGGGCAAATCCACCCATTCGAGGATGGCCAGCGCTGCGGCATCGCCCTGGCGCTGATGGAGCTTGATGATGCGCGTGTAGCCACCGCGCCGTTCCTTTTGCGCCGGGGCGATTTCGTGGAAGAGGATTTTCACGGCGTCCTCCTGGTGGAGCCGCGCGGCGGCAAGGCGGCGGTCGTGCAGGGTGCCGCCTTTGCCGAGGGTGACCATTTTCTCGGCAACGGACCGGGCCGCTTTGGCTTTGGCCAGGGTGGTGGTGACGCGCTTGTGTTTGATGAGGCTGCAAACCAGGTTGGCGAGCATCGCGTTGCGGTGCGAGCCGGTGCGCCCCAGTTTGGCCGTTCGTTTGAGGTGTCGCATAGGAGGGCGTTTTTAGAGGGCCGGCCGGGGCTCTTCCTTGGGAGGTTCCAGGAGCGCGGGATCTATGTTCATGCCCAGGCTCAATCCGAGGGTGGCCAGTTTGTCTTTGATTTCGTTGAGCGACTTTTTGCCGAAGTTGCGGTACTTGAGCATCTCGGCCTCGGTCTTCATGGCGAGCTGGCCGACGGTGGTGATGTTGGCGTTGTTGAGGCAGTTGGCCGCGCGCACGCTCAACTCGATTTCGTTGACGCTCATGTTGAGCAGTTTCTTCATGCGGGTCTGCTCGGTGTCCTGCTTGTCGGTCACTTCCTCGAACTCGACCGCGTTCTTGTCGTAGCCGACAAACACGTCGAGATGATGCTGGAGGATCGCCGAGGCCTGGGTCAGCGCGTCGTCCGGCGAAATGCGGCCATCGGTCCAGATTTCCAGGATCAACCGGTCGTAATCGGTGCGCTGGCCGACGCGGGCGCTCTCGACCGCGTAGCGAACGCGGGTGACGGGCGAGAAAAGCGAATCAATGGCGATGACGCCGATGGGCTGGTCGGCCTTCTTGTTCTCGTCACCCGGACAAAAGCCGCGGCCGATTTTGACTTCGAGTTCCATCTCGAATTTTTTCTTCTTGTCGAGCGTGCAGATGAGCTGTTTGGGGTTGACAATCTCGAGGTTTTGGACGAGCTGGATGTCCCCGGCGGTGACTTCACCCTCCTTGTTCGCGGAAAGCAGGAGCATCTGCGGCTCGCGCACGCTGGCCTTGAAAAGGATTTTTTTGAGGTTCAGGACGATGTCGGTGACATCCTCCACGACGCCGTCAATGGTGGTGAATTCGTGCATGGCGCCATCAATCTTGACCGAGGTGATGGCGGCGCCTTCCAGGGAGGAAAGCAGCACGCGACGCAGCGAGTTGCCGATGGTGTGACCATAGCCGGTTTCAAAAGGATCGGCGACGAACCGGGCGTAAGTATCCGTGGCGGTGGCGTCGTCTTTGACCAACCGCTTGGGCATTTCGAACCGACCTAGACGTACTGGCATGGTTTCCTTTCAACAATTTTAATCTGGCGGTCCCGGCCATTTATTCCCGCGGCCAGGACTGCCCGTGTAATTGTTTTTAACCACGAATCCCGCAGCGCGGGACGAACAAACACGAATCCGAGAAGGAGACGCGCGTCCCGCCTCGGAAGAATTCGTGTTCATTAGTGTTCATTCGTGGTTTGGTTTTGGTTTAGCGGGAATAAAATTCGACCACCGCCTGTTCGTTGGCGATGGGCTGGATCTCGTCGCGCGAGGGAACGCGCACGACGGTGCCCTTGAAGGCTTCGCGGTCCAGGCTGACCCAGTCAGGCACGGCACGGCTGGTGGAAATTTCCAGGTTTTTAGTGGCCATCTGGCGCGAGACGTTGGAATTTTTGATCTCGACGGCGTCGTTCACCCGCAGCGCAAAGGAGGGGATGTTGACCTTGCGGCCGTTGACCCGGACGTGGCCGTGGGAAATCAATTGCCGGGCGGCGGCGCGGGTGCTGGCAAAGCCCAGGTGATAGACCACGCTGTCCAAGCGGGTCTCCAGGATCTGCAGCATGGTCTCGCCGGTGACGCCGCGGCGTTTGAGCGCCCGTTCGTAAACGCCACGGAACTGGCGTTCCATCAGGCCGTAGTAATAACGGAACTTCTGCTTCTCGATGAGGCCGAGCGCGTAGTCCGTGTGCTTGCGGCGGGACTTGGGGCCGTGCATGCCGGGGCCGTAATTTTTCCGTTCCAGATATTTCGACGGGCCGAAAATCGGTATGCCGAAACGCCGGCTGATGCGGGTGCGAGGTCCAGTGTAGCGAGCCATGTGACTTGTTGAGAGTTGGCGGTTGAGAGTGGAGGGTTAAACGCGGCGTTTTTTGCGCGGGCGGCAGCCGTTGTGGGGGACGGGTGTGACGTCTTTGATGGTGGTGATTTCCAAACCGATCGCCTGAAGAGCGCGGATGGCGGACTCGCGGCCGGAGCCGGGACCTTTGACTTTGATTTCGACTTCACGCATCCCGTGCGACATGGCCTGGCGCGCGGCATCCTGGGCGACTTGCTGGGCGGCGAAGGCTGTGCTTTTGCGCGAACCTTTGAAACCGACCCGGCCGGCGCTGGACCAGCCGAGCACATTTCCCTGCATGTCGGTGATGGTGACCTGGGTATTGTTGAAGGTCGCCAGAATGTTGGCGATGCCGACGGTGATGTTTTTCGCCCCCTTGACTTTGACGATTTTTTTGGCGTTGGGATCGTCGGCCAACAATTCCGAGGCGGTGGGCGCGGTCACGACGGCGGCGGGCGCGGCGGGCGCGGCGGGCGCGGCGGGCGCGGCGGCGCCAGCGCCGTCGGCCGGCTTGGCGGCATCGGGAGCTGGAGGGGCTTTCTTGCCCTTGGGCCTGGCTTGGGTGGTTTCCGCCGCCGCGGCGGGTTTGGCCTCTTTGGCCGGAGCCGGTTTTTTGGTTTTGGTCTCGTCAGCCATAAAAAGGAGTTAGTGGATGCCGGTCTTGGCGTTGGGGTTGCGCTGCACGCCGACGGTCTTGCGGGGGCCTTTTCGGGTGCGGGCGTTGGTCTGGGTACGCTGGCCGCGCACGGGCAGGCCGCGCAGGTGGCGCATGCCGCGGTAGCATTTGATGGATTGCAGCCGTTTGAGGTTGATGCCCAATTCGCGGCGCAGATCGCCTTCGATGACGTATTTGCCCTCCTGGATGGCGTGAACGATCTGGGAGAGCTGCTGTTCGTTGAGATTTTTGGCGCGGATGCTCGGGTCAATCTTCGCCTTTTCCAGGATGACCTTCGAGTTCACCGGGCCGATGCCGTAGATGTAGCGCAGGGCGATATCAATGCGTTTCTCGCCCGGAATGTCCACTCCAATGATGCGTGCCATGGTAGTCCTTTGTTTTAGCCTTGCCGCTGTTTGTGGCGGGCATTCGAGCAGATGACGCGAATGACGCCTTTGCGTTTGACGATCTTGCAATGCTCACAGAGCCGTTTGACTGAGGCGCGAACTTTCATAATTTGATGTTGTGGCTTCGATTAAATTCGTATCCGCCCCTGCGAAAAATCGCCGGGCGACATTTCCACGGTCACGGTTTCGCCGGGCGCGAACACCCTGCCCCGCTGGCGGTCGCGCGCGGCCAGATGGGCCGTGATGCGATGCCCGTTTTTGAATCCCACGCGCACCAATTGGTTTGGCAGAACTTCCCTCACCAGGCCTTCAATTTTAATGGCATCTTCGCCGGGCATGTCAATATTTCCGGTTCACCTTCGGTGACCAGGACCGTATGTTCAAAATGAGCGGAAGGTTTACCATCCTGGGTGACGACCGTCCAGCCGTCTTTTAATATTTTTACTTCGGGCCTCCCGGCGTTGACCATCGGCTCGATGGCCAGGGTCATGCCCGGACGCAGCTTGGGGGAGGCTTTGCCGTCCACGAAGTTGGGAATTTGCGGCTCTTCGTGCATCGTGCGGCCCACGCCGTGGCCGACAAATTCCCGCACCAAGCTGAAGCCATTGCCTTCCACGTAATTCTGTATGGCGCGCGAGATGTCCACCACGCGCCCGCCCGGCAGCGCCTGGGCAATCCCCTCGTACAAGGCATGTTCCGTCACGTCCATCAACCGTTGGGCGAGCACATCGCACCCGCCCACGGCCACCGTACGGGCGTTGTCGCCGATGAACCCGTGATAAACGACCCCGACGTCCAGGCTCAAGATGTCGCCAAATTGCACGCGTCGCTCCCCTGCCAGGCCGTGGACGACCTCATCGTTGACCGAGATGCACATGTGGCACGGGTATTTGCGGGCTCTCATGCGATAACCCAGAAAAGCGCTGCGGGCGCCATAATGATTGACGCGCGCGGCCGCGAACTCATCAATCTCGCGCGTGGTCATCCCCGGAGCGATATGGGCCGAGACTTCTTCCAGGACCGCGCAGGCGATCCGGCAGGCTGCTCGTATCGCATCGAGGTCTCGCTCTGTTTTTAGAATTATCATTTCGCCAACGCACTCATGACATCGTCCATCTGGGCGTCCAGGGGCCGGGTCGCGTCAATTTCCGTCAACTTGCCCTGCGCGCGGTAATAAGCGACCAGCGGCTCTGTCTGGCGCGAATAAATTTCAAAGCGTTTGCGCACCACCGGCGCGGTGTCGTCTTCGCGCTGGACCAGTGCCACGCCGCATTCATCGCAGCGGCCGGCCACCCGCGACTGCAAGGTCACCTGGTGATACACCCGCCCGCATTGCGGACAGACGCGCCGGCCGGCGATACGCTCGATCATGACCGCCTCGGGGCAGTTGAAAAAGAGCACGGCATCAATGGCCTGCCCGCGCGAAGCCAGCCATTCGTCCAGCGCCCGGGCCTGAGAAAGCGTGCGCGGGAAGCCGTCCGACAAAAAGCCGGTCCCCGGCGGCATCGCATCCATCCAGCGCTCCATTAATTCGAGCACGGTTTGGTCCGGCACCAGTTCACCGCGATCAAGGAACGATTTGGCCCGGCGGCCCACCGCCGAGTCCAGTTCCACTTCGCGCCGGAGCAATTGCCCCGATGAAACGTGATTGAATCCGAAATTTTCTTGCAACCGCGCGGCGATGGTTCCCTTGCCCGAACCCGGCGGGCCGAGCAATATGACTCGCCGCCGCATGGCTAAAAACGGCCGCGCAGGCGCCCCTTCTTCAAAAAACCGTCGTAATGGCGCATCAACAGGTGCGATTCCATCTGCCGCATGGTGTCGAGCACCACGCCCACCGTGATCAAAATGCTGGTGCCGCCGAAAAAGGTCGCCACGTCAAAGGGAATTTTCATGGCCGCGCGCATGAGGATGGGGATGACGGCGATGACGGTCAAAAAAATCGCGCCGGCCAGCGTGATCCGGCTCATGGTGTTGTGGAGATAATTGCTGGTGGCCTGGCCGGGGCGGACCCCGGGGATGTAACCGCCGTATTTCTTAAGGTCGTCGGAGATTTGCAGTTCGTTGAACTGCGTCGCCACCCAGAAATAGGAAAAGAACAGGATCATCGCCGCATAAACCACCATGTAGAGCAAGGCCCCTTCCTGCAGTTGGTTGGCGATGTCTTTGAAGAGGGCCAGATTGAAATAGCTGCCCAGGATTTGAAAAATTTTTTCGGGAAACATCAGGATCGCCTGAGCGAAGATAATCGGCATCACCCCGGCGTAGTTCACCCGCAACGGCATGAAGGAACTGCCGCCGGCATAGACTTTGCGGCCCACCGCCCGCTGGGCGTATTGCACCGGGATTTTCCGCTGCGCCTGGGTGACCGCGATTACCCCGGCGACCACAGCCAGCAAGAGCAGGAGCAAGGCGATCGCGTGAAACGCATTGTAAGTGGATTCCACGTCCTTGGGGAAGAACATGTCCTTGAGCGAGATGCCGGCATTCGGGAGCCGCGCCAGAATCCCGATGGTGATGACCAGTGAAATTCCGTTGCCAATGCCGCGGTCGGTGATCTGTTCGCCCAGCCACATCAACAGCAGCGTGCTGGCGGTCAGGACCAGTGTGGTCTGCAGCCGATACCACCAATGCGGCTCGATAAGTACCAGGTCGCCGCTGAAGTTGGGGAAGATTTTCTCGGGATTCTCCCAGCCCAAGGCCATGACGAACCCCTGACCCAGGCACAAGACCACGGTCAGGTAACGGCCGTACTGGATGATTTTGGTGCGCCCGCCTTCTTCGCGCGCCAATTTGCTCAACGTGGGCACCACCGCGGTGAGCAGTTGGACGATGATCGTGGCGCTGATGTAGGGCATGATGCCCAGCGCGCCCATCGCGCAACGCTCCAGGGCGCCGCCGGTGAACAGGCTGTACATGCCGAGCAGGGAGCCGGCTTGTTGCGCGTTGTCGTCGAAATATTTCGTCAACAAAGCGCCGTCCAGACCCGGAACGGGAATCATGGACACCAGCCGGCACACGCCCAGCACCAGCAACGTAAAAACAATCCGCGACTTCAGTTCGGGGATTTTGAAACAGTTGGCGAACGTGTTGGCGATGGCGGCGAGCATGGGAAAAGAATGGGTGACTACGCCTTGACCGGCGCGGCCGGGATCGAGCCGGCAATTTCGCAGTGGCCGCCGAGTTTTTCGATCCTGGCGCGGGCCGACGCGCTGAATGCATGGGCGCTGACGTCCAGTTTTTTGGTCAGTTCGCCGCCGCCGAGAATTTTCACGCCGGCGGCACGGCCATTGGCCATGCCCCGCGCGCGCAGGGCGGATTCGTCCACGCGCGCGCCCTCGTCGAACTGGTTCAACGCTGTGAGGTTCACCGGAATGTAGCGCGTGGCGTGGCGGGCGTTATTAAAACCGCGCTTGGGGATGCGGCGGATGAGCGGCATCTGGCCGCCTTCGAAGCCGATGCGGATCGAGCTGCCGGAGCGGGCCGTCTGGCCCTTGCCGCCGCGGCCGCTGGTCTTGCCGTGGCCGCTGGATTCTCCCTGGCCCAGCCGCTTGCGGCGGTGTTTGGCGCCGGGCCGTGGTTTGAGATCGTGTAAACGCATAAGATCAGGCTGCCGGGGCCGCCGGTTCGCTGGCGCGCAGGCTCAACCCGCGGCTTTTATAAATTTCATCGCGCAGCCGCAGTTGCAGCAACGCTTTCAATGTGGCCTTGGCGACGTTGGCGGCATTTTTCGAACCGAGCGACTTGGTGAGAATGTCCTTCACGCCGGCGGATTCGACGACGGCGCGGACGGTTTTCCCGGCGATGATGCCCGTGCCCGGCGAGGCGGGGCGCAGCAGCACGCGGGCGCCACCAAAATCGGAAATCACTTCATGCGGAATGGTGGTGCCTCTGAGTGAAACCTTGAGCATGTGTTGCTTGGCGTCTTCGCCGCCTTTTTTGATGGCGTCGGCCACTTCACCGGCCTTGCCCAGGCCGATGCCAACCCGGCCGCGTTTGTCGCCAATGACCACCAGCGCGCTGAAACTGAAACGGCGTCCGCCCTTGACCACTTTGGCGGAGCGGTTGATAAAGACGACCTTCTCGACCAATTCATCGGCGGGCTTGCCGTCAATGAGGTTTTCCGGCGAATCGGAGGACGAGCGGCCGCGCCGGCCACCGCGGCTGGCCCCGCGACCCGCGCTGCGGCCCATGCCTTCGTTCATTCTGGTTGCTTCAGCCACGATGTGTTGCTCCTGGTGATGGGTTAGAATTGCAGACCGGCTTCGCGCGCGGCGTCGGCCAGCGCCTTGACTTTGCCGTGGTAACGCGCGCCGGCGCGGTCGAACACGACCTTCTGGATGCCTTTGCTTTTGGCGGCTTCAGCCGCCAGCGCGCCGATCCGTTTGGCGCTGGTCACGTTGGCCGCCAGCTTGTCCCGGTCGGGGACCGCCTTGCTGAGCGTCGAGGCCGAGGCCAGCGTGACGCCGGCGGCATCGTCCACGAATTGCACGTGAATGTTCTGGTCGGTGAAACAGACGCTCATGCGCGGGCGTTCCTTCGTGCCGGAGATTTTTTTGCGAATCCGCCAGCGGCGCAGTTGCGCCAGTTTATGCTTTTGTTCCGTTCTCATTGCGTCGCGGGCACGGATCTGGCCGTGGCCCATTGATCTTTGATTATTGCACCGTTTTGCCTTCCTTGCGGAGGACTTTTTCATCCGAGTAACGCACGCCCTTGCCCTTGTAGGGTTCGGGCGGGTAGAAGCTGCGGATTTCAGAGGCCACCTGACCGACCACCTGCCTGTTAGGCCCTTCGATGGTGAGCTTGGTGTTTTCTTCCACGGTCACCTTGATCTGGTCAGGGATCGGGTAAACCAACGGATGCGAGTAGCCCAGGCTCAGGTTGACGTTTTTGCCCTGCACGGCGGCCTTGAAGCCGACGCCCTGGATTTCGAGTTTTTTGACGAAGCCCTCGCTGACGCCCTTGACCATGTTGTTGACCATCGCGCGGCTCATGCCGTGTAGGGCCCTGGCTTCGGCATCGTCGCCCTGGCGACTGACGAGCACCTTCGCGCCCTCCACCGTGGCGGCGGTGCGGCGCGGCAGTTCGAAGTCGAGCTTGCCCTTGGGGCCCTCGACGAACACTTTCTGGCCTTTGATCTCCACCTTGACCTTGGCGGGGATTTCCACCGGCTGTCTGCCAATGCGTGACATAGTTCTTGTTAAATCGTTAAATCGTTGCCGCGATTACCAGACGAAGCAAAGCAACTCGCCGCCGAGGTTTTGTTTGCGGGCGCTGAGGCCGGTCATCACGCCTTTGGAGGTCGAGACGATGGAGGTGCCCATGCCGCCGAGTACGCGCGGTATTTCCGTCGCGCCCACGTAGCGGCGCAAGCCGGGCGTGCTCACCCGGCGCAGCCCTTCGATGACGCCTTTGCGGCCCTGGTATTTTAATTTGAGTTTCAATTTTCTGATGGTTTTGCCTTCGACGGACCAGTCTTCCAGGTAGCCTTCGCGTTGGAGAATGCGGGCGATATTCTCCTTCATTTTGGAATGCGGCAATTCCACCGCCGGCAGCAGCGCCTGGCTGGCGTTGCGGATGCGCGTCAACATGTCGGAAATGGGATCAATCATAATCGTGCTCTTACCAGCTCGCTTTGGTGACGCCGGGGATCAAGCCGTTGAGGGCCGCCTCGCGGAAGGTCAACCGCGAGCAGTGGAACTTGCGCAGGTAGCCGCGGCGCCGGCCGGAGAACTGGCAACGGTTGACCACGCGGCTGGGGCTGGCGTTGCGCGGCAGCTTGGCCAGTCCGGCGTAATCATGCCGGGCCTTCAGTTCGGCGCGCAGCGCCGCATACTTCCTGACCGTTTCGGCTTTCTTCTTGTTTCGTTCCAACCAGGCCATTTTAGCCATAATTTTTATCTTCCTTCGGCGAAGGGCATGCCCATGAGTTTCAACAGATCCAGCGCCTCCGCGTCGGTCGGCGCCGTCGTGACGATGGTCACGTCCATCCCTTGTTGCCGTTTGATTTTGTCCAGTTCGACTTCGGGAAAAATAGTCTGTTCGGTGATGCCCAGTGAATAATTCCCCCGGCCATCAAAGGAGCGGGTGGACGTGCCGCGAAAGTCGCGGATGCGCGGCAGCGCCGCCGCCACCAAGCGGTCGAAAAATTCGTACATCGCATCGCGGCGCAGCGTCACATAGCAGCCGTTGGGCTGGCCCTCGCGCAATTTGAAATTGGCGATGCTTTTGCGGGACTTGGTAATGACCGGTTTGTGCCCGGTGATGAGGCCCAGTTCCCGGGCGGCGTCCTCGACGGCGCCCTTTTCGAGCGCGGCACTGATCCCCATGTTGACGACAATCTTGGCCAGGCGCGGGACCTGGTGGATGTTTTTATATTGCCGCTTCTCCATCAGGGCGGGCCGGACGGTTTCAACGTACTTCTGGTAAAGTCGGGCTTTCATTTCACTCGGCCCCGGATTTTGCCGGAGCGTTGCAGGTTGGTTGTTGATCTAAAATGCTCATCGCGCTGGTCAAACCGCCGCCGGGACCAGGCCGCGTTTGGCGACCTGCGCGTCAAATCGGGCGACGCTCATGACATTGGAAATATGGATGGAGCCTTCGCGTTCGACAATGGCCCCCTGCGGATTTTGCTGGTTCTTGCGGGTGTGGCGCTTGATCATCTTCACGCCCTCGACGATGACCCGTTGTTGGCCGGTGATGACTTCGATGATTTTGCCGCGCTTGCCCCGTTCAGTGCCGGCGATGACCACGATGTCATCCCCTTTTTTGACGTGAAATCTCAGCATAACTCAGATGACCTCCGGGGCCAGTGAAATGATTTTCATGAACTTCTTGTCGCGCAACTCGCGCGCCACCGGCCCGAAGATGCGCGTGCCGCGCGGGTTGTTTTCCTTGTCAATGATGACAACGGCGTTGCTGTCAAAGCGCAGGTAGGAGCCGTCGCTGCGGCGGATCGGCTGGCGGGTGCGCACCACCACGGCGTCCACGACCTCGCCTTTCTTGACGGTGCCATCGGGGGCGGCCTCCTTGATGTGGGCCTTGATCACATCGCCGATGCGGGCGTATCGCTGGTTGCGTCCCAGCACGCCGATCGCCGCCGCGCGCTTGGCGCCGGTGTTGTCGGCCACGTCTAAAATGGAACGAATCTGGAGCATAACCGTGAGATATCAGACGGCCACGGGGGCGGCCTCGGTGTTGCGCTGGACCACGGCGACCAGCCGCCAGCACTTGGTCTTGGAAATCGGCCGCGTTTCTTCAATGCGCACGCGGTCGCCCGGTCTGGCCTCGCCCTTCTCATCGTGCGCGTAAAGCTTCTTGTAGCTGGTGACGACCTTTTTGTAGCGCGGATGCTGGAAACGACGCTCGACTTGCACCACGATGGTCTTGGCCATCTTGTTGGAGAGGACTTCGCCCAGACGTTCTTTGCGATGAGCGCGGGTGGTTTGGTTTTCAGTCATAAACAAAATCTTCAGGCGCGCGGCCGGCTTAACTGGGAAATCCGGGTTTCGATCCGGGCCACGTCCCGGCGCAAGGTGCGCAGGCGCGCCGGTTTTTCCAACTGCGCGCTGGCCTGTTGCAGGCGCAGGTTGAACATTTCCTGGCGCAAATCGCGGCCCTGGGCCGTCAGCTCGATCAGCGTCTTGTCTTTGAGTTCGGACATTTTCATAACGCGGCTTGCCACTCAACCATGTCTGTGGCGGGAAATAAATTTGGTTCTGATCGGCAGTTTGGTCGCCGCCAGTCGCATGGACTCGCGCGCCACGGCTTCGGGCACGCCGTCCACTTCAAAGAGCACATTGGCCGGACGGATGACCGCCACCCAGGATTCGAGCGGACCCTTGCCCTTGCCCATGCGGGTTTCCAGCGGTTTCTTGGTGAAGGATTTGTCCGGAAAAATCCGGATCCACACCTTGCCGCGCCGTTTCATGAAACGGGTGACGGCCACGCGCGCGGCTTCGATTTGCTTGGTGTCGAGCCAGCACCGTTGCAGCGCCTGCAAGCCGTATTCGCCGAAGGCCACGGTGGCTCCGCGCGAGGCCAGTCCGGCGCGGCTGCCGCGGTGCATTTTGCGATACTTGACTCTGGCGGGCATCAATGGCATAGGGCGTCCTCGAAAACAGGGTCAGGCGTTGGTGGCGGTATCCGGCGCGATCGGCGCGGCGGCCGGCGTCTTGTCCGCCTGGGTTTCCCCTTTGCAGATCCAGCATTTGACACCGAGCTTGCCGTAGAGCGTGCTGGCCTCGGCGAAGCCGTACTCGATGTTGGCGCGCAGCGTGTGCAAGGGCACACGGCCTTCGTGGTACATTTCCACGCGGGCCAGTTCCGCCCCGCCCAGACGGCCGCCGCAGCGGATCTTGATCCCTTCGGCGCCGAAATCCATCGCCGTCTGCACGGCCTTCTTCATGGCGCGGCGGAAGGAAATGCGGCGTTCGAGTTGCAGCGCCACGTTTTCGGCCACGAGCTGGGCGTCGAGTTCGGGGGTTTTGATTTCCTGGATGTCCACGTAAATTTCCTTGCCGGTCATTTTGCTCAACTCTTCCTTGATCTTGTCAATCTCGGCGCCTTTGCGGCCGATGACCACACCGGGCCGGGCGGTGAAAATGGTGATGCGGCAGCGGGTGGCGGCGCGTTCGATCACGATCTTGGGCACGGCGGCCGACTCGAGTTTCTTCTTCAAAATTTCCCGGATCTGCCGGTCCTCGGAGAGCAGTTTGCCGAATTCCTTTTTGTTGGCGTACCACTTCGAGCGCCAGTCTTTGTTGACGGCGACGCGCAGGCCGATTGGATTGGTTTTTTGTCCCATAGGTTACTGGTCGGAGAGAACGATTTTCACGTGGCACCGGCGTTTCAAAATCGGCCCGGACGAACCGCGGGCTTTCGGAACGGATCGCTTCAACGTCGTGGCGGTGCCCGCGACGGCCAGTTTGATGCGCAACGTTTCGGGTTTCATCCCGTTGTTGTTCTCGGCGTTGGCCAGCGCGGACTTCAAGGTTTTGGCGACCACCCGGGCCGACTTGCGCGGCACGGCCGCGAGCAGGGCCTGGGCGTGCAAGGCGTGCAGGCCCTGAATCTGCCGGACCACTTCGCGCATCTTCTGCGCCGACATGGGCACGTTTTTGGTGATGGCCTGGACTTCCATAAAATTACTTCGCCTCGGCCTTGGCCGTGTGCGCGCCGTGCTTTTTAAAGACGCGCGTCGGGGAAAACTCCCCCAGCCGGTGGCCGACCATGTTTTCGGTGACGAACACCGGGTTGAAAATCTTGCCGTTGTGCACGCTGAAGGTGAGCCCCACAAAATCGGGCGTGATCGTCGAGCGGCGCGACCAGGTTTTGATCGGCTGTTTGGAGCCGGTTTCCCTGGCCTTGACGACTTTGTCCATCAAGTGGCCGTCCACGAATGGACCTTTTTTAATCGAGCGTCCCATAGATCGTTATTTGAGTTTCATTGGCAGGCCGTTGCGGCGCACCACGATGAAGCGGTTCGACCGGTTTTTCCGATGCCGGGTCTTGTAACCTTTGGTGATCACGCCCCAGGGCGTGACCGGGTGACCGCCGCCGGAGGTCTTGCCGGCGCCGCCGCCCATCGGATGGTCCACCGGGTTCTTGGCCACGCCGCGGCTCAACGGCCGGATGCCACGATGGCGCGAGCGGCCCGCCTTGCCGAGGACAATGTTCTCGTGCTCGATATTGCCGACCTGACCGATGGTCGCATAACAGTTTTCGTTGATCTTGCGGATTTCGCCGGAGGGCAGCCGGATCTGGGCATACCCTTCATCGCGCGACATCAGGGTCGCCGCACCGCCGGCTGAACGGACCATCTGCGCGCCGCGGCCGGGGGTGAGTTCCAGGTTGTGGATGGGCAGGCCGATGGGCATGATTTTCAAGGGCAGACTGTTGCCGAGTTCGGGCGGCGCTTGCGGACCGCTCACGACTTTGGCGCCGACCTGAATACCATTCGGGGCCAGGATGTATCGTTTCTCGCCATCCTTGTATTCCAGCAACGCCAGCCGCGCGGTGCGCCGGGGATCGTATTCGATGGCGGTGACGGTGGCTTCGACGCCGATTTTATTGCGCTTGAAATCCACGAGGCGGATTTTTTGTTTGTGCCCCTGGCCGATGCCGCGACTGGTGACGCGGCCATAGCAATTGCGGCCGCCGGTCTTTTTGCGGGTCATGACCAGGCGTTTTTCCGGGCGGGATTTGGTGATCTCGTCGAACGACGCGATGGTGATGTAGCGCGTGGAGGGCGTTAAGGGTCGAAAAGTTTTGACGGGCATAAAATGGGTCAGGTCAGGCTGATCTTCTCGCCGGCCTTCAAGGTGACCAGGGCCTTCTTCCAATCGTTCGTCTGGCCAGCCTGGGGGGTGCGTTGGCGCCGGAGTTTGCCGCGCACGTTCAGGGTGTTCACGCGCAGCACCTTGACTTTGAAAAGTTCCTGCACGGCCTGGCGGATCTGGACCTTGTTGGCCCGGCAGTCGGCCACGACGGTGTACTGGTTGAACTTCTCGGACTGGGTGGAGCCTTTTTCCGTGAGGCGGACGGTTTTGATGATTTCAAAGGAGTTCATGGTTTTACTCCGCCAGCCGTTGTCCGAATCTCTCGAACGCACCGCGGGTGAACAGCAGCTTGTCGCTGCGCAACACCTGGTAGGTGTTCAATTGGTCGCTGGTCGTCACTTCGACCGAGGCGACGTTACGCGAGGCGAGCAGCAGGTTGTGATCAATCTCCGCGGAGACCACCAGCACCGTGCCCTCCAGTTGCAAGGCCGCCAGAACAGCCAGAAACTCCTTGGTCTTCGGCGCCGCGAGCTTGAGGTCGTCCACCACGATGACGTCGCCGGCCTGCAACCGTTCGCTGATCGCCTTTTGCAAGGCCAGGTGGCGGGTGGCGCGGGAAACCTTCTTGCGAAAATCGCGCGGCTTGGGACCGAAGACCACGCCGCCGCCGCGCCAGAGCGGCGAAGCAAACGAGCCGGCGCGGGCGCGCCCGGTGCCTTTTTGCCGCCACGGTTTCTTCCCGCTGCCGGCCACTTCGCCCATCGTTTTGGTGCAGGCCGTGCCCATGCGCTGCGCGGCCTGGTGGGCCACCACGACATCGTGGACGGCCTGCGTGCCACGGCCGTTTTCGATGAGAGGAAACTTCACTTCCAGTTCACCGGCGCTGTTCCCCGTCATATCTTTAATGGTCAGCTTCATGAGCGTCGGTTATTTCTTGGCGGCGACGGGAACGGCCGCCGGGGCGGCCTTGCCGGGTTTTTCAGCCGGCTTGGCGACGGCCGGTCCTTTGGCCCTGGCCTGCGCGCGCGGCGAGCCTTTGGGAAGCTTCTTGGCTTCCCGGATAATCACGTAATCGCCGTTGGCGCCGGGAATGGCACCCTTGATCAGCAGGAGATGGTCCGACTCGCGCACCTGGATGATTTCCAGGTTCTGGGAGGTGCGGCGGACCTGGCCCATGTGGCCGGGCATTTTCAAGCCGCGCCGCACGGTACCGGGGAAGAGGCGGCAACCGATCGCCCCGCCGCGGCGATGCCAGCCTTTGGCGCCGTGGGTGCTGTCGCCGCCGGCGAAATGGTGGCGTTTGACGACGCCCTCGAAGCCGCGGCCTTTGGTGACGCCGATGGCGTCCACGAAATCGCCCTGGGCAAAAATGTTCACGCTCACCACGTCGCCGGGTTTCACTTCGAGCGAGAAGTCACGGAATTCCCGGATGCGTTTGACGGGCGCGCCATTGTGTTTTTTGAGGTGGCCCAGGAGCGGTTTGGCCAGGCGCTGTTCTTTCTGATCGTCAAAGCCCAGTTGGACAGCCTGGTAACCGTCGGTTTCGAAGGTCTTGCATTGCAGAACGCGGTTGGGGCCGCCGAGCACGATGGTCACGGAGAGGGCGCGGCCCCGTTCGTCGTACACGCGGGTTTGACCGAGTTTCTTTCCTAAAAGTCCGAGTGGCATGGCTTGTTCGTTAAAAAAATGAATTGAGTTACATCAGGTTGTCCGCTGTTTCGGTGCGAGTCATGTAACGATATAACTAAATTTTGATGGTGATGTCCACGCCGGCGGGCAGGTTCAGCTTCTTCAGCTCGTCCACTGTCTTGGCCGTCGGATCGAGGATGTCGAGCAGGCGCTTGTGTGTGCGCTGCTCGAAGGTCTCCTGCGATTTCTTGTCGCAGTGTGGCGAACGCTGGACGGTGAACCGCTCGATGCGCGTGGGCAGCGGGATCGGCCCGGCCACGCGGGCGCCGGTGCGCTTGACGGTTTCCACGATGTCGTGCGCCGACTGGTCAATGACCCGGTGGTCGTAGGCTTTGAGTCGGATGCGAATGCGTTGTCCAGCCATAAAGTCAGGGGTTTGGGGTCTGGGGTCTGGGGTTTTAGCTGCGTGCCGCGGGTTTTGATTTTGCCGAATCCAAAATGGTGGCCAGTATGCTGTTAGGCACCTGCTCGAAGCTGAAGGGTTCCATCGAATAGGAGGCGCGGCCCTTGGAGAGGGAGCGGATGGCCGTGGCGTAACCGAACATCTCGGCCAGCGGCACTTCGGCGTAAAGGCTGACGGCGTTGTTTTTTGATTCGATGCTCAGGATTTTGCCGCGCCGGCGGCTGAGGTCGCCGAGCAGATCGCCCTGGTATTCGTCGGGCGTGGTGCATTCGACCTTCATGATGGGTTCGAGTAAAATGGGGTGGGCCTTTTTAACGGCGTCTTTGAGCGCGAAGATGCCGGCCATTTTGAAGGCCAGTTCGGTGGAGTCCACTTCGTGGAACGTGCCGTCCACGATGGCGACCTTGATATCAATCATCTGGTAGCCCGCCAGCACGCCGCCCTTGATGGCCTCTTCGATGCCATCAACGACCGCCGGGATGTATTCCCTGGGAATCGCGCCGCCGACGATCTTGTTTTCGATTTCGACGCCCTTGCCCTTCTCGTTGGGCTGGATCGTGACGAGCGCGTGGCCGTATTGGCCGCGGCCGCCGGACTGGCGGATGAACTTGCCTTCGCCCTCGGCGGGTTTGGTGATGGTTTCGCGGTAGGCGATTTGGGGCGCGCCGGCGTTGGCTTCCACCTTGAATTCGCGGAAGAGGCGGTCGCGGATGATTTCCAAATGCAGCTCACCCATGCCGGCGATGATCAACTGGCCGGTTTCCTCGTTGGTGAAACAGCGGAAAGTCGGATCTTCCTCCGCGAGCCGCTGCAAGCCCTCCGCCATTTTTTCGCGGTCGGCCTTGGTCTTGGGCTCGATGGCCATCGAAATGACCGGTTCGGGGAAGGTGGGCGGTTCGAGCAGCACTTCAAAATCCTCGTCGCACAACGTGTCGCCGGTGGTGATGTTCTTGAGGCCGACGAGCGCCGCGATATCGCCCGCGAAGGTCGTCTGCACTTCGATGCGTTTGTCGGCCTGGATCATCATGACGCGGCTGACGCGATCGCGCCTGCGGGTGCGGGGATTGTAAATGGTGTCGCCTTTGGTGAGCATGCCGCTATAGACGCGGAAGAAAACCAGTTTGCCGACAAACGGATCGGTCCACAGCTTGAAGGCCAGCGAACAGAATTTGCCGTGATCGTCTGGGGGGACCTCGACGGTGTCGGCGGTGCCGGGCACCAACCCGAGGGCCGGGGGCACATCCAGGGGCGAAGGCAAATAATCCACCACCGCGTCCAGAAGCGGCTGGACGCCCTTCTTTTTGAAAGCGGAACCGCAGAAGACCGGCACCAGTTCAATCTTGCAGGTCAACCGTCGGATGGCGGCCTTGAGGACGAGCGGTTCGATGGGTTTTTCCTCGATCACAAGTTCGGCGATCTCATCGTCTTTGTTGGACACGCCGTCAATCAATTCCGCCAGCGCCGCCTCGGCGCGGTCTTTGTGCTCGTCGGGGATATCGGTGACGGTGTATTTGAGGCCGACGGGGTCAGCATCGTCGTAAATGACGGCCTTCTGGTTGACGAGATCAATGACACCTTTGAAATGGTCCTCCTTGCCGATGGGGATCATGACGGCGTAGGCATAGGCGCCGAGCTTTATGCGCATTTCGTTCAGCGCATTTTCAAAATTCGCGCCGGTGCGGTCCATTTTATTGACGAAGGCGATGCGGGGCACCTTGTATTTGGTGGCCTGGCGCCAGACCGTCTCGGACTGGGGCTGGACGCCGGCCACGCCGCAGAAGACGGCGACCGCGCCGTCGAGCACGCGCATGGAGCGTTCGACTTCGGCGGTGAAATCCACGTGGCCGGGCGTGTCAATGATGTTGACGCGGTGCGGGATGCCGAGGAAGGACTTGCGGCAGCCGTCGTCCTTCTGCGACCAGTAGCAGGTGGTGGCCGCCGAGGTGATGGTGATGCCCCGTTCGCGCTCCTGCTCCATCCAGTCCGTCACCGTGTTGCCGTCATCCACGTCGCCCATTTTGTGGATGAGGCCGGTGTAAAAGAGGATGCGCTCGGTGGTGGTGGTTTTCCCCGCATCGATGTGCGCGGCGATACCGATGTTGCGCGTGCGCTCCAGCGTGTACTGCCGATCCGGCGAATTGACCGACTTGTTTTCCATTATTTCCATTACAGCTTCCATCTGATGAATCCAGATTCACAATTCCGAACGGTTCGGGTCCCCTCCCGCTGAACGGGAGGGGAGGCGCGCTCCATGTTTGTTATTACCAGCGGAAATGGGCGAAGGCCTTGTTGGCCTGGGCCATCTTGTGCACCTCATCGCGTTTCCGAATGGCGTTGCCCTGGCCCTGGTAGGCTTCCAGGATTTCGGAGGCCAGCGCTTCCTTCATCGTGATGCCTTTGCGGGCGTCGGCAAAATCCACCAGCCAGCGCATCGCCAGGGCCAGTTGCCGGTCCACCGTGACCTCCACGGGCACCTGATAGGTGGCACCACCGACGCGGCGCGGCTTGACTTCCAGGCGCGGCTTGGCGTTGTCCACGGCGCGTTGCAAGGCGTCCAGCGGATTGAGCGCCGGGTTTTTCGCGGCAATCGAGTCGAACGCACCGTACACGATCCGCTGCGCGACGGTTTTCTTGCCGCCCTGCATGACCGTGTTGACCAGCCGGGTGACCAGCGGGCTGCCGAACTTGGCGTCCGGCACCAGCGCTCTTTTAACTGCTCGACGACGACGCGACATGGGCTTGTTGAATGGTTAAAAAAAGGATCGCCGAATCGTTATACGGGCCCGCTTTGCGGGACGGCGGGGGGTGCGGTCCCGCTTTGCGGGAGCGCCTTCCCGGGTTTGGGCCGCTTGACGCCGTACTTGGATCGGCTGACGCGGCGTTTTTCCACGCCGGCGGCATCGAGCGCGCCGCGGACGATGTGATAGCGGACGCCGGGCAAATCCTTCACGCGGCCGCCGCGCACCAGCACGATGGAGTGCTCCTGCAGATTGTGGCCTTCATCGGGAATGTAAGCGATGACCTCATAGCCGTTGGTCAGCCGGACCTTGGCCACTTTGCGCATCGCCGAGTTGGGCTTCTTGGGCGTGCGCGTCATGACCTGGAGGCAGACGCCGCGGCGAAAGGGCGCCGTCTCCAAGGCGGGCGACTTGGACTTGAATCGCAATTTTTTTCGTCCTTTGCGGACGAGCTGGTTGATCGTTGGCATCGCTACAGAGTCGCATTTTCAGCCACTGGTCCCGCTAAGCGGGACAAATGGAGTGCGGATAATATCAAACGAACTTTCGGTTGCAACAAGTATTTGTCTGGGTCGGTTTAGGGTCTGGGTTCTCGGGTCTGGGGCGGCCCAAGAGCCTGGACCCTGGACCCTATTCTTAGCCGGCCACCGGCTCGTCCACGAGCGGATTGGGTTCCTCGACCGGCGGCTCTTCGACCAGTGGGACGAGCTTCACGTTGCGGTGGTAACTGAACCCGGTGCCGCCCGGGATGATGTGGCCCATGATGACGTTTTCCTTGAAACCGCGCAGGTAATCCACCTTGCCCATGGTGGCCGCCTCGGTGAGTACGCGAGTAGTGTCCTGGAACGACGCGGCGCTCAGGAAGCTCTCCGTTTCCAGCGAGGCCTTGGTGATGCCCAGCAGCACGGGTTGGGCTTCGGCGGGTTTGCCGCCCATTTTTTCGACGCGCTGATTTTCCGCCTCGAACATTATTTTATCAATCTGCTCGCCCCAGAGGAAGGTGGTGTCGCCCGGCTCGGTGACCTTCACTTTGCGCAGCATCTGGCGGATGATGATCTCGACGTGCTTGTCGTTGATCTCCACGCCCTGGGCGCGATAGACTTCCTGCACTTCGTTGACGAGGTGCTCGCGGAGGGCCTGCGGGCCGAGGATGTCGAGGATCTCA